>CAZUMF010000049.1:0-20836 GCA_964621385.1 uncultured Desulfohalobiaceae bacterium
TGACGGTCGCAGAGATATGCAGAACTTACTCCAGCGCAGAATTTTGCAGGATTAGCCTATGAAATGATCGAAACCAATTCAGATCATAATGATCAGTGTGGGGCGGGGTCGGGCCGCAAAAAAAACATGAAATATCAATAAGATTTGCGAATTTTGGCAGCTGAAACGGGTCTATTTTGAGTTTTTTGAGGACAAAAGGACCCAAAAACGGAGATGGACCGCCAGGAGTCAAAAGACTTCCGTCCAAGGCGGCCCGGTTGAGAGATGGAGCCCAAGGAGGTTTTTAAACGGCCCCCAGGGCTCGCTCCATGTCAACCGGTCACGCGCAGACCTCGCGCAGTTTCAATCGTTCGAGAGATCGGGTGGTGGGGATGCCCGTCTCAGGGTCCCAGGCGGTAAGTTCGAAATACTCGTTCAGCATTTCCCGCAGCTCGTCGGCGGGCGTGACGTGCCCTGCCCAGGGGCCCTCCGCGACCGCTTCGTGCATCATGCGGTAGGGAAGGACGTCCTTTTCCCTGGTGTACCCTTCCCGGACGTTGAACATACGTTCGAGGGTGACGATCCGTCTTCCGGCTTCGGACAATGACTCCTCGGTGGCGTCGGTTCCCATGGCCAGGGCGTACAGCTTGGCCATGTACGGAAAGCCGACCACGAAGGAAGCCGAGGAGACGAAGGTACAGATGCCGAGGCAGTCGTTCATGCCATAAAGGTTCTCGTGCCAGAGCACTATTTCAGCGCGTTTCTCCGTGGTGTTCGGGACGGCCAGGTTTTCGTCCCCGGTAATGTTCTTGATCAGAACTTTCGCCTCGTCACTCATGCCGAACTCGGCCATGATCTGGGTGGTGAGGTGGTCCGGCCCTCGGGGGTTCAGGGCGAAGGCCAGGGCGTAGCCTTTGGCCGCCCTGGTGTCGCAGGCCGACTGTTCCAGACCCTTGCACTGAATGGCCCATTTCCAGCTTTCTCCGCCGACCGTTTCGGCGGCGTGGGCGAGGCCGTCGGCCAGGAGGTCGCCGATCCAACCCTCCCGGAGGGCGATTCGTCTGATCATTTCCAATTCCGAGCGGGTGTTTCCAAAGGCGAGGTCGAGCCCATCGAGGTCCTGGGAGGTGATCAGCCCCTTTTCCCGGGTCTCCATGGCCCAGGCGATGAGGTGGCCGACGCTGATGACGTCCATGCCGAAGTCATTGCACAGGTAGTTGGCCATCAGCACGGCCTCGGTCTCTGTGGTTCCGCACTGAGCGCCCAGGGACATGACCGACTCAAGCTCGGGGCCTACGTCGTCCACAACGCCGTACTCTTTGGAGTCGAACCGCACCAGGCGGTGGCAACCCAAGGGGCAGGAATGGCAGGATTTGCGTCCTTTGAAGTAGCCGATCTTCGCCACGTGCTGGCTGCCGAGCCGCTTGGCCCCTTCGATCCCGGCCCGGCTGAAGTTCATGCTCCCCAGCATGCCGGCCATGTCCAACCCCTCAACGAACCCTGAGGTTCCGAACATGTGCAGCGCGTTGGCCGTGCCGTCCTCCGCGATGTCCCGCCGGATCTGTTTGCCCAGCTCTTTGAACCCCGGCTCGTCTTCGACTCGTATTTTATGGCTCCCCCGGACCGCCACGGCCTTGAGCCCCTTGGCTCCCATCACGGCCCCGGTTCCGCCCCGACTGGCAAAATTATGGCGGGAAATGTTGATGTTGGCGCAAAGCACACGGTTCTCGCCGGCCTGGCCTATCACCGCGGTCTGGACCTTGCGGTCCTCCAACTCCTCCTTGAGCCGGGTGTCCGTCTCCCGGGTGCCACGGTCCCAAAGGTGGTCCGCCGGGCGGATTTCCACTTCTCCGTCCTGAATCCACAGATACACCGGCGTCTGGGAAGCCCCACTGACGACCAAATAGTCGACCCCGGCCCGTTTCATCTCCGCGCCGAGAAGACCTCCGGAACTCGACTTCAGATACAGCCCGGTGGCCGGGCTCTTGGTGGTGATGGTCATCCGGCCGGAGCAGGGGGCCAGGGTGCCGTTAAGGGCGCCGGTGCCGAAGATCAGGAGATTATCCGGGGACATGGGGTCCAGCCCCTTGGAGACGCGCTCATAGAGAATTTTCGCGTTGATGCCTCTCCCGCCGATGTAATCGGCGACGTCCTCGGCCGGAACCGGTTCCTGCCAGACCTTTCGGCTGGTCAGATCAACATTGATGATGACTTGTTGGGTCGGGCGACGATCCGTCATGGTGAACCTCCAAATGTGCGATGAGAATTACGGCTTATCCGCCTTGCCACGCCGCTGGAAAACCTCGGCGTCAAGGCGCCCCGACGCCGGCCCTCCCGCGCTTGGGGCGGCGCCGGCGACCAAGGCGTGCGGAGACGTCACTGGTTCAACTCACCGTGTTCCGCTCCTTGGATGGAGGGGTTGGATAAGTGAGTTTGCTATGGCTGACGGCATTATGGTGCAGGGTCAGAAGACAACCCACGGCCGCCCCGGTGGGATCGACAACGGGGACTTCGAATCCGCGTGCGGCCAGCATCTGTTGCAGCGCTTCGGCCAACCCGAGCATGCCGGTGCAGCCGAGCACGATTCCTTCGGCGCCGTCCTCGCGGACCGCCTTTTCGGCCTCTACGGCCAGGGTGTCTTTGAGGGCATCGGGATCGGTCAGGTCCAGAACGGCGACGTTCACCGTCCGAATGGAGGCGATGCTACCCTCCAGGCCCAGCTTCCGGGTATTCCGGCGGATGATCGGGACCACGTTTGGTAACACGGTGACGATGGAGAAGCGGTCGGTCAGGAGGCGGGCCGTGAGCGCAGCAGGCAGAAACCCGCCGACCACCGGGATGGCAACGCACTCCCGGGCCGCGTCCACGCCCGGATCGCCGAAACAATCTACGAAGACGGCGTCGAAGCCGTCCCGCTCCGCCCGAATGGCCGCCTCGACCACGTCGGGCGCGTTGAGGACCTCGTCGTAAACGCTTTCAATGGAAGCGGCGCCCCGCTCAATGTTCTCGACGTCGATCCGCGCGCCGGACCCGGCGAATCGTTCGGCCTCCTCCTTGATCGACCGGTTGAACTGATCGGTGATCACGGGAGCGATGACCTTGATTTTCATGAGATTCCTATCCTCGGTTCAGGTTTTTCTTCCCAGGTTCCCAACCGCCTTGACCCGGAACCGCACCGCGTTGGAAGGCAAGTAAGCCAAGGGGATTTCCTCCACCTCCACGATCTCGACCGTCTCGGCCGAGGCGCCGCCCCGGACGGCCTCCGACCGGGCCGCCTCCTTGATCTCTTCGAGGACCCGTTCCCGTCCCTGGGTGGCCACGTCGAACACGCCGTCCACCCCGCCCGAAATCTGGGCGATCGCCGCGCCGATGGCGTTGGCGACCTCGTAGTGTTCGGGCTTAATCACCTGGGCGGCGCCGTGAAGGTCGTCGGGCGCCAGCACGCTTCCGCCGCCGACCACGATGACCGGCACCGCTTCGGATGAGTTCTTCATTCGGTCCACGGTCTCCTCGATCAGGGCGCGGATGGCTGCCAGAGACCGCGAGACCGTCTCCGGTTCAATGTTTCGGACCCTGGACGGATCACCAAGCTCGGTACGGCCGGCCGCCACCGCGATGTCCGTGGCCGTGAGCGTGTCTCCGCCGAATATTCTGGCTTCCGAATGGATGCGGTACCCGACGGAAACGGGACCCACCCGGACCCGGCCATCGAGGACGTCCACCACCGATCCGCCGCCGAGGCCGACGGCGATCAAATCGGGCATGCGAAAGTTGGTCCGAACCCCTCCCATTTCCACGGAAGTCGTGGACTCTCGAGGAAAGCCGTTCTTCAGCACCCCCACATCCATGGTCGTCCCGCCCACGTCCACCACGATTCCATCCTTTATTCCGGAAAGGTGGGCGGCGCCCCGCAGGGAGTTGGTCGGGCCCGAGGCGATGGTCAGCACAGGGTAGCGCTTGGCGTAGTCGATGGACATCAAAGTGCCGTCGTTCTGGGTGATGAACAGGTCCGCCTGAATTCCGTGCGTCTGAAGAACGTGCTCGAAGGACCCGTAAGCCCGCTCCGCCAGTGACCGGATCGCGGCGTTGAGGATGGCCGCGTTTTCCCGTTCGATCAGGCCGACGCTTCCAATCTCGCTGGATAAGGTGACCGGGAAATCCGGTCCGAAACACTCGGCGGCCAGTTCCTGAACCCGGCGCTCCTGTTGGTCATTGACCGGAGAAAACGCGCAGGAGACGGCAAGCGCCTCGGCTCCCGCCCGCTGAAGCGATTCGAGGGACCGCCGGACTTCCTCGAGGTCCAGGTCCGAAATCAACGCCCCGTCGTACTCATATCCCCCCGAGACGATATGGGAAGCGAACGCCGTGCTGCCCAGCAGGTCGTTGGGCCAGTCCACAAACGGTGGAATGGCGCGGCCCGACGGCGCTGCCAGCCGCAGAACCCCGACCTTGGCCAGGTCTTTTCGTTCAACAATGGCGTTGGTGGCATGGGTGGTGCCGAGCATGGCGTCTTCAATAAGCGACGGATGGATGGAGACGTCCCGCAGGACCGATTCCACGGCCCGGTTGATACCCGTCGATACGTCCTCGGTGGTCACGGTCTTGCACTTGGCCAGAACCGCGTCGCGCTGGTCCAAGATCACCGCGTCCGTGTTGGTCCCGCCCACATCGATGCCCAGCCGGTAGGTCATGGTGTTGGTCCTCCCGCCAGCTCTTCCACCGGCGTGTAGTCGACGTCATAACCGAAATACCCCGGTCCCACATACGCCAAACCCTCCTCGGTCCGCCAGAAGGGATCGCACGGCATTCCGATGACAACGACGCGCTGACCGTACTTCAATCCCTCGGTGGTGATCGGGAACGCCCGTTCCAGGTCAAGCACGGTGATCAAATCGGGCGTGACCGCGGCCGGTCTCCCGTCTCTTCTGCCCAGTAGGTTTTCGTTTTGAAACTCCAGCTCAAACAGACTGCCCTTGTCCGCTTCCAGGCCTTCCATCCGGACCCGACCCCGAACAAAACCGGTGGTCAGGTCCCGGGTGACGTCGACGATCTTGCCGGTGAACAGGCGTACGCCCCGTGTGACCTGAAGGATGGCGGTCACCGGGTCCGCCTTGGAACGATTCGAACTTAGAATCCCCCCGCCGATCTCGGCGGTCAGGGACATGGTGCCGCGGATCGCGGACCGCCGCAGGGTCCGGCCGTCCACGCAGTAGAGGCTGAGCATGGAGGCCAGGCCCATGGCCACGGTGGCCGTCCGGGCCAGAACCTCGGACCACTGGTTGGTGATCGTCTCCAGAATCATCAGGTTGCCCTTCTCGTCGCACAAAACCATCGGGGTCGATGAAACCCCGGCCACACTGAAGGTGACCATCTGGAGCTCTGGAAACGCCCGGCCCATGCCGTCGGCGTCCACCAGAGGAAGGCCCAGGCTGGCGGCGGTGTAAATGGGTATGCAGGAATTCAGGCCGCCGGCCTCAATGGAAATCACGCCATAGGCCGTGCGGCCCAGGTGCTTCTCCAGAGCCCGAAAAGCCCGCTCCGGCTCGGACCCGTTGGGGAACTTCTCCAGCATGACCGCCGGAGCACCCATCATGGCCGACGGGATGACCAACTCGTCGTCGGGCACCTCGTCCACCGAAATAAGCCGGACCGGACCATGCTTCCCTATGGCCTGCTTGGCCATCAACTTCCCCATATACGGGTCTCCTCCGCCACCCGACCCTAAAACCGCCGGCCCCACCGCGATGCGGTCCACGTCTTGTTCTTCAATCCAATCCATGCCGCTCCCCTATAAAACGTACCGCAGTTGAAAGTCTTTACCGCCCACCACAAAAAACGTCTCGGTGCTCAACAAGCCGGGGATATCCTGGAGTTCCTCCTCCAGAAACCGCTTGTAGCTGAACGTCTCGTTGAACATGACCAACGCCATGATGTCGAACCGGCCGCTGACCGTGGCCGCCCCGACGACGCCTTTCAAGCCCGAGATATGTTCCAGGGCGCTGCTTACTTCCTGGGGCGGAACCTTGAAACCGATAAAGGCCGTATGGTGTCCCTCGATGGCGCCGGGGTCCACCAGGCCGATGATTTGCAAAACGCCGTTTTCCAGCATCCGGTTGACCCGGTTGCGGACGGTGTTGGTCGTCAACCCCACCTGTTCGGCGATATCACTGTACGGGGTCCGGCCGTCCCAGAGGCGCCGGATGATGTCCATGTCGGTGTCGTCCAATTTCTTCGTCATACTGACTTCCAATGTGTTTTGGCAAAAGAATACTCGATGATTTTGCATTTGTCAAGAAAATTATATCTAAATTTTGCAATTGCACATTTTTTTTAAAGTGAGATAGTAAGAGGAGAGGAGGGAGATAGGGGACATTGACCGGTTCGTAGTCCAATGCAGCGATTGTTGCGATCACACTCATGATACCAAAGTCAAGTCTGGGGTCATGAAATTTGACTGTATCACCATCCGGTGACAATCAAGGCGGCGGGGCTGTTGTCCAGCTTGACATTCACCCGGTATTACGGCACGAAGCTTGCTTTATTGAGGAAAATGAACGTCCAGACAAGGAGGAAGTAAGAAATATTTGTTTCGCATCCTGGCCTGTTCTCGATGCTTTTAACGCTTCCCGCGCCGGACGCCTGGAGCCAGCCGTCTCAGATGGAGCAGTGCATGGAGGCTTGCATGGCGCCGGTCTTCGAATCTCGCGACACCGAGGCCATTGAGACGGCCATCCAGAAGTGCGCAAACCAGTGCAGCGGGCCCCTGGAAGGCGTGTACGCCGCGGACGAACCTTCGGGATCGCACTTGGGCAGATGCTTAACCGACTGCGCCAGCAAACATCGCCAGTGCCTGAACGAAGTACGCGATCCACTGAAGTGCCAGATACAGTTCGAGAATTGCAGGATGCGCTGCTACAGATAGCCAGCGACGTGGGACGCGCAGGCAAGCTCTTGTCTGTCTGCTCAAGAGACAGTCCAAGACAGCTTAAATTACATTTGGATTTTTTCGGGGGCAAAAAGGCCGTTTTTCTCCAAATGCTTATGGCAAGAGCAAAGTGAAAATGATTCTAATGATATAGGCCCTGAAAATACCTATTTCTGGGATATAACCGTCTAATAAACAACTCTCTGCGTCCCAACCCCAGCAATAGCCCCAGCAATCCTGCAATAGACAGCGTCTCGAAAATTGGGTGCTCATCCGCTTCTCCTTTGCTTTTTGCTGAGCTTGAATACAAGCCTATAAAAGAAGACTTGGCGCACCGGATTGACACGGATAATGAAAAACATTCTGCTTTCTTTCATTTTCAAAGTATCGATGGAAGACTACCAAAATTTAAGTCTTGTTTTTATCTTCTTTATTTTAGGATATTTGAAGGATGTGGTGCCCAGAGGGAAACGTCCGAAAAGACCCTTTGTCTTTACCAGGGACCGGCTGGACAGAACCCTGGCTCAAAGAACCCAGCGGATGTTCTGGCATGAACCATCTCTTTTGTTTGGAAGCTTGAACAGCGTCTACTGGTTCAGCGAATACCTGGAGCAATCAGGAAACCTTGAACCTGCTGAAGGTGAGAGGGTACGTCAGTGGTGCCGGGAACTCCACGGCATTGCTCTGAAAATGCTGAAAAAAGAACTCGTCACACACTATTTTGCTGAATTCCCTCTTGCCGAAACCTGGAGTCGAATCTTTCCGAACTCTGGTTCCGGCAGTCTTTGGGGACTTGAGGATGAGCCTTCAGGCGGCACAATCCAGCTCCTGCTTCACCTCCCCGCGGGTGGACAGGACCACATTCCTGACGGGCACGGCAGCCCCGGAGAGCTCTACGGCTTTTTTCACGATCCCCAAAAGCCCTGAACAGCAGGGCACTTCCATGGACAGGACCGTGACGCTTACGATATCCCCGCGCTTGAAGATGGCCACGAATTTATCCAGGTACTCCTGGGCGTCGTCAAACTTGGGGCAGCCCATCAAGGCCACCTTGCCCGGCAGAAATTGGGAATGGTACTCAGCCGTGGCCACCGGGGCGCAGTCCGCCGTGACGAGCAGATCCGCATGCTTCAGGAACGGGGCATGCGGGGGGACAAGCTTGATCTGCACCGGCCAGTGGGACAGGGCCGAGGCGTTCTGCTGCCCGGGAATGTCGGCCTGGGCGCAGGACGCAAACTGCTGCAACTGAGACGAGGGGCAGCCGCAGGCTGTCTCAGCGGTTTTAGCCTGCGGCTCTTTCTGCTGAGCCAGCAGCTCCTGGACCGCTTCCTCGTCAAAGGCCTCGGCCTTGCGCTCCACGATCTTCAGGGCCCCTGTGGGGCATTCGCCCAGGCAGTTGCCCAGGCCGTCGCAGTACTTGTCCCCAACCAGCCTGGCCTTGCCGTCAATGACCTGGATGGCCCCTTCTTCGCAGGCCGGGACGCACTGCCCGCAGCCGTCACAGAGTTCATCGTCTATTTCAATGACTTGCCGTGTCCGGGTCATGAGAGAACCTCCTGATGCTCGTTTTGATCGTTTTCTGTGTGTATGAAGGCTTCATTCTATGACAGGCAGCAGAAGAATCATTGATCTGGATCAAAAAAATTGTTTTACCGGCAAACTGTCGCTATAAGTTGATCTATGCTTGGAACTGTGACTCCATTCGTCTGAAGTTTCATGCGGGGCAAACTTACAAGGAGATCGGTATGACCGTTTTGATGATTATAGCTCATCAAGTATTAAAGGATTGAGGCAGCTGTCCGAATCTCGAACTCGGGCGGGTCGGCCAGATTGCGCTTCACCGTGCACAAACCCGCGGCCTTTTGCACCGCCTTGGCATATTTGGCGGGAAAATCCTCAGGGAGGTGAATGTTGAGGGTGATCTTGGCAAAAAGCCGGGTCTGCTCATTCTTTTCCGCCTCCAGACTCAGCTTCAGCCCTGTGGTGTCCAGGCCCCGTTCCCGGCAGAAGGACAGGACATAGATCCCGGCACAGGTGCCGATGGAAGCCAGAAACAGATCATAGGGCTCTGGTGCGGCGCCGTCCCCGCCCTCCTCCAGACATTGATCCGTGCGGATATCAAAGCCTTTGTACCGGGCATCGACCCGCTTGCCGCCCGGAAAATCAACTTCCATAGTCTCCATTATACCTCCTTGTTTGTTTCGCTTTGACCGGATTTCCGAAGCCGCAGGCGGGCGTCGTCTTTTTCTTGAACCACATCCACTATTTCGAAGCTTTCAGGATCAAGGACTGCAAAAAGTTCCTGCTTTGTTTCGGGATCACTGCCCAGAATCTCCAGAATATCTCCCCTGGACAGCCCCTGCAGGGCATGCACGACCTTCAGCAGGGAAAACGGCGTGATCCCGCAGCTGATGTCAATCTGCATCGTTTTATGTTCCGTCACGGCAGGCTCCCTGGATATCCCTGCATTTTTTGTGCCCATCGATTCCGGGCGGGAGGACCCGCCGGAATCGATGCAAAAAATGCCTCGCTTTGCTCCAAGGGCCACCATATTTTTCAGATGCCGATTGCACAGGATTGCGCGAGAATGCAAAAGGTGTTAATGTCTTTTTTAACACATGTAAGCAAGACTGAACACCCAACGCAGGCCACTCCAGGAAAAGCCGAACGTGAATCAAGAAGCAGGATCTCCATGTTTGAAAGAGAATTGAACAACTACTGGAAAACCGTGGTGGACACCATCCAGGAAGGCGTCATGCTGGTGGACACCACCGGAAACATCATCTCCACGAACAAGGCCCTCCAAGATATGACCGGCTACAGTCGGGAGGAGCTGGTGGGCGCTTCCTGCAGGATTCTGGACTGCGATCTCTGTGCACAGATGAAAAGCGACGGAGAGCCGTATTGGTGCCATCTGTTTGCCACAGGACGGATTCAGATCCGGGAATGCGGGATCAAACAAAAAAACGGCCGCTTTCTTCCGGTGCTCAAAAATGGGGCAGTGCTCAAAGACGGCCACGGCGAGGTCATCGGCGCCGTGGAAACCCTGACCGATATCTCCGATCTTTTGGACAAAGAGCAGCAGATCGAATCCTATAAAAAGGCCCTGGCAGCGGACAATTCCTTTCACGGTCTGGTGGGGTCCTCGGCCCCCATGCGCAGCCAGTTCGATCTCATCAGCAACGCGGCGCATTCCGAGGCCCCGGTGATCATATTCGGAGAAAGCGGGACCGGAAAAGAGCTGGCCGCCGGGGCGATTCATGCCATCAGCGCCCGGAGGAACAAGCCGCTCATCAAGGTAAACTGCGCCGCCCTGAGCGATTCCCTCCTGGAAAGCGAACTCTTCGGACATGTCAAAGGCGCCTTCACCGGGGCCACGGCCAGCCGAAAAGGGCGATTCGAAGCCGCGGCCGGAGGATCGATCTTCCTCGATGAAATCGGGGACCTGCCTCTCGGCACCCAGGTCAAGCTCTTGCGGGTCCTGGAGGAAAAGGTCGTGGAGCGGGTGGGGGACAACAAACCGGTTGCGGTGAACGTCCGGGTCATCAGCGCCACCAACAAAAACCTGGATGCCTTGGTCCAGGCCGGGCATTTCCGGGAAGACCTCTATTTCCGGATCAATGTCATCCCGATCCGCCTGCCGCCGCTCCGGGAGCGCAAAGAAGACATCCCGGCTCTGGCAGAGATGTTTTTCGCAAAAATGAAACTCAAGTCCGAGAAGAACATCCCGGGCATCAGCACAGAAGCCATGCAGGCCTTGAATGCCTACCACTGGCCGGGAAATGTGCGGGAACTGAAAAGCGTGTTCGAATACGCTTTTGTGAGCTGTCAGGAAGGGATCATCAAGCCGGAACATCTGTTGCCCAGCGTCCTGGGAGCGGAGCGCACGCCGCCGCTCCGGCAGCAGACAGACCAGGGCCGCGGCCACAAAGCCGACGAACAGCGGGAAACCCTGATCCGCATCCTGCAGGAGACCAGGGGCAACCAGTCCCAGACCGCCCGGCGGCTCGGGGTCTCCCGGGTCACGGTCTGGAACTGGATCAAAAAATACGGGATCAGCGTCAAGAACACCATCGAAGGCTGAAGACGGGTCAGCCCTTGACCTCCCACTCGTGCCCGCTCGTGTCCTCCACTTCCTCGTAGCCGGTGAACATGGACTTGATGTGCGCGCTGGGGGTATGTCCGGTGGTGGTCATGTACACGTGGACAATCAGAAACACGAGCATGGCAAAGCCGCCGGCCGTGTGCAGCAGGGCCACCGGCCTCAAGGCCCAGTCCCAGCCGAGCTGCGGCCAGGCGTTGTAGTAATAGTACAGATAGCCGGTGATCAATTGATAGGGCACCAGAAAGGTGACGATGCCCAGATAGGTCAGCCGCTGCAGAGGGTTGTGCTTGGCCCTGGTGGTCTTGGGCACGGGATGGGGCTCGCCTTTGAAGATCCCGAACATGTAGTAGCGCATCACGGCAAAGAGCTTTTGAAAGGTGGGGATATACTGCTTCCATTCTTCCGTGATGGCCATCCAGAACAGGATGAACATATAGAGCACCAGCCAGGTCCAGGCACTGACGTTGTGCACGGTAAAGGCGGTCTCAAAACCGAACAGGGTATAGGCGCCATGGACTTCCAGCCCGCTCAGGATGAGGGCCATGATCAGCAGGGACTGGGCCCAGTGCCAGAAACGCTCGAACCGGGTATACAGATAGATGCGTTCAGTCTTTTCCATGGGATTCCCTCCAGAATTCACTTCATTTCTTCGCCAGGACTTTGCGCATGATCCCGTGCACGGCCACGCCGGCTAAGGAGGCAGCAACCGCCAGCCAGCCGATGACATCCAAAAGCGTGCTTTTATCCCGGCCCGGGAGATAGAACCCGCTCAGCGTGGCCAGCCGACCCTGATCCGCATGGCATTCCCGGCACTGGAGCGCATCTTCCTCCGGGGCCACCATATGCGTGGTGGGAAAATGGTAGGTGGTCTCGATGAACTCGTATTCGCCGCTGAAATCCAGGCCGTGTCCCTCCATCCCGGTCTCCAGAGCCTGCTTCCAGTCAAAGGACTTCCAGTAGGCCTCTTTTTCCTTGCCGAACAAATTCGGGGCGAGCATGGTCTTGTTCTTGACATCATAGGGCATCATGCCCCGATGGACCTTGAAGGGATAGATTCTGGAACGGGGATCGTCGGGCGAGCCCATGACCTTGTTCAACTCGATCGGCTGCTTATCGGGATCGATGGTGTCCGTGAGGAGGATGTATTCCATGGAGCCGTTGAACCAGAAGTATTCCGGAACCACATTCTTTTCCCAGCGGAAGCTCCCTTTCTTGCCATGGTAGACAGCCTTGCCCAAATCCCCCTTTTTGACCAGGGGTTTGCCCTTTTCATTCATGCGACCCGCCGTGGACCAGTCCCAGTACATCTTGGTCGGGTTCTGCCGGGCAAATTCCGGGATATGACAGCTCTGGCAGGCCACCTTGTCCGTATGATCGTTGCGTTTGGAGCCCGGCTCGTGCGGGGATTCGGTATGACAGGACACGCAGGCGATGCGCTCCACCATGTCGTCGTCGATCAGGCTTTTGCGTTCGGTGAAGGCGGGTTTCTTGTAGCAGCGCCCGGCAATGAAGTGGGCCTTGGTGGTGTGGCAGCGGGTGCAGGTGAATCCGCCCCCTTCGTCCGACATGTGCACATCCAGATCCCGGCCGGCATGAAACAGGGAGGAATCCAGATCGCCGTGCTTGACCCCGTCACCGCCCCCGCCGTAAAAATGGCAGATCCCGCAGTTCTGGATGTTCGGGCGCCCCACGGACTGGGCGACCCGGTTCCAGTCCGGGGGATAAAACTTTTTCCCGCCGAAGGTCTGCGGCTGCGGGCAGGGGTGTCCGGCCCCCTTGGGGAATTTTTTATAGGTCCCGGTCTGTTCGTGGCAGACCAGGCAATCAATCTTGGTTTCATCGGAAAAATCAAAGGAATCGTCTTTCCAGCCGTATCCGGCGTGGCAGGATGTGCAACGAGCCTCGTTGCCTTTGATGTTCACTCAGAAGTTGTTCAGGGTGAGGCCTGCCTTGCCCATCCGCTTTTTGGGATCGGCCGGGCAGATCCAGGTCCAGTGGATGGTTTCCTGAACCTGTTCGCCGGCCTCGTTGTGACAGGACAGACAGGCCTTGGTCACCTCCGGGCCGGTCTGAAATTCCTGCTGCAGTTCTTCAAACCGGCTATGGTCGGCGGTGATCCAGCGCTCCGGCTGTTCAACGACTTTTCTCGCTTCAGCCGCGCCATAGTCATCGGCCGCCTGCTGCGTATCAACGGCCCCTGAAGCCGGCAATGCGCCCAACAGAAACAGACCGGCCAAAACCCAGACCATGAGTGACGAGTTGCCATATGTGTGCCGCATCAGACCCCCCTCATTCTGTGACGATTGTTCTGCATTGTCCTGCCTATGCAATTTTAATACCACAATTCAGCCCTGCTGCCGGGTCCAAAGGCAAACTGACTTCACTCCTGAGACAATGAGAAGACTTCCCGCAATACACCGGGATTTACGGCCCTTCATCCTCTCACACCGATCCGATTCCAGGGGTTCAACCCCTGGAATCGGATTGAACAGGTGTTTACATCGTGGCTTCCCAATAGCGGCGGATGCCTTCCCGGATGGTTCTGGCCGCCAGATGGGCGCAGTGCTCTTTGTCTTCCGGAATCGTGGACAGCACCTCCAGAATATCGCTGCCCTCCATGGCGGCGGCGGTTTCCAGGTCCCGGCCCTCGGCCAGTTCGCAGGCCATATCCCCGCACACAAGGCTGGGTCCGCAGCCGGTGGTCACAAACCGGGCCTGTTCAATACGATCCTCAACAATCTCCAGGCTGATGGTGATGCGGTCCCCGCAGCTTCCGGTCAGGGACGCCTCTGTGGAAGCATGCTCCAGCAGCCCCATATGGCGCGGATTTGTCCAGCGATCAAAAAATGCCTGGCCAAATTCCTGCTTGGTCTGATCATGAATCTCATTTTGTATTTGAAAAACCAACGTATCCAGCGCGTCATCCATGCTTTCACCCTCATAGAGTCAAATCGCGATTCAAAGCGCGATTTGGATTTAGATTTGCTTCACCAACTGATTGGCCGCGGTCAGCAACGGGTCCCAGACCGGACCGAACGGCGGGGCGTAGGCCAGATCCGTCTGCGCGAACTGCGCAACCCCCAGGCCGGCATGCAGAGCCACAGCAGCCGCATTGATACGGTGGGCCGCTCCTTCCCGGCCGACCATCTGCGCGCCGAGCAATCGGCCTGAGCCTCGATCGCCGACGAGATGCACGCGGATCGTGCTCGATCCCGGGTGGGCGTGGGCCCGGCTCCGGGTGCTGATAGACACTGAGGCCGGATCGAATCCATATTCCCGGGCCTCGTCACTGGTGAGCCCGGTTTTGGCCACTTCGAGACCAAAGACCTTGAACACGGCCGTCCCCACAATGCCTTCTACAACCGTGTGCCCGCCGGTGACGTTGTCCGCCACGGCCCAGCCGCCCCGGTTGGCCACCAGGGCGAGAGGAATCCAGGTTTTTTGACCGCTCACCAGGTGCTGGGCCTCGGCACAGTCGCCCGCGGAAAAAATATCCGGCTCCGAGGTCTGCATCTGAGCATTCACGGCAATGGCGTTTCCAGAACCCAGCTCCAGACCGGCTGCAGCCGCCAGGTCGCTGTTCGGCTTGACCCCGATGGCGGCCAGGATCAGATCCGCCTCCAGGTCAATCTGATCGCAACGGCAGAGAAGTCCTGAACCCCGTGCTTCAATCCCCTGCACGCTATGGCCCGGAAAAAGCTCCACCGAGTGTGCCTCTAATTCAAGCTGCACCATCTCTGCAAGCTCTCTGTCCAGCCAGGGCAGCAACGCAGGCCTCGGTTTGACCATTTGCGTCCTGATCCCCCTGGTTTGCAGGGCCTCGGCCATTTCCAGGGCAATATACCCCATGCCGATGATCAGGGCCTGCTTCACGCCTCCCCCATCAAGCTGCTGCTTGATGGCCCGCCCCTGCTCCAGGCTTTTGAGGCAGTGCACCCCTTCCAGCTCAACGCCCGGGACCTCCGGAACCTTGGGTGAAGCGCCGGTGGCGATCATGAGTCTATCATATCCGAGAATGAATGTCCCGCCGTCCTCCTGCACGCCTTGGACCGTTTTCCCCTGGGGATCGATGGCCGTGACCCGATGCCCCAGACGAAGATCCAGCTTGAATTTCTCCTGAAACACCCTGGCCTGCCTGACCACCAGTTCCTCCATGGACCTGCCGGGATCGGCCAGGGTATACGGCATGCCGCAGGCACTGTAGGAGACGTCGCGGGACTGCTCCAGAACACACGTATCCAGAGTCGGATCTCTCCGTTTGGCCCGGCTGGCAGCGGACATTCCGGCTGCATCGCCGCCAATGATCACAAAACGCATTTTTTCATCTCCCTGAACCAGATAGCGCTGTGCATTACCAACTTCCATCTGATGCAAGGTGTACACCCACGCCTGACAATTGTAAAGATCGGCTGTTCCCTGTAAACCCCGGCCTGAACAGGTGTCAAGCAGAGGCCCTACGCCCGCAGGCCGGTTGAGTCTCAGACTCCAGCAGAAAAGCCACGTATTCCAACCTTGACATGCCCGGGAAAGAGCTTACCATCATTGATGGCATGGAATATGCATGCCTGTCTATCCAAACCTAATTGAGGAGAATCTCATGTCAGCATTCTACAAGTCCATCTTTGTGATTCTGGTCGGCTGCTTCGTGTTCACGCTTTCAAGTCCGGTTCAAGCCAAGGAGTTCAAAGCCCCGGGCTTCGAGCTTCCCACCCTGGCCGGCGAACGACTGGCCCTGGAACAATTTGAAAATCAGAATCCCGTCCTGCTGGTCTTCTGGGCCACCTGGTGTCCTGGATGCATCAAAGAGATCCCGAATATCAACGACATGGTTGAAAAATATCAATCCCAGGGATTGGTCACCATCGGGGTGAACGTCGGGGAACCCGCCGGGCGGGTGGAGCAATTCAAGCAAAAATACGAACCCCAATATCACCTGGCCCTGGATCGCGGCAACCGGGTCAGCAAAATGTATCGCATCCAGGGGGTTCCCACCATGCTGGTCATCAATAAAAGCGGCAACATCGTCTATGCCTCCTACGGCATCAACGAACGGCTGCAGAGTGCCGTTGAGGTCGCACTGGAGGGCTGACGGCGTGCAGGATCTTTGGAACGCGCCCATGACAGGCTGCAACCCGCCGCAGGACACTGGTCTAATCTGGCCCGAGCTCGTCCCCGGCACCCTGGCCAGGCGGTACAAGCGGTTCCTGGCCGACGTTCAGCTTGACGACGGGCGCCTGGTCACGGCCCACTGCCCCAATTCCGGGAGCATGCTGGGCTGCAGTGAAGCAGGCCGGACAGTCTATCTGTCCAGGCAGGCCAATCCCAAACGAAAACTGCCCTTTACCTGGGAATTGATCGATATGGTCGACTCGCTGGTGGGCGTGAACACCCTGGTCCCGAACCGGCTGGTCAAATCCGCGATTGCGGATGGATTGGTGCCCACCCTTCAGGGCTATGGCCGCATCAGGCCGGAAATCCGGATTCCAGATACGCACACCCGCCTGGACCTGCTGCTGGAAACCGCGGACGGCGGCCAATGCTTTGTGGAGATCAAAAACTGCACCCTGGTGGAAGCCGGGACCGCAGCATTCCCTGATGCCGTGACCACACGCGGCCGCAAGCATCTGCAGCAACTCCGGGCATTACGGCGGGCCGGACACCGGGCCGTGATTTTTTTTCTCATCCAGAGAATGGACGCCCGACGCTTTGCACCGGCGGCGCACATCGATCCGGACTATGCCGCGGAACTGCAGGCCGTCATTGCCGACGGTGTGGAACCCCTGGTGTACGACACCTGCATCACCCTGCAGGGGATCGGCATCCGCGGCACAGTCCCCCGGACCCTGTTTTTTTGACTGTATATATTGACAAATCGTGATATTGCGATAAATTTATCTATTATGCACTCACACCATCTGTCTTACGCATCGCCTGACACGGCCTGGGGGGAAGCAGCCGAATGCCTGCGCACCCTGGCCCATCCGCACCGCCTGCGTATGGTTCAGCTGCTTCTGCAGGGCGAATACACCGTTGGAGAACTGGCCGGGTTCTGTCAAATCCCGAGTCATATGGCCTCGGAACATCTTCGCTTGATGCGGGACCGGGGGCTTCTGGACTTCCAGCGGCGGGGCAGAAAGATCTTTTATTTTGTTGTTGAGGAAGGGCTCAAGGGCATTATTGCCTGTCTCGAAGACAAGTACACTATTTCTCGTTCCGGCAAGTAATTTCAGACTTCGCACCAACGTAACGCTCTAAAATAATAAATAATGTCTGGAATATTCTTCAAATTGGTCATTCTTTTGGTTTCTGGTGTCAGGTTTCTGGTGTCAGGCAATGAAAGATCATGCTATATCAAGCTGTTAAACTCTCGTATGAAACTTCAGACAAATGGAGTCACAATTCCAAGCATTAATCAACGCTCGTCATTGCGAGCGAAGCGAAGCAATCGTTCAGAAGAGCCTCTTGTTAGGGATTGCTTCGGCGAAGACGCCTCGCAATGACGGGTTACAGCGACAGTATGCCGGTAAAACGAAGTTTCTTCATTGATCAAACTGGACGTCTGCGGCCAGCGGCAGGGCTGACACCCGACACCCCTCCGGGGCGTAGGCCCCTCCGGGCCGGAGGCTGAAACCTCAACAAGAGGCAAGAAATATCACAAGATGTCCAATAAATCTGAGACTTACGCGTCCTGTAAAGAGCTCTGTAATGAACTAGAAATTTGTCTGCATTTTGGAGAACCATCATGAGCTTAGCCCGTTTCACCAGTGATACCGCCACCAATCACGCCCGCTCTGTTTTCGGAGTCATCGCCGGCCTGGTTCTCGTCCTGTCCCTCCTGGCGGCCCTGCCCTCGCTCTGGCCCAGGACCTTCGCCGTTCTCAACCCTGTCCGAGTGGATACCGACCCGGAAAACATGCTCAACCCGGAGGAGCCGGTGCGCATCTTTCACAATGACATGAAAGAGCGCTTCGATCTGAACGATATCATCGTGGTGGGCGTGGTCAACGAAGACCATCCCCAGGGGGTCTTCAATCAAGCCTCCCTGGAACGGGTCTATACCCTCACCGAGTACGCCAAGACGCTGCAGGGCAAGACCATCGGCAGCGACGATCCCCGGGCCGGGGTGGTCCGGGGGGATATCATCGCCCCCTCCACCGTGGATAATATCGAGCAAGGCGGAGTGGGCACCGTCCGCTTTGAGTGGCTCATGTCCGAACCTCCGGAAAATCAGGAAGAGGCTCTGGCGGTGCGGGACAAGGCCCTGAAAATCCCCTTTTTAAACGGCACCCTGGTTTCCGAAGATGGGCAGGCCCTGGCCCTGTATCTGCCCATCACCTCCAAGGATCTCAGTTACCAAATCTGGACCGAACTCCAGAACAAGATCAAGGACTTCGAGGGTAACGATCAATGGCATATCACCGGTCTGCCTGTGGCCAACGACGTCTTCGGGGTGCAGATGTTCAAGCAGATGGCCATCTCCGCCCCCCTGGCCATGCTGGTCATTTTCCTGCTCATGCTCTATTTTTTCAGGAACCTGGTGCTCATCATCTCCCCGCTTTTGGTAGCCATGGCCTCGGTGATCTTCACCATGTCCCTGCTGGTCATCACCGGGAACACCATCCATATCATGAGTTCCATGATCCCCATTTTTATCATGCCCATTGCGGTCCTGGACTCCATCCATATCCTCTCGGAATTTTTCGATCACTACCAGGGCACCCGGAACAGGGTCCAGACCATCAAGTACACCCTGGAAGTCCTGTTTCTCCCTATGCTGTACACCTCGGTCACCTCGGCCGCAGGCTTTGCCTCCCTGGCTCTGACCCCTATTCCGCCGGTCCAGGTCTTCGGCATATTCGTAGCCCTGGGGATTCTCTTTGCCTGGGCCCTGACCCTGATCATCATCCCGGCCTATATCATGTTCATCCCGGAACACAGGCTCGAAAACTTCGGTCTGCAGGCCAAAGACTGTGATGACTATCCCGGAAACACCCTCATGGGCCGTTTTCTGCAATTTCTCGGCAGTTCAACCTATCGCAAAGGAAAAATCTATCTGAGCATCACCGCCGCGCTCGTGGTCCTGGCCGCTTACGGCATCACCCAGATCGTCATCAACGACAACCCGACCAAGTGGTTTAAAAAAGACCATTCCATCCGGGCGGCGGACCGGGTGCTGAACGATCATTTCGGGGGGACCTACATGGCGTATTTAAGTCTGACCCCCGAGCAGAAGGACTTTTCTCCGGAAGACTCCCTTGAAGATTTCCGCACGCGGCTGCAGGCCTTTGTCCAGGATGAAGCCTTTGAACAAGACACTCCGAAACTGAGCGAACAGCTCGCGGCCCAGGCAGAAGAAATCGCTTTCAAAGCAGACGGCCGGGATCAATTCATGTCCGAGCTGGACGCCTTTGTCCAAAACAAGATGGATGCCGCCGGCGGAGACCAGGCCTATGCCTGGGAGGAACTCCTGCTCTTCCTGGACCAGGAAAAGATCCGGGATGATTTATTCAAAAATCCAGAAGTCTTAAAGTATATGGAAGCACTGGAAGCACAGCTCCTGGAAACCGGCATCGTGGGCAAATCAAACTCCCTGGCGGACATTGTCAAGACCGTGCACCGCGAATTGTTTGAAGGCAAGGAGGAGGCCTTTCGCATTCCAGACTCCGCCAATGCCGTAGCCCAGACCCTGCTCACCTACCAGAGCAGCCACCGCCCCCAGGACCTCTGGCATTTCGTGACCCAGGACTACCGGCAGTCCAGCCTGTGGGTGCAGCTTAAAAGCGGCGACAACCGGGATATGAGCAAAGTCGTTCAGGCCCTGGATCAATACATGCAGACCAACCCGCCCCCGGCCGATCTGCAGGCCGAGTGGTTCGGCCTGACCTATATCAATGTGGTCTGGCAGGACAAAATGGTCAGCGGCATGCTCAAGGCCTTTCTGGGCAGTTTTCTGGTGGTCCTTTTGATGATGACGGTTCTGTTCCGCTCCGCCCTGTGGGGGCTTCTGTCCATGGTCCCCTTGACCGTGACCATCCTCTTTATCTACGGCGCCATCGGCCTGACAGGCAAAAATTACGACATGCCGGTGGCGGTCTTGTCCTCGCTGACCATCGGCCTGGCCGTGGACTTTGCCATCCACTTCCTGGTCCGGGCCAGAGGCATGCAGGGTGATCAGGGCGACTGGGGGAAAACCGTCCCCCATGTCTTTGGGGAGCCGGCCCGGGCCATCACCCGGAATGTAGTGGTTATTGCCGTGGGCTTCACCCCGCTCCTGCTGGCCCCGCTGATGCCCTACGTGACTGTGGGCTTCTTCATGGCCTCCATCATGCTCGTTTCCGGAGCGGCGACCCTGGTCCTGCTGCCCTCGATCATCCGCTATCTCCAGCCTCTGCTCTTTCCCAAGACGCCGAAGCTGTCCCTGATGTGTCATCGGGGGACCTGTTTTGTCAGCGGCCTGGCCGCCCTGGCCCTGGTCCTGATCAATATCCAGCAATTTTTCACCTCCGGCTGGACCCTCTGGACCTGGATCAGCCTCGCGGCCCTGCCGCTGTTGTTTCTGTTCTGCGGCTTCATGTCCAGACGGGCGGCCTGCGGGATGGAGGGATGAGGACGGAGGACAGAGGTCGGACCCGGCTTCGCAAAGAAGCTTCGCCGTGGCAAGCGTCGGAGGTCGGATGTCAGTAAGAAGTCAGAGGACGGAAGAAAGAGGTCAGAGGCCAGAGGTCGGACGTCGGAGTTCAGACGTCAGCGCGGCCGCCGGCTAGGCGGACCGGCCAGTTTGATCCGTGAAGAAACTACGTTTTACCGGCAGACTGTCGCCATAACCC
>CAZUMF010000050.1:0-20831 GCA_964621385.1 uncultured Desulfohalobiaceae bacterium
CCTTGAAGGTGATCATTTCGAGCTGATGAAAGATTTGGACCAGGACCTGAAAGATTCACCCCGTTAGAAAATCGGCACAAGTCACTGCATTATTCAAACATATAAATGGGCCACCAACTCATATCCAACTTAAAAAGTTGAGTAAATTTTCTAACGGGGTAAATTGTACAGATCTGCTCCAAGCCGTTTGCGGAAATTGGCCTCCGGCTCGTAGAGGCGAGCCTACGCCTCGGAGAGACATGGTCCCCTGACAGGGGAGGTTGTCTGAGAAACCGGCCTCCGGCCTGTAGGGGCCTACGCCCCGGAGGGCATAGGTCCGATATCCCCTGCCCCTGTCTGGATCGTGCAGACGGCAATCAAATCTTTCGTGTTTTTGTGGCCGTCGATATATCGGAACAAATCAAGAAGGAAGAGACTGACTGGATCATAACAGGGCCTCCGGCTCGTAGAGATAGCAATGCAATATTATGTATATGCAATCAAAAGTGAGATCTCTGATCGTATTTATATTGGCCAAACCCAAGATTTAACAGGCAGGCTACAAAAGCATAATACTGGGAAAGTGATCTCCACAAAAAATGATAGACCATGGATATTATATGCATATGAAATGTTTAATGATAGATCATTGTCTATGTGGGCAGAAAAGGAAATCAAAAAATCAAGAGGAAAGAGAATCAAATGGCTCGAAAACAATTTGTTGAAATGAGCCTACGCCTCGGAGAGTGGTCCCCAGATCGAGTATTCATGAGCAACGAGAGACCTGACAAAGGAGAAGTGATCAAGGAGGTGATCATTCTACACAGACCGCCCTTGACAGAGCCATCGTGCTCAATTTGGACGAATTTTTTTGAAAGGAATAGTGTGAGAGGAGGTAAAGAGACGGGAAAGTCGCTTGGTTAGAGAGCCCAACAGCGAAGGCATGTCCCGTTACAAATCAAATCATGTACTACGTTTATGTGCTCATCAGCTTAAAAGATGGCAAGTTTTATACGGGCTCTACCGACGATTTGAAGCGACGAATGAATGAACATAGCTCTGGTAAAGTTGTGTCAACTTCAAAACGTCAGATCTCTGAAATTGATATATTACGAAGCATGTATTAGTGAAAATGATGCCCGTAGACGAGAAAAATATCTTAAATCTGGTATGGGCAAAAAGTATATACGTCCGCGACTACAAGAATATTTGAAGGAGGATGATTTGTAACGGAGACCTGTCCCGTTAGAAATCAAGTATTTTGATTTGTAACGGGATGAAATTTTATTAAGCCTCTTGCTTATAGTGGAGATGGTGAATTGTCTGGAGTTCACCACTTTGCATACGGGCAGGAGGTCACGTCTCCTGCCCGTTTTTTTTAAAAGGTTTCAGGGCGTTGTCAAACAAACACGGTCATTTGCCTTTGATCCTACAAGAAAACAAAAGCTGTGTCCCGCTTGAATGATAAAGCTGAGCCTCTTTTAACGGTGAATGAAGAAGATTATTGACCGCTATCTCGCTTTTTCATAAAAAATCGAAAAATATTAAGAAAAAGCTATAGGGAAAAGAAAATAGGAAGTAAAACCCAACCCCCTGAAATAAGGTAACATATTTTCAAAGCCCTGAAAAAGCTCAGCTTACGGAGCTTTACAGGCGACCCGGAAATTTACGATCAAAAAGTTGGATGTCAAGGCCAATATCGGTGGGTTGAAAATCAAAATGTAGGGTTGAAATCGCCCGGCGCTCAATGGCTGGGAGTTATTAAATTACCTCAAATCTCATAGAGAATCATCCCGTGATAAATCAAATAGTGAAGGGGGCTGTAGGCAAGGGGTTAAGGAGCAACTGATGGCCAAAATGGGCCAAGAGCCCATCAACAACATCTTGGATTCGCCCCAGTGTAATTACTACCATCCGCCCTTAATCCCTTGCCTTTGGCCCTTTTCGGAACTTTAGTTTGCTAACTTTTTCATAAGCCTACCAGTCGAAGATCGCCCTCACCCCCTGTATGCTTGATTCGATATTGCTCTTCTCCCTCAGTTCTCTGCGCTCACAAATTCACTTGTCACGGCGGCTTGTCTCGGAGGCTTGTCTCGGCGAAGTATCTGGGCGGAGACGGAAGCTGGCAAGCGAAGACGGAACAGATTACACAATTGAATTTCAATCGGCTGGAAACATTTTCTAGACCCTGACAGCCGGGAGATGATCCATGACCATCTTTTGTTATCTGATTTTTCCGGACTGCTGTCTGGTTTTTCCAGACAAACAATTTCAACGACTTACATGATGGAGTCTGGTTTTTCCAGACAACTCCTGTGTATGAGGCCGGATCGCCCTTGAGGGCACAGCGCAGCTCAAACAAGGAATTATCTTTCAAAATGCAACTATTTGAGACCCTTACGCACTCACGAGCCCATAGAACATACTCAATCAATGTCATGGCACAAAATTTGCTACATTCAAACTGACGCGTCCTGTAAAGAGTTCCGAATTGACACTCTGATTTCCTTGGATAGTGAGCAATGACCACACTTTTGTTTGTTTTTTTCATCGCTCTAGCCCTGTCTTTAATCCTGACACCCTTGGCCGGCAGGCTTGGACTCAGGTTCAAAGCCCTGGACCTGCCCAATGAACGAAAGGTCCACTCCAGGCCCATCCCCCGTACCGGGGGTCTGGGGATCTTTCTCGCCTTTTTCAGCACCCTGTTCCTGACCAGCCTGCTGAACACCCAGGTCGCCAATCTCCTGGCTTGGGAACGAGAGGCCGTTTTTCTCCTTACCGGCGGCGTCGTTGCTTTCGGAGTCGGCCTGTACGATGATTTTCATCGCCTGTCCCCAACAATCAAATTGTTTTTCCAGATCGTTGCAGCCAGTCTGGTCTATTGGGGAGGGGTCCGCTTTCATCTCTTTGGGGTTGCCCTATCCGGGACTCTCACTCTGGACATCATCGGCTACATCGTGATCGTCTTCTGGTTCGTCCTGTTCATCAACGCCGTGAACCTTATCGACGGCCTGGACGGTCTGGCCGGTGGGATCATGCTTTTCGCCAGCCTGGTCATGCTTATTTTGTCCCTGATCAGAAATGATCTCTACTCAGCTATCCTGTTTACCGGCTTGTTCGGTTCGGTTTTGGGCTTTTTGCGCTACAATTTCAATCCGGCCATCCTGTTCCTTGGAGACGGGGGCAGCTATTTTCTGGGCTACACCATGGCCGGAATCGCTCTTTTGAGTTCGATCAAATCCCAGGTGAGTGCGGTCATGCTCATACCGCTTCTTGCCCTGGGCGTTCCCTTGTTCGACGCCCTGCTCTCGCCGATCAGACGCTTTTTATTAGGAAAAGGCATCTTTCAGGCAGATAAGGGGCACTTTCATCACCGCTTGCACTCCATGGGCCTGAACGCCGGGAAAGTGGTCTGGATCCTTTATGGCATCACGGCCCTGTTGTGTATCACGGCCTTGCTCGTGGTCAATTTGAACAACGAAAAAGTCGGACTCCTACTGATTCTCCTGGGCCTTGGTGCTGTTTTTTTTATCAAGAGAATCGGGTATCTCGATCATGTGACTTTATCAGCCGTCCTGTACTGGCTGCAGGATGTCACGGATGTGGCCGGGATCAGTTACCAGCGCAGGAGTTTTTTGAGTGTTCAACTGGATATTGCCAAGTCGAAAACACTGCAAGAGTTGTGGGACCATATCGTCAATGCACTGGAAATGCTCAGCTTTGAATACGCTGCTTTGTATTTGAACCAGCCCCGGCAAGATCCTGCCAGGAATGAACTTGCACCTTCAAGGAGGCCGGCCGGCAGTCGGGAAAGACGCATGATCGCTTTTCAACAGGCCAGCGTCGACAAGCGGCAGGATGATCCTGAATTTACCTGGACCTGCCCCTGGCTGCAAAATAATGGTCAGCATTCGAGTCGGTGTCTGCTGCGGGTAGAGCTTCCGCTGGTCGGGCAGATGGATAATGGTTGGGGCCGAATCCTGTTGATCAAGGATATCAAGCGGAAAAAGCTGACCCATTTCAGTCTGCGCCGGGTTGAGCATTTGCGTCGCAGTGTGATCCGGGCTCTGGATCGTTTTCAGGCTGCAGAAGATCGCTCGGAAAACCGAAGCAGCGCTGACAGGTCCCGCAGGGTTGTCGATTGAAGCAGGAAAAGTGGACTGGTTGCTTCAACAAAATGCCTTTCACAGAGAAACATTTGCTGCTTGACAATCTCAATGCTGCCTGGGTAAAATGCATCGGAAGCTGCATTCGTCGGCACCGCAACTGTAGCTGATTCAACAAGAAAAAAACTCGTCTTTTATAACAGGGTTCCAGGCATAATCCACTAAACTGAAAGTGTCGAACCAAGGAGGCATGATGAATTGGCGATACCCCATCCTGATAGGTCAATTTCTGATCATAATTTATCTGGGAATCGTTTGTTCTGCTTTAGCCTCTCCCGAGCCTTTATCGGCCGAGGAACAAACGGCCTTCCAGCAGCAGGAACACAAGCAAGGGGCTGCGGATGTACAAGCCGGAGATTATGGCCCTGTTGAGCACTTTCTGACCACCTTTGACCAACTGGGCCTGGCCCTTTTGCTCACAGGCTTGGTTATCCTCGGACTGTACGCCGCTTCGAAGTCCTCGTCCCTGTTCAAAAAAAACAGAGCCCGGGGGCTGGAAAAACGAAAATGGTCCAGGGAATTTCTTGATGCAAGCGGGGTTACAGGAAATGTGGATCCCTTGTACACGCGAATCGGAGGAGCCCAAGCCAGAATCCGCGATTTCAGCCAGGGCGGGGCCGGGCTGGAATTGACCCAGGACTCCCAGCCGGTCAACCCCGGCGACCGGGTCAAATTGCAGCTTAAAGCGGATGAAAGGACCAGTTTGGGCGAACTGACCGGCATCATCCGCTGGGTGGCCGGAAAAAAACTGGGGATTCAATTCGATTCCCTTGATCTGAGCTACAAGGTTTTGCAAACGATGACCCTGACCACAGATACTGCCTGAGTCATGGGTCGGTATGAAAAAATGGATCACGATGCAGATCGTGCTCGTCTTGTGCGTCACGATCACTCCGTTAGTCTGGTGCACACAAGGGATACCCGTTTCGCTGAAGTTGCGCTTCACCAGACAGCAAACCGGTTCAAGCTGCGGACTCGCCGGTTTGTCATCGATCATGGACTACTGGGGGGTGCGCAATGATCCGGGCCGCCTCCTGCAGCAGCATCCGGCCCGATCCTCCAAAGGGTACAGCCTTGGAGAACTGAAACGGATCGCCACGGAGAAGGGATTTTCAGCCTTTGCCATGAAGGGTTCCTTTGGTTTCCTGAAGCAACAGCTGGTCAAGGAGCGGCCCCTTTTGGTCGCCATGGAAGTTCCATATAATCTGTACACGGTACAAAAAATACGAAGGATTCCTTTGCTGGGCAAACTCTTCGGTCTGAGTGCCGAGGTGCAAAGCTTCAGCCATTTTATGGTCGTCAGGGGGATCAACAAGACGGACATCCAGCTCATGGATCCCATGTACGGTCTGCGCAGTTTACCAAGGCAGCGTTTTCTGGAAATGTGGAGCAAAATGGACAAGGCCCTGCTTCTTGTTGGTCGTTGAGTGGTCAGCCCTTTACAATAACAGGAGGTGAATATGTCATATAGAAAATTTGGACTTTGGCTGATACTGATTGGCCTGACCGCAGGAGTCATGGGTCTGCAGTCCGCCCTGGCAGCGGAGGAATCCGACCCGGAAACAAGAATTCTCCGAGCGATGGAACAGTCCCAGAGTCAGCTGGAAGCCGCTCAGATCGCGTTTGACGAAATCCAGAGCACCAGGGACCGCATCCAAGCTGAACTCGATGGAGCGGAAGATTCCGAGCGGATCGCCGAACTGGAGACGATTTTGGCGGCAGTGGACACTCAGCTGGTTCAAGCCGGAAACGCCCTGGAGGCAGCACAGGCTGCTCAGGAAACAGTAATGGATTTTGCGAATCAGGCACGATCGTCTCCTTCTGAGGACGAGGGTCAGGCCGCCCTGGCCCTGGCAGAAGCCGCAGCCAGCAATGTTGATGTATTCTCCGAAAGCGTGAGGACTACTCTGGAAGCCGTGCTGCAGTATGAGACCGGTGAAATGCTAACCGGCGAGGCCCTCGCAGCCCAGGCTTCAGCCCTTGAACAAACCGGTCAGGCCGCCCAGGAGTCTCTCGCCGGTTTAGTGGAGTTATTCGAGCAAAATGCCTATGCCGAGGTCATGCCTGGCACAAGCGACCTGATCGCCAGCAATCAAGCCGCGGTGGCCAATCCGGAAGATCTCGTTGTGGCCGGTGGTCCCGGGGACACGGATGCTCCCGGGGGTGGAATTGAGCAGGAATCGTCTCCGGAAACGAATGAATTTCTGCAAGACCAGGCCGTAGCGAGTCCGGCGGGATAAGTGAAGCAAACGGAACGGTGCCCCTGACCTTGGCATGAGCATAATAGGGATAGTCCCGGATGATCGATTTGCACAGTCATATCCTGCCGGCTGTGGATGACGGTCCCCGGGACTGGGGTGAAAGCTTAGCCATTTGCCGCTTGATGGTGGCACAAGGCATCAAAAAAGTCGTGGCCACGCCGCATTATTGGACCGGCGTCTTTGAACCACGGGCCGATCAGTTGCAGAGCAAAATCTCAAGACTGGTACGGCATTTACAGGAAGAAAGCATTGAGCTTACGGTCCTGGCGGGTATGGAAGTCGCCTTAAACCTTGAAGTGCCGTCCTTTGCCAAGGAAAAGAGAATCCTGCCCCTAAACGGTTCCAGATACCTGCTCCTGGAACTGCCCCAACTGATACCCAAAGAACAGATTCTAGCGGTTATCTTTCAACTCCAACTGCTAAACATCGTTCCGATCATCGCCCATCCTGAAAAGAATCCAATGATCCAAAAAAACCCTGAATTGATGGTTGAATTCGTAAAAAAAGGGGCTTTGGGGCAGATCACCACCTCCAGCCTGCTTCGAAAGGCCAGCAAGGAAGTCCGAAATTGCGCGGGGCAGCTCCTTGAACGGCGAGTCGTCCAGCTCATGGCCACGGACTCCCATTCCGAAAACGCCCGCCCCCCCCTACTGCGCCAGGGTCTCAAGCAGGCCGCAGTCATATTGGGCAGTCGACTGGAGGCAGAAGCCATGGTCTTGGAGCGTCCGGAGCGCATCCTTCGCGATCAGAGTCTTCGGCTCCCGGACATACGACCGCCGCACCGTCAAGCAAAAGGGCTGCGATCCCTGCTTGGCAAGGCCGGACTGCCTCTTTTGCCCAAGGGGTGAAACGAAAACCGTTTTTTGCATATCCAGTGCTGTCATGGGATTTACAATTCAGGGACCGGCAGGTCCACGATTTCCCGTCCCTGAGTGCCAGTCGTCCGGCCGGATGATGCGTATTTCGGTTCCCTGCTCCATGCGTTACTCCTGCTTCGGCATCCCCCAGGAAGATTTAGAGGCTATCCCCGCCCTGACCGCTGCTCATCGTGTTTGCCGGCGCGCCTGAAAACCGCAATAGCCATTGTCCCCAGACAGACCGGCCACATACGCTGCCGGCGCCAGCCGGCCTGCTCCAGGCCCAGACCTTCCAGTTCCCCTGCAGCCATGTACTGCTTCTGGTGGCGGGCATGCTCCGCGCCGGCCAAGCGCTCCACGAGCCGGATCACGGGTCTCGCGCACCACCCCTGCAGGGACGTCGGCCGGATATAATCAACAATGATGATCGCCCCGTCCCAGGTCACCAGACGTTCGGATTCCCTGAGGATGGCGGCCCGGACCGCGGGATGCTTCTCGTGCAGGGCCAGGCTGAGCAAAACCCCGTCAAAAGAGGACTCATCAAAAGATGTTTCAGAGGCGTCTTCCAAACGATAGGCAATTCCGGGCACACTCTTCCTCCTGGCCTGTTCGAGCATGGCCGGCGAGGAATCCACGCCCACGGTTTGGACTCCGTGTTCATGAAGCAACCGGCATTGCCGGCCGGTGCCGCAGCACAGATCTAAAACCCGAGGCAGCCCCTCGGCCAGAATCGCCTCCGTTACCCTCCGCCGCATCCCGTCCAGGAGCGGATTGAGAACCGGATCGTACATCCCGGCCAGGCGGGCATACTCGTCGCTGGGTGACAGATTCAGAGATTTCAGACCACTTCTCCAGTCCCCGAATGTGAGCCGTCTTGCAGAAAAAACACAAAAGGGGTTCCAGACGGCATCTGCAACCCCTTGTTTTTCCGTGGTGCGCCAGGGGCGATTCGAACACCCGGCCTTCTGATTCGTAGTCAGATGCTCTATCCTGCTGAGCTACTGGCGCCTGTTCCCTTCAGTAGTGATTTCCCGGCGGCTTGTCAAGAAGGAATGCAACCGGGGGGCGTAAGGGCGCTCTCGATCCACTCCCGGGTGGCCTCCCAGGCCAGGGCGGCATTGACCTGAAAACGATGATCCGCATCAGGAATGATCCGAATGGCTTTCGGGGGACCGGCCGAGGCATGAATCCACTCCGCCTCCCGGGGCAGAACGTCCCTGTCCCGTTCTCCGTGCACCACCATCAGGGGACGGGGGGTGATCTTTCCGGCGTCCGCCAGGACATCGTGCTGTTTGAGATCTTCCAGAAAAACCGCCTTGACCCGCACCGAAGCCTCCGGACTCCTGAAGATGACCCAATTCCTGTCCTTCTCTGCGGCCAGTCCGGAAAAAAGCGCATAGGGCTCTCCCGGTGCGGCCCAGGTGCAGACAGCCTTGACCCGGGGATCTTCCGCCGCCTGACAGAGCACAGTGCTTCCCCCGAAACTGCGACCCGTAGTCAGAATCGGCAGTCCGAATTCGATCCGGCACCAGTCCACGACCGTAGTCAAATCATTGATCTGTCCGCTCAGGGTCAGATCTTCAAAATTCCCATGGCTCTCACCATTGCCGGCAAAATCGAAGACGAGCACGGCCACCCCGGTCTGTTCCACAAGAAACCGCCCCATATTCAGGGTCCGGCCGCCTCCCTCCTTGCTCCCGGTGAACCCATGACAAACGATGCACACGGCCGAAGGCTCGGCCACGGGCTGAAGCAGCAAACCCGCAAGCGGCGAACGCCCCCCAGGTGCAATCCGGACCTTGACAATAGAGCCGGGAGTCTTAAATTCTGTAGTCAAAGCGTCCCCTTGAATAAACTTGCCTTTCGGACCAATCTATGCTAGTGTAAACTCATATCGAAATTTCCCGCTATGCGTAACAGCTTTTTAGTCAAGGGGCAAGCTACTGCGATTTTTTGACTCCGAAGGAGCGATCCTGCTCTTCACGAACAGGCCTTCTCCTGCAACTCTGTGACATTTGCCATGAAACATCTTTTTTTCATTCTCTGCACGGCAGTGCTGGGCAGCCTCGTGTGGTCCTCCGACGCCCTGGCCTGGGGACCGGGGGTCCATCTGGCTTTAGGGAATCACCTTATCGCAAGCCTCCAGCACCTCAGCTGCGGGATTGCCGCCGTACTCAGCGCCCATCCGAATTCTTTCCTTTATGGCTGCCTCAGCGCCGATATCCTCGTGGGCAAAGGCAAAAAATTGAGTCCTACGCACTGCCACAGCTGGGACGCCGGATTGCGGCTGCTGCATTCCGTGCGGGAGGACGCGCTCAAAGCCTATGTCTATGGATACCTGACCCATCTTGCCGCCGACGTCATCGCCCATAATTATTATGTTCCCAACATGCTGCAACTGGGAAAAGGCAAGGGGAAATTGTCCCACGTCTACATTGAGATGCAGGCCGACAGAAATATTTGCTACAATAAGGCGGAACTCAAGACAATCATGGGCAATGCCCAGAAACACGCCGACAAACTGCTCATTGGTATCCTGCAGAAACCCAGGTTCGTCTTTTCTCTGAAAAAAGGGCTGTATCGCTCAGGCGTCGCCCTGTCCAGGAAACAGGCCTGCGGATCGTCCCTGGACTACCTGGCCCAAAAATCAAAAGATCGGGATTTCCCCGAATATCAAGACGAGATGATCGCGCTCTCCATCCAGTTGGCGGTGGATTGCCTGCACAACCTTAATCGTTCCGTGGTGATGAATTTCGACCCAATGGGTTTTGAAAACCTGGGTCTGGTCAAAAAAAGCAAATCCCTGCATCTGAAAAAGACCCGGAAAGTGAGGCCCTTTTTTCTTCCGGCCTTGAATCTTATGGCCCTTGAGTCTGCTGTTTAACGAATGGGTGTGCTTCTCTATCCGGGAACTCAAGCTGTTTCGATCTCTGAGCCCTTGCTTGCACCCTGCTGCTGAGGTCAGGGTTTTGCAGCTCAACCGTCTGATAACCATGATTCAGTATTGAATATGTCCCTTAAAACCCTCCAAAACCGTGAACAAAAGCTCTTATGCCCCACCTATGACCGCTATCCTCTGGAAATAATCCGGGGTTGTGGGACCCGGCTCTATGCCTCGGATGGCTTCCAATACACGGATCTGCTGGCCGGGATCGCCGTCTGCGTCTTGGGACACTGCCATCCAGAGATCTCCGCTGTGCTCCGGGAGCAGGGCGAGACCCTCATCCACGTCAGCAATCTCTTCTATCAAGAACCGCAGTTGAAACTGGCCCGGCGGCTCTTGGATGGGAGCGGCCTGGACCGGGTCTTTTTCTGCAATTCAGGGGCCGAAGCCAACGAGGCGGCCCTGAAAATCGCCCGCCGCTATAGGCAGACCATCTGCGGCCAAGAGGCCTTTGAGATCATCACCCTGGACGGCTCCTTTCACGGCCGGACCCTGGCCACCCTGACAGCGACCGGACAGGCGAAGGTTCAAGAGGGCTTCGCCCCTCTGCCTGCGGGTTTTCGCACTGTTCCCTTTGCCGACATCAAGGCTCTGGAGGCGGCCCTTTCCTCACAGACCGCCGCCGTGCTGCTGGAGATCATTCAGGGCGAGGGCGGGGTGCGTGAGCTTCCCGGGGAGTACCTGGAACAGGTTCAGACCCTCTGCAGGCGGCAGGGCTGTCTGTTCATGATCGACGAAGTCCAGACCGGTTTGGGAAGAACAGGGAAGCGCTGGGCCCACCAGCACTTCAACCTTCAGCCCGATGTCCTGACCACCGCCAAGGGCTTGGGCAACGGACTGCCCTTAGGGGCCATGCTGACCACTGAAGCCGTCAGCCGGGCCTTTACCGCCGGAAGCCATGGATCGACCTTTGGGGGCGGCCCGCTGGTTTGCGCGGTCGGGGACAAGGTCCTGGAGATCATCGATCGGGACGATCTTGCCCGCCATGCCCAGGAGGTCGGGAGACAGGCCATGGAACGCTTGTGCGGCCTGCAGACCCGATACCCGGAAATGATTGCGGATATTCGGGGTCAAGGTTTGATGCTGGGCATCGAACTGCAGGTTCCGGCAAAAAATATCTGGCGACAATTGCTGAACCAGGGCTTCATTTGCAATGTGGTACAGGAGACAACCCTGCGCCTGTTGCCCCCCCTGATCATCACAACGCAGGAATTATTTGACTTTGCAGAGGCCTTGGACCAGATCCTGGCCAAGGAAAAGGATGCCGGCTATGCTTAGATTCTCTACAAAAGCGCTGCTTTGGACCCTTGGTGTCTTGCTGTGTGCAACTCCGGCCGGGGCGGATAAAATAGAAAAAATTAAAAGCCGGGGGTATATGATCGCCGGCATCACAGCGAAAACCGCTCCCTTTTCCGTGATGCACAACGGCCAGGCCCAGGGGTTTGAGGTGGACATCACCGCCCGTCTTGCCCGCAAACTCGGCGTGGACATCAAATATAAGATCCCAGGAAAGGACGAAGCCGATCCGCTCACCATGCTGCTCCAGGGAACTGTGGATATTGTAGCGGCCCAGATCAGACATACCTTCAGTCATGACGAAACCGTGGATTTTTCCCAAAGCTATTTTTTCGGCGGGCACAAGCTGCTCGTGAAGACGGCCAGTTCGTTTGAAACCCCCGAAGATCTCCTGGGACACTCCATCGGGTTTGTGTCCAATGAAACCGTACAGGGCACCGTCAAAAAAGCCCTTCCCGACTGTCCTATTCAAAATTTTGCCACCCTGGAGGACGCCTTGACAGGCTTGACTGAGGAAAACATTGCCGCCCTTGCTGTCGAGGCGATTCCTTTTCTGATCATGACCCGTCAACACTTGTATACCGGAGACTTCCGATTTCTGAAACCCTTTCTTTTGAAAGTCCCCCTGGGGATCGCCCTTCCGGAAAACGAATCCAACTTTCGCGATGTGATCAACCAGGCCCTGGCCGAGATGTGGATCAATGAAGAGTACCAGACCATTTACGCCAAATGGTTTGGTCCCGGCAGTCCATTTCCCTACCCCCTGTCCTGGGAGATCGAGACATACCCCTTTTAGCCGTATCCATGTATTGCATCACCATTGTCTCCGACCCCCGACTGCGGGACGATCTCTATGGAGTTTTGGAGCACTGCTGTCCGTGGGGATGGGCAGAAACGCTGGACCATGCCGGTTTGACCTTTACGGTTCATTGCCCCGAGCACGCGGAGGCCCGGCGCATCCAGCGCAGGCTTCTCAGCCGCCATCCGGAGCTGAGCATCCACATCCGCGCTGAACAGATTCAAGACTGGTCTCGGGCCTGGCAGGACTATTTTCAGGCTTTGCCCCTGGCGAAAAAATTTCGTATCATTCCCTCCTGGGAACGAGACACCCAGGGAAATATTCCAGAAATCCCGGTCTTCATAGAACCGGGCATGGCCTTCGGCACCGGCCACCATGTTTCGACCCAGCTGTGCCTCAAGGCTTTGGCGACACTCTGGGATGCCGCACGCATCACCGCGGACTCTTATTTCCTGGACCTGGGGACTGGCTCCGGGATTTTAGGCATTGCCGCGGTGAAGCTGGGCTGCAACGGTCTCGCCCTGGACATTGATCCAGTGGCCGTGGCCAACGCCGGCGTCAACCGGACCCTGAATGACGTGCGGGATTCTTTGCTCCTGAGCGCAGGAAACCTCGAATGCCTGAAGCCCGCCCGAGTTTTTTCTCTGATACTGGCAAATATTCTGTCTGTCCCGCTGATCCGCATGGCGCCTGCCATCAATTCCCGGCTGCGGACTTCCGGCCTTCTCGTGCTTTCCGGCATTTTGCAGGAACAGGAAGAAGCAGTGGTTCAGGCTTACGCCTGTCAGAATATCCGCCTGGAACAGGCCCTGCATGAAGACGAATGGTCGGGCCTTATCTTTGTCAAAGAGGAGTGAGATTGGTAATTTGACCAGCGAACAGACCCTGCTCAGCATCTATGAGACCCTGCTTGAGAGTCTGGGGCCCAGCCGCTGGTGGCCCGCCCAGACCCCCTTCGAGGTCTGTATCGGGGCCATCCTCACCCAGAATACCAACTGGTCCAATGTGGAAAAAGCCCTCAACCGGCTCAAGGCCAGGCACCTGCTGGAACCTCGGCAGATTGCCGGGCTGTCCGTGGACGAACTGGGGGACATCATCAGGCCGGCCGGCTATTTTCGGGTGAAGGCCCGGCGGATTCTGAATTTTCTCGACTACCTCGGCCAAAAGGCCGGATGGGACCTGGAAGTGCTGAAAAACGAAGCGCTTGACGACCTGCGATCAGAGCTCTTAACAGTCAAGGGCATCGGTCCTGAAACCGCCGACAGCATGCTCTTGTACGCCTTTGAAAAACCGAGTTTTGTGGTGGACGCCTATACCGAGAGAATCTGCAACCGTCACGGGTTGACACCAGAGGGTATTGCCTATGAAGAACTCCGCAGCTTTTTCATGGATGTTCTGCCCCTGGATATCCAACTCTTGAATGAGTACCATGCCTTGCTGGTCCGGGTCGGGAAGAACTGGTGTCTGAAAAATACGGGCCAGTGCGCAGCCTGTCCATTGGGTCCCTTGCTTGAGGGGACGGCTCCAAGACGGATGTGACTCGCCTATGAAAGACAGCCCAAAGGATATACCCAAGCGACATCTGCCCTTGTTCCTCGCCTTGACCCTGCTGCCCCTGCTCGCCCTGCCGCGGTTCTGGGCCAACCCGGCCTCGGCTGCAGAGCAGAAAACAGCCATCCAGGAGGATCTGTCTGAAAAGGCCCGCAAGGCTCAAAAGAACCAAGCCATCCTTCAGAAGCTGTCCAAACAGGAACGGGCCGTGTATTCCGATCTGGCTGAAATTGAAGACCGCATCCAGGATCTGCTGGACAAAAAACAGCGCTACACGGAAAAACGCCGGCAGGCGGAGAAAGAAAAACAGGTTCTGGTCCAAAAAGCAAAAACGCTTCAGAACGAACTCCGGGGCCGGCGTCGCGAGCTCGCCCGAATGCTTGAACAACTCTGGAAGCTCTACCTCCAGAACCAGAGTCCTGGATTGGCCGCATGGCGATCGTTTGCCGAGGCGGATCTGCAATTCACCTGGTTATCCGCGATCTATACCTCCGCCAGGGAGCGCCTAAAGCAGCTGCAGGCCAAGGAGGAGGCGCTCAGAACCAACCTGGCCAGACAAAAACAGCAGCAAACAGACATCACGAAGCAACTGGCTTTGATCCAGGCGACCCAGGACAAACTGCTCAAAAACAGACTGCTTTTTTTACGTCGGCTCCAAACCATCCGGGCTAAGCGTCTGGCCAAGGAAGAACAGCTTGTGCAGATCAAGGACACCATCCAGGACCTGGAGTATCGACTCAAGACCTTTGAAAGCAAAGAAATCGTTGACTTCAAGGGCCGGCTGCCCTGGCCGGTCACGGGAAAACTGACCAAGACATTCAATCCAAAGGGGAAGCCTCCCCAGGACGGTTTTGCCTTTTCCACCCCCAAACAGGCTGACGTGCGCTGCATATTCTGGGGCAAAGTCGTGTACAGCGACGCCCTGCGGGGCTTTGGAAAGGTGGTGGTCATTTTTCACGGAAAGCAGTACTATACCTTGTACGCCTTTCTCTCCAGGGTGGAGGTCACTGTTGGACAGGATGTGGAAAAAGGAGAAATCATCGGTCAAGCCGGATATTACCCACTTGTCGAAGGTCCCGGCCTCTATTTTGAACTCAGGCTGGGGCAATCGCCGGTTAATCCCGGCAGCTGGCTGATGCGTCACAATTGATTGACAAAGACTGAGACGGTCGAGTGTCAAATCTGAACCCTGAACCAATGGAGATGGTTATGCGCTGGTTTCATTATCTGGGGATCGTGCTTATTCTCTGTGCCTTGGCAGGAACACCCGGAACCACCAAGGCCGATGAACAATATGAACCCCTGAAGCAGTTCAGCCAGGTCATGGACTTGATTGAAAGGACCTATGTCCGGGAAGTGAGTCGAGAGGAACTGGTGCAGGGGGCGATCAAGGGCATGCTCAAGAATCTGGACCCGCACTCCGCCTATCTGGATCGGGAATCCTTTCAGGATATGCAGGTGGAAACCTCGGGTGAATTCACCGGCATTGGCATCGAGATCACCCTGATGAACGGTAAATTAACCGTGGTTTCCCCGATTGAGGACACCCCGGCCTATCGGGCCGGGCTCCAGGCCGGAGACGTGATTCTGGAGATCGACGGCGAGTCCACCCAGGATATTTCGATCATGGATGCCGTACACAAAATCCGCGGACCCAAGGGAGAGGCCGTGGTCCTCACAGTGATGCATCCCGACTCCAACCGGCCGGAGAAAATTGAGGTCGTCAGGGACGTGATCCCCTTAAACAGCGTCAAAACGGAAAAACTGGAAACCGGGTATCATTACCTGCGGATCACCAATTTCAACGAAAACACCACGGAGGAGCTGAACACCGCGCTCAAGAAAATCCGGAAATCGGCGCAGGGCATCGTCCTGGACCTGCGCAACAATCCCGGGGGCCTTCTCAATCAGGCGGTCTCCGTGAGTGACGCCTTTCTCTCCAAGGGTCAGATCGTGTACACCAAAGGCAAGGTCAAACAGTCCCGCATGAGTTTTTCCGCTGAAGAGGACGAATCAGACATTGGCGCCCCCATTGTCGTGCTCATCAATTCCGGTACGGCCTCGGCTTCTGAAATTGTCGCCGGCGCCCTGCAGGATCACAAACGGGCCTTGATCATCGGAGAGCGGAGTTTTGGAAAAGGGTCCGTGCAAACCATCATCCCCCTGGCCGACGGCGCCGGCATCAAACTGACCACCGCCAGGTACTACACGCCCAACGGCCGTTCCATCCAGGCCGAAGGCATTGTACCCGATCTCAAGGTCCCTTTTGTACCGGTCAAACCCGATGAACAAAGACTGCCTTTGCCCAGGCTCAGGGAAAAGGACCTCAGCAGGCATCTGAAAAAAGAGCAGACTGAAGAATCCGAGAAGGAGCTGGGCAAGGCCGAGAAAGTGAACCGGATGCTCAAACAGGATAACCAACTTCGTTTAGGCCTGCAGATCTTGAAAGGCATGCCCGTCATAAAAGAACTGCATTCTTGAACGGCCCGGGCCTGCAAAGTCAGCAATGGGAAAAAAGAAAAACAAGCCCACCGGTCTCTGGACGCGTTTCAAGAGCATTTTTTTGTTCCTGATTTGCAGTTGCTCATTGGGGACCCTGGCCTTTGTCCTTTTTCTCCTGCCCATGTCCGGTCAGCGGTCCGGGAACAATACAGAAACATCCGGAGCTCAGGCTGAATCCAGGCAGGGCCATGGTGAAGCGCTCATCCAGCGGCGAATTTCCGAACAAAAGCCGGATTTCCAATACGAGGAGAACCTGCGACACGATTTTGAGCAAGAACTGCATGAAGTCGATCTGGCCCTGGTGCAGAGCCTCATGCAGGAAAACATCGGACTGGAAGCCATTGCCCATCAGGAAGTCATCCAGAAAAAAACAGGAACCGGCACCTTCCATTTCCAGACCCTTGTCCTTTCTCTGGAATCATCGGCAAAAATCGCCTTCCTGAAACGCCTCCGGGACCTGTTGGATCAATGGACGGAATATACCGTCTTTTCCAGATCGCAAAGCCAGGCCGCTCGATGGGAAATCCACATTCAGGGTCGGCTGACCCACGCACTGCTGTTCAAAACCGGACCGGCAGCGCCGAGACAAACCGGAAGCACCCGACCCAAGCTCGCTTTGATTATCGATGATCTCGGAGAAAGTCTGCATCAGGCCGAAGAACTCCATGCCCTGTTCGGCGCCGGTGTCACCCTGGCCGTGCTGCCATTCTGCACCCATACCAGGGATATTGCCCGCTTCGGTCAAAAAGCAGGGATAGAGATCATGCTCCATCTCCCGATGGAACCCGAGAGCTATCCTGAGGTCAATCCCGGACCAGGATGTTTGTTTGTAGACATGAACACCCAAAAAATACATGATGCCTTCCAGGCGGCAAAGGAGCAAGTTCCGGGACTGGTGGGGGTGAACAATCACATGGGTTCACGATTCACAGCCGATGCCGGGGCTATGGCCGACCTTCTCGCGACGTTCAGGGAACAAAATCTCTTCTTCGTTGACAGCTTGACCACACCTCAAAGCAAAGGTACAAGAATTTCTGCCCGGCTGGGGGTTCCGAGTCTTTCCAGGGATATCTTTATCGACAATGAACAGAACGTATCGGCCATCGTCTTTCAACTCCACAAAGCAGAGCAATTGGCCAGAAAGGCCGGAACAGCCATTGCCATCGGGCATCCCTATCCGGAAACCCTGGCTGCTTTGCAGCAATGGTCGCAGCAGCGAAATCCCTCGGTGCAGCTGACCCACATCAGCGCGCTTCTCAGCGAAAGTGCAAAAAACCAGTAAAAGGAGTCCCCATGATCCAGCAGACCCTCTCCATCATCAAGCCGGATGCGGTTCAGCGCGACCTGTGCGGCGAAATCCTGAAACGGATCGAGGCCGGCGGTCTGAAAATCAAGGCCTTGAAGATGCTCGAACTGTCCAAGAGACAAGCCCGGGGCTTTTATGCCGTGCATCAGGACAAACCGTTCTTTGACAGCCTGACCGAGTTTATGAGCTCCGGTCCCATTGTGGTCGCGGTTCTGGAAGGGGAGAATGCCATCCAGACCTATCGCGACATCATGGGCGCCACCAACCCGGCTGAGGCCGCCCCGGCAACCATTCGAAAAGAATTTGGCCTGGATATCGAAAAAAATTCGGTGCACGGCTCGGACAGTTCGGAAAACGCGGCCACGGAAATCAACTACTTCTTTCACGCTCTGGACATGGTGGACCGATGATTCGCATCGGCATGATCGGAACCGGAAATATGGGCGGGGCTTTGCTCAAGGGCTGGAGCCGCAACACCCAGCTCGAACTCGCCGGTCTGGACATGGATCGGGAGCGTCTGGAGCAGCTGTCCCGGGAGACCGGCCTGATCATCCGGGACTCGGTCTCCGAACTGGTTGGAAACAGCGAATACATCCTGCTCTGCGTCAAACCCCAGCAGATGCGGGAAGTCCTGGAGCTGGTCGCCCTGGACATCCAAAAACACCAGTGCCTGATTTCTATTGCCGCCGGGGTCAAGCGCGAGTCCATCGGCAAATGGAGCGGCCACACCTGCCCCGTGGTCCGGGTGATGCCCAACACCCCCGCCCTGGTGGGGGCCGGCGTTTTCGCCCTCTGCTATGACGACCGCAAACTCTCCCCGGAGCAAAAAGAGTGCATCCATGATCTCTTTGTGCAGCTTGGCGAGGTCCATGTCCTGCAAGAGAGCTATTTCGACGCCTTCACCGCCCTGGAAGCCACCGGACCGGCCTATGTCTTTTATTTCATGGAGAGCATGGTCGAAGCCGGGGTGGCGGTGGGCTTCACCCGCAAGCAGAGTAGGGAGATGATTGTCTCCCTACTGGAGGGCTCCGCCAAAATGGCCCGGGAAAGCGAGCAGTCGGCTGCGGTCCTGCGGGAGATGGTCACCTCCCCGGCCGGGACCTCCAGTGCGGCCATGCGGGTCCTGTACCAGAACGCGGTGCGCAGCTCCTTTATCGAGGCCGTGGTGGCCGCGGAAAAACGAAGCCAGGAGCTTGGGGCGGAGTGAAAGGAAATTTGAAATATGATGAGGCTTTTAAAATAATAAACTTTTATTTGTAATTATTTTCTATAGATATATGTCAGCTTTGCCGGAGGCAAAGCTGAACCCTGAAACCAGACACCTGAAACCCCAAAATGAGGCAAAAAATATCACAAGATGTCCAATAAATTCTTCAGATTTACGCGTCTTGTAAAGAGCTCTGAATTTCAGAAGCAGCGTCCAACTGTCAGCCGTTGAACCGGAAATGCTCCAGGCGGCAGGATTCCAGTTCCAGGGACAAGAGGCTGTTGCGGATGATCGTGCCCCTGCCGAGGAGGATTTTCATGACCTCCAGGGCTTGCAGCACGGACACCACAGCCGGGGCAAAGACCGGATTGCCCAGAGGGGAGGCCGGCGTCTTCGGCTCCCGGCCGTAGAGCTGAACCAGGCCGGGGTCTTCGGGATAGATAGTCATCATTTGGGCCAGCAGGCCGTCAATGGCCGCATGGACCAGGGGGATGCCGAGCTCCCTGGCGCTCTGCTCCAGGGCCAGGCGGTCCTCCACCGAATCCAGGCAGTCCACCACCACCTGCACCCCGGCCAGCAGGCCTGGACCCTTGTCCGGGTCAAAGCGCTGTGCAAGGGCCTCGACCGCAACCCCCGGATTGACGGCCTGGACCGTTTCCGCGGCCACCCGGGCCTTGGAGCGACCCAGCTGTGAAACGGTGCACAGGGCCTGGCGGTTGAGGTTGCTCTCCTCAAAGACGTCCGGATCCAGGACCACCATCTCCCCGATCCCCAGCCTGGCCAGGGTGAGGATGGCCTGACCGCCCAGGCCGCCGGCCCCGATGAGTGCCACCCGGCTCCGGGCCAGGCAGAGCTGTTCACCAATGCGCAAGGATTCCAGATTGCGCAGGTAGCGCTTGGGAACGATGGACCGCTCCATGGCCCGAAGATACACCTGGCGCTGCGAACAGTTGAATTGCGCGCTCAAGGCCCGGGCCTGGGTTTCCGGCAACACCCTGTACTCTGTGCCCGAAGGATGCGGTTCTTTCTGAGCCACCGCTTCAATTCCGTCCGCCAGGCCCTGCAGATCCCGATCCATGCTCACAGACAGCCCTCGTTCTTCAATCGCCTATCCTTAATCCGCAATCTGCAATCCGCAACACTCAATCTTCTCTCTTCATTCTTCAATCTTCAATCCGCAATTGTAAATCTTCAATATTCAATCTTCAATCTTCAATCGTCACCCCCCGGCGATCATGGGAATCAGATAGACTTCTGCCCCGTCCGGAACAAGGGTCTCGTCAAATTTCGGCCTGGAGACATGGGTCTCGTTGATCCGCACCACGGCACAGGGACCTTGGTGACCGATCCGCTCCAGCAGATCGGTCACGGTCATCCCCTCGAACCACTCCAGTTGTTGATCGTCAACCCTGATCACTGCGTCACCCCGTGCCTGGCCAGCAGTTCGACCACGTCAGGATAATCAATGCCCAACCGCTTGACCGTGGCCAGGGTGGGAATCCCGTCCGGGGTCCAGCCCCGGCGGGCATACACGGCATCGGTCAACTTCTCGTATTGCTCTTCCCGTTTTTCCCGCAGGACGGCCAGCTTGGCCTTGCTGTCCAGGCCGCTCACATCCAGTCCGTATTTTTCCTGGAGTTCCTGGTCGTAGCGCTCCTGCCTGGACTCGTATTCCCAAACCGTGGCCGGCCCCATGGCCCGGTAGGGGATCTGGTCCTGAGCCCGGCGGCCAAAGCCCATCTTCAGGTTGAACAGGCGTTGAAAATTGTAGACTTTCTCGCTGATGACCACCAGATCATCCGGGCTGACCTGCCGGCCGGTCACGGAGGAGAAATACTCCGCATAGAGCTTCATGTGGCCCATGACCTTGGCCGGTTCCTCGGTTTCATTGTTGTCCGCCGGGACGATGTCGTTCCAGGGCAGCTTGCACAGGCCGCAGAGACCGAACCAGGTCCTGATCATG
>CAZUMF010000051.1:0-20705 GCA_964621385.1 uncultured Desulfohalobiaceae bacterium
GAGGCCGACCCAGGTGGCAGCCACTTCACCGGCCACGCTGAGGGCCGCTGTTTCCACGTCCAGCTGCGCGGCCTGGCTGCTCAAGCGTTCAGCCTGTCGCCCCGATTCGATCCGCCCCCAGAGATCGATTTCATAGGAAGCCGCCAGGGCCAAGCCCCATTCGTCTTGCCGGCTGCGAGTCGAACCGTCCTCCCAGGACTGGGAGCGTTCCAGATCAGTTTGCCCCTGAACCTGGGGCAGGAGATCGGCCCCGGCCTTGCGGGCTTGGGCCCGGGCCTGTCTGAGTTTGGACCAGACGATCCGGATATCGAAATTCTCCTTCAGGGCCTGACTGACCAGGGCGTTGAGTTCCCGGCTGTCAAAGGCCGTCCACCACCTGCTGAGGCCCTGGCTTCCCTGAACGTCCAGGGGATAGGCCCGGGGCAGCTCAACAGGCAGCTCAGGACGCTCTTCAGGCGGGAAAGCCACGCAGCCGGCCAGACCGGCAAGCAGCAGCCAGCAGCCCACAAGAGCCGGGCCAGGTGCACAAAAGCCGAAAAGGAAGCATCGACGAGGCCCCATCAACCAGTGGTTCAAAGGCCCTGTCAGAAGGGATCTGTTTTCTTGGAGTCCAGGCATGGCGGATTGATTCGAAATATCATGAGAGCCAGCAGAGGCGTTTGGAGTATAGGCGAGGGTTCGAATTGGGTCAAACTGAGTGCTAAGCCGGGCCGCTTGTGCAAGCAGAGTCTGTCTGTCCGCTCATTGCGGCCCGGCCTGGACTATATCAGTTGTCCCACTTGCCCCCAGACTTTGAACCGCGACCGCTTCGCCGTCCCTTGGCCCAATCTGGCTGGATGGACTTGAGAATCTCGATCTGTTCCGCGCTCAGGGTGTTCTTGATACGAAGCATGGCCTCGAATCGAGTCCGCTTGATGGTTCCCTCCAGGTCCAGCAGGGCGTTGAACTCGGTCATTACCTGCTTTTCATCCACTGGGTGCCTGGAAAGGAGCTCATCGAGGCGTCCCATCCTTTTGGTCAGATCCCATTCCAACTCGGCCATGGCCGCCTGGGTCTTCTGGATTTCTCCCTTGATGCCTGCCTCTTGCTCTGCACTCAGATTGAGCGCATCCTGATGAGCGGCAATCAACCTGGGCAGGATGAGATTGTTGTGAATGGCCCGCATGGAATCGGCCATACCCGGACCCTTCATCTGTCCGCCCTGGGGAGGTGGTCCGGCCCAGACCGTGCTTGCCAGCAGGCTTATGAGCAGACTCAGCAATACGATCCACTGCTTGTTCATGGTCATCTCCTTTGATTCTGGTTGATGGAAAAAAACGTTCAGCTATCAGAAAAACGTCTTCTGCCGGCTTTCAGACGTTTCCGAACCGAGTATGTATCTGATGAGCAATCCAATTCACGTCTTCCCGTTTTCAAATGAGGCCTGGACAGGAAGCAGGAACAGATCATCAGAGGGTCCCTGCCAATAGGCAGCGTCCTCTGTGAACCACTCTTTGGATGTCGAGGAAAACAGTGTATCTGTTGGAGGCTGCCAGGAAACAACAGCCTCAGCAGCCGATTGGATATCGAATGCACTCCGGGAAGGAGACATCACAGGGTCCTGTCCAAGCGAGAACGCCAGCACCAGCAGGACCAGGCCAACCGCGGCCGCAGCCAGTCTTCCGGGCTGGAAGAAAGCTGGCCGGACACGAGCCCTTTGGCGCTGTTGAACTCTCTGCCTGGGCGCCCTGGAGAGCAGGCCTGAAAAATCAGGTGCTCCTGCTTCAGTGTCTGCCTGCAGCTTCTTGAAAAGCCTGAACAGCTTTTCCTCCTCTCTGCCATGATCTGTCGTCCTGTCTTCTGCTGCACTCATCGTCCCCCCCTTTCAAGGCCCAACATGGTTTTGAGCCGGGCCTTGCCCCGGGCATAATGCCTGGCCGCCGCACCCGTGGATATGCCAAGGACCCGCCCGGCCTCCTGAAGGCTGAGCTCCTGATAGAACACGAGATGCAAGATCTCCTTTTGACGCAGAGGGAGCCGGGACAGGGCCTGGATGAGCTCGTCCAGATCTTCCTGCCGGGACAGTTTTTCAAATCCGCTTTCATCCTCTCCTGCCTGGTTCTCCGCAGCTGACAGACTCAGAAAAAACAGCCGGGCCTTGCGCTGCTGATCCCGGGCCGTGTTTCTGATGACACTGAACAGCCAGGTCCTGAAGCTGGATCGGCCCTTGAACACCGCCCTGCCATCCAGGACTTTCAGATACGCCGCCTGCAGGACGTCCTGGGCCTTGTCCCGGTCGTATCCGCAGCAGGCCACGGCCCAACCGTAGCTTGCCTGGTGGTGCGTCTTGAGTTCCTGTTCGAGTGTTTGCGGATTCAGGGTCACGATTGAGCCGTTGTTTGCTGCAAGCTTTTGAATATGAGTCGTTTCAAATCAGGCTTTGTATGACAACAAAAAAAGGAAAAACGTCTGATCAATTCGAGGTTGCTTTATCTCCGCGCCTCCGTACCCCACGCAACCGTAGTGGAAAGACCAAGCAATCCTCAGCTTGACAATATATGCACAAGTGTTTAAAAAAATTCAATGGAATCGGCATTCCAGATTTTACCACGAGCCAAAAGGCGAAACACAATCGCTGGACAGACATCCTTGAACTCAAGTTGGTGGAATAGCAACCCAAAGGTATACGTTCACCTCGGATCGAGAAATTCGGAGCAACACATTTTCTTTTTCAATGACAGCGAAGACCCGATAAGTCACTGACGTGCCCCTCTTTCTGCTCATCTACTTCCTCATCTACGGAAGCCTGCACTGGGTATTCTACCTGCGCCTCCGGGTGCTGCTGCCCCCCACTTTAGCCTTGCGGATCGGCCTGATGCTCGGGCTGGCCCTCATGGTCCTGCTGCCCATTGCCACCCATCTGCTCGACGCCCGCCAGTTCCATGTCTGGGCCGGCCTGAGCGCCTGGATCGGGTTTACCTGGATGGGCTTCGTCTTTCTGGCCTTCTGGGTCAGCCTGCTGAGCTTTTGCTGCCAGGCGTTGTGGTCCCTGCTCGGCCTGGAAAACGAGACCAGGCCGGTCTTGGCCAGGCTTTCGGCTGTCCTGACCATCGTCCTCCCCCTCGTCCTCATGCTCATCGGACACATGCAAAGCCGGGAGATTCACCTGGAAGAAGTGCGCATCCAGACGGACAAGCTGGACCGGGAAACGCCGGAGATCAGCATCGCCTTCATCTCCGACGTCCATCTGGGGCTGCTCGCCGGGCAGGCGCGGGTCGAAGCCATGACCCGACTGATCGAGACGGTCCAGCCGGATCTCATCCTCTGTGCCGGCGATCTGGTTGACGGGAAAATTACCGGCCTGGACAAGGCGGCAGCGGCCCTGCGCCGGGTCAGCCCGCCCCTTGGCAAGTACGCAATCACCGGCAATCACGAAGTGTATACCGGCTTGGAGGCCTCCCATCGCTTTCTGAAAAACTGCGGCTTCCAGGTCCTGGAGGATCAGACGGTCCGGATCGTTCCCGGGCTGCGCCTGGCCGGCCGGGCCTACACCCGGAAAAAATTGTGCTCCAGGGACCTGCCCCTGCTTGCGCCTCAGTCCGAGCCCGCTTTCACCATCCTCCTCAGACACGCCCCGGATATCTGCCCGGACAGCCTGGGGCGATTCGATCTGCAGCTCTCGGGACACACTCATCACGGGCAGATCTTTCCCTTCGGCCTGATCCTGAAGGCAGTCTATCCCTATATTTCAGGCCTGCACGACCTGGGCCGGGGTTCCCGGATCTATGTCAGCCGGGGCACCGGGACCTGGGGCCCCCAGGTCCGGCTTCTGGCCCCGCCGGAAATGACCCTGATCAGACTGCGGTCCCTGCCGGAGGGTGCGCACGCCGGCCTTTGGTCATCCGGGTGACTGCGCCGGGATAGCCATGAACCGTTTCACAACTAAAAGAATACTCCACTAAGCTGATGCTGAATTCATTCATTGCCGTATAATGTACATTATTTGAAAAAAGTGAAGATTCAACGTCGCAATCTCTGTAATATGTCTGAATCCTGACCATCCTCTTGACTTTTTCAAGCGGATACAAAACAATAATCCTTATCTTCGGTTGCCTGAAGGGATGTGAACGAGCTGTTGTCCCCAGGAAGCGGGTTGGATACGTTCTTCTGCAAACAGCTGGTGCTGCAAGCATTCGCACGAATCGAACCAAGGACTCTCCCATGGCCAAACAACCGAGCTACGAGGAACTGGAACAACGAGTCCGCGAGCTGGATGCCGACCGTATTGAACGTAGGCGGGCTGAAGCCCAGTTGCAGCAGCAGGCTCAAGAGCTCAAGATATTGAATACCTTCGGGCAAAAGGTCCTGGCCAGCCTGTCCCTGGACTGGGTGGTGAAGGCCGCCCTAGAAGGGGTGGTCGAGGCCATGGCTCCCGATCTGACCCTCATCTTCCTCAGACAGGGGGAAACCCTGAAGCTCCAGGGCTCTCATGCCGGTTCCCCGCAATACGCCCATACGGAAACCCCGGTCCATTGTGTAGGGCAGTGCCTCTGCGGGCTGGCCGTCAGCCTGGGGCAGCCGCTTTACTCCCAAGACATTCATCATGATCAGCGCTGTATCTGGGAGGAGTGCAAGAGGGCCAACCTGCGCTCGTTTGCTGCACTACCGCTGCGGGACAGAAACGGAGCCATCGGTTTGCTGGGGCTGGCCTCCGGAACAAAACGCGACTATCAGCAACAGGCCCGGTTTCTTGAAACCCTTGCCGACGAAGTGTCCATTGGCATCCAGAATGCCCGCCTGCACCAGGAGACCCAGGAACTCGCGGCCTTCCATCAAAGCGTCATCGAGCGGCTGGTCGAAGGGATTGCGCTTCAGGATACCGCAGGCACCTTCACCTTTGTCAATCCCGCTGCGGCCGGGATGCTGGATGCCCCCCCGGAAGGAATCCTCGGAAAGCACTGGACAGAGGTCACCCCCCCTGATCAGCATGCCAAAGTCCAGGCAGCTGATGCCCGGCGTCTCCAGGGAAAAACCGATCGCTACGAACTCGAGATCGAGGCTCGAAACGGACGGCGAAGAACCGTGCTGGTCAGCGGCAGTCCCCGGTTTGATCGCGAAGGGTCTTTCGCCGGAACCATGGCCGTCTTTACGGATATTACCGATTGGAAAAAGGCCGAAGAAGAGCGGGAACAACTGCACAAGCAGCTTCACCGGGCGCAGCGAATGGAAGCCATCGGGACCCTGGCCGGGGGCATCGCCCATGACTTCAACAACATCCTCGGCGCCATCATCGGATATACCGATCTGGCCGTGGCAACGACCCAGGACAACGAACAGATCCGCTATTATTTGGATCAGGTCCAGGCGGCCGGTTACCGGGCCAGGGATCTGGTCAAACAGATCCTCGTCTTCAGCCGTCAGACGGATCGCGAACAAGACTCTATCCACATCACCCCCATTGTTAAAGAGGCTTCCAAGCTTCTCCGGGCCTCCATTCCTTCCACCATCGAGATCCAAACCGAGCTTACCGCGGCATGGGATACCGTCCTGGCCGATGCCGGCCAGATTCACCAACTCGTCATGAATCTCAGCACCAATGCCGCCCAGGCCATGCAAAAGCACGGGGGGATTTTGTCCATCAAGCTGGCTGACGTGCAGGTGGACGGCGCTTTGGCCGAGACGGTCCCCGGCTTGCAGGAAGGGCCCTATCTGCGCCTGGAATTCCAGGACACGGGCGAGGGCATGCCCCAGGCCCTGCTCGAGCGGATCTTCGATCCCTTTTTCACCACCAAAAAACGGGAAGAAGGCACGGGGCTCGGACTGGCCGTGGTCCATGGCATTGTCCAGGATCACGGCGGCGCGATCAGCGTGGAGAGTGAACCCGAACAAGGAACCGTCTTCCTTGTCTATCTGCCCAGACAGGACACGGCTGCCAGTGTCCGCGAACAGAAGAAGGCCCCCTCCCTCCCGGGCCGCGGGGAACGGATTTTGTTCGTGGATGACGAACCGGCCCTGGTCCACATTGGACGGGAGACCCTGGTCGGGCTTGGGTATGAAGTGACCTCCTGCACGAGCAGTCTCGAGGCCCTGGATATCTTTCAGTCCCGGCCCGATGCCTTCGACATGCTGATCACGGATTTAACCATGCCGAATATGACCGGTCTGGAGCTGATCGAGGAGATACACCGAATTCGTCCCAATCTTCCCGTCCTGTTGTGCTCCGGCTTCAGTGACCAGATCTCCCCGGAAAAGACCAGATCAAGGGGCATCACCCTGTTTCTGAACAAGCCTCTGATTACCGGGGACCTGGCAGAGGCCATCCGAAAGGGCCTGGATTGAGAGGGTGCTCCATGAGCCGGTTTATCCGGGCGATTGCGGTTCAGAGAAGGAGAGCACGGTATGGCCCACGTTTTGATTATTGACGACGACCGGATGTTTTGCGACGTCCTGTCCCGGGCGGTCAATGCTCTGGGACATCAGACGGTTTTTGCGCTCACCCTGAAAGAGGGCCTGGATATGGCCCTTTCCAAAACGTTCGACGTGGTCATGCTCGATGTCCAGTTGCCCGACGGCAATGGGATCAAGGCCATCCCCACACTCCTGGACACCCCGACCCCTCCTGAGGTGATCATCATCACCGGCTCCGGAAACCCGGACGGAGCCGAACTGTCCATTCAATGGGGGGCCTGGGACTATATCGAAAAACCCTCTTCTGTGGAGGCCATGACCCTGCCCCTGATCCGGGCTTTGGAATTCCGCAGGGAAAAGACCGACAAAAAGGAACTGATCACCCTGGATCGCAACGGCATCATCGGCAGCAGTCCCAAGCTCAATGCCTGTCTGGATCGCGTGGCCCAGGCAGCGATGAGTGACGTCAAAGTGCTCATCACCGGCGAGACCGGTACAGGCAAGGAACTCCTTGCCCGGGCCATCCACAAGAACAGCGCCAGGGCCGGTCATCCCTATATCGTGGTCGACTGCAGCGTGATCCCGGAGGCCCTGGCGGAGAGTCATTTATTCGGCCACGAGAAGGGGGCCTTTACCGGGGCGGAACGGGACAGGGCCGGGCTGATCAAACAGGCGAGCGGCGGCACGCTATTCCTGGACGAGGTGGGAGAGCTTTCCCTGCCGATTCAAAAAGCTTTTCTGCGGGTCCTCCAGGAACAGCGTTTTCGCCCCCTGGGGTCAAAAAAGGAAGAGACAAGCGATTTCAGGCTGATCGCCGCCACGAACCGCAACCTGGAAACCATGATCGCCCAGGGGACCTTTCGCGAAGACCTCTATTACCGGCTGCAGTCCTTTGTGATTCAAACCCCTTCCCTGCGGGAGCACCAGGAAGACATCCCCGAGCTGGCCATGCATCAGGCCATGCGCATCTGTGAAGAAACCAACAGCATGAGCAAGGGATTTTCTCCCGACTTTTTTGACTTTCTGAGCGCCTATCCCTGGCCGGGAAACGTCCGGGAACTGTTCAACGCCCTGCAGAGCGCCTTTACCGCTGCCGGAGAAGAACCGGTCCTCTTTCCCAACCACCTCCCGCTCCACATCCGCTCCAGAGTGGCCCGGGACTCCCTGCGCGGAGAGGGGGAGGCCCAGGAAAGCCATTCGGTCGCCGACCCTGATGTCCTCCCGGAGGATGGGAGTCATCTTTCCTATAAAGCCTTCCGCAACCGGCTCCTGGAACAGGGAGAACGGCAGTATTTCACCGACGTGGCCTCCAGGGCCAAGGGCAGTCTTCATGAGGCCTGCCGACTCTCCGGCCTGTCCAAATCCCGTCTCTACTTCTTTTTGCAGAAGTACAACATCTCCCTGAAAAGCAATCCGTCCTGATTCTCAGGACAATCGATCCTGAAAATCAGGACTTGTCCTGTCTTTCAGGACGAATCGTAGGGCTTTCCCGGGCCTGCGCGCATACTCTCCCCTGAATCCTTTGCGTTTTTTTTTCCTGGCCGGGTTTGGCACGGACCTTGCTAAGAACAGTCTGAAACGGTTCCTGATCCTGTCTACGTTCAGACGAAGAAACCCGAGGGAGAAAACACGTGAGGCCCGTGACGGATGATCACTTTGAACCTTTTTGTCCATAAACATTCCGGAAACCATGGCCGGCGGCTGCGAAAGGTGCTGCAGGATCGTTTTCAGGAGATACCCTGCCGCGTGGTAACGGACACCGTGGCCCTGCGGGAGAACCTCAATACCGCGCCTCGCTTCGGTGTGCTGCACGTGTTTGTGTTTCTCGCCGATACCCGGGAACGGCTGGATGAATTCCTCCAGTTGACCAGCTCCCTTGATGACCGGAAGATCGTGCTCATCCTGCCGGATAACGAACGAGCCACATTTGCCGCGGGTTTCCGCCTCTACCCCAGATTTGTAACCGTGATATCGGAATCCTATGAAGATGTCTGCGAGGTCCTGAACACAATGATGGCCTATTTCCAGCGGACCTGGAACGAGTTCCAGTCGCTTCGCAAACAGGGGATTTCCGGCTAGAGCCGCACGATTCTATCCATCAAGGAGACACTATGCAGTGGAGATCGGAAACGCAAAAAAACCAGGACGCCGGCCGGGATCTGGCCGGGAAGTACCTGACCTTCCGGCTGGAGGACGAGGATTACGGGCTGGAGATCATCAAGGTCCAGGAAATCATCGGCATGCAGGCGATCACCGGCATTCCCAGAACCCCGGACTTTGTGAAAGGGGTGATCAATCTTCGGGGCAAAGTCATCCCGGTGATCGATCTGCGCCTGAAGTTCTCGATGGCCGAGGCTGAGATCTCCCGCAAGACCTGCATCATCGTGGTCCAGGTCCACCGGGATGAAACCCGAATCATCATGGGCATCATCGTAGATGAGGTCTCCGAAGTCCTGAACATCGGATCCGATGCCATAGAGCCCGCCCCGGCCTTTGGCTCGCAGGTGGAAACCGCCTTCATCCTGGGCATGGCCAAAACCGAAAGCGCGCTGAAGATCCTCCTGGACATCGACAAAATCCTGTCCGACGGAGAGCTGGCCAATCTGCACCGGGACAATGCAGAAGCGTTTGAGGGCCGCTGAGGTCTGTTCAAAACCCATGGTCTTTCTGACCCAAACCCGCAACCATTTATTTAAAGGAGAACGATCATGAAAAACATGCGTATTTTTTTGATGCTGCTCGTGTGCCTCGCCCTGCCGGGTTTCCACCCGGCTGCCGCTGAAGACACGGCCACACCGCAGGAGGTCTATCAAAAGGTCATCCAGGCCTCGGAAGTCCTGGAAGCCCTTGGAGAAGACGCCCTTCCGGAATTCAACAACCCCGAGGGCGAGTTTGTCTGGAAAGACAGCTATGTCTTTGTGACGGAGTGCTCCAAATGGACCGTGGCCGCCCATCCCTTTGCCCCGCAGCTCATCGGCCAGGACCTTGAAAATCTGCAGGACAAGGAAGGCAATTACTTCTTTCAGAATTTCTGCCGGGTGGCCAAGGATCCCAATGGCGGCTGGACCGCCTATTGGTGGCCCAAGCCCGGTCATCCGGAGGATGAACTCTTCCGGAAAATCTCCTTCACCATCCAGGTCCCGAACAGACCTTACCAGGTCACAGCCGGCATCTACAACGACGAGGTGACTGTGGAAGAGCTGAACACAACCCTGAAATAAAACCGGCCGGTCCGGGGCGTTCTGCTCCCCGGGCCGGGCCACCCCCTGAACACGAATGGAGGATGTACATGAATCTCAGCCTGAAAAACAGAATTCTCTGGCCGGTTCTCGTATTGATCGTTGCGGGAATGGGCATTTCCACCCTGGTGTCCTACCTGCAGTCGAAAAGCACCCTGGAACACGAGATCAACAATCAACTCAAACAGATCAGCGGTTCCACTGTGAAGATTCTGTCATCCTGGATCAAGGACCGGCAGTTGGACATCGACACCTGGAGTAAACAGGAAATCTATCAGAAGGCCACCAAAGAGGGCATCCTGGGAAAAGCGGCCCGGAAGACCGCAAATGAGCGTTTGGCCCAACTCAAATCCAATTATGAATACTATGGCAACCTCGTTCTGGCCGATTCCCTGGGGGATGCCATCGCTGCTTCCGATCCGGCTTTGGCCGGAAAGGTCAACATCAAGGACCGTGATTACTTCACTGAGACCATGCAGGGCAAGACCGTCGTCTCCTCGGTGGTCAAGAGCAAAGCCACCGGAAAACCGGTTTTTGTGATCTCTTCCCCGGTCCAGGCGGAAGGTCAGATCAAGGGGATTCTCTTGGCGACGGTCACGGTATCCTCCTTCAGCTCCAAGTTCATCGAGCCCATTCAGATCGGCAGCCAGGGCTATGCCTTTATCTACGGCCAGGACGGTACCGTTCTGGCCCACCCCGATCCGGACATCATTTTGAACACGAATATGGCTGATTTCGTCTTCGGGCAAACAATGCTGGCCCAGGGCGAAGGTCTGTTGAACTACACCTACGAGGGTCTGCAGAAGACTGTCAGCTTTCAGCAGGAAGCCGTCACCGGCTGGACCATTGCCGCGGCAGCAAGCCGGCAGGAGCTCATGCAGCCGGTCCGGAAACTCGGCTACATCAATCTCGGCCTGGCCGGTCTGGTCACCCTCATCGCCCTGATCCTCATTGTTTTCCTGGCCGGGTCCATCGCCAAACCCCTGCAGGCCATTGTCAACGGACTGAAGCGAAACTCCCGGCAGGTGGCCTCGGCTTCCTCCCAGGTGTCCTCCTCCAGCCAATCCCTGGCCGAAGGGGCCTCGGAGCAGGCCTCCAGCCTGGAAGAATCCTCGTCCTCCCTGGAGGAGATCGCCTCCCAGACAAAAATGAATACCGAGAACAGCCAGGCCATCGACGACATGATGAAAAACCAGGCCGCTCCCAGCTTCCAGTTCATCGAACAGAAAATGGGGGTCATGGAGAAAAACCTCCAGGAGAACGTCAAGCTCAGTGAAGAAAGCGCCAAGATCATCAAGACCATCGATGATATCGCCTTCCAGACCAATCTTCTGGCTCTGAACGCGGCCGTGGAGGCGGCCCGGGCCGGAGAAGCCGGCAAAGGCTTCGCCGTGGTGGCCGAGGAGGTACGCAATCTGGCCGGCCGGAGCGCGGAAGCGGCAAAAAACACCCAGGAACTCATCGAGGGCTCACAGACCAAAATCCAGGAAACCTCGAGTCTGTACAAGGAGATTGCCCAGGCCCTGGGACAAAACAGTGAGATTGCCCAGAAGGTCATGACCATGGTCGATGAAGTCACCAGCGCCTCCAGGGAGCAGGCCCAGGGAATCGAACAGGTCAATACCGCGGTTTCCGAGATGGACAAGGTGGTCCAGCAGAACGCTTCGAATTCGGAACAGACCGCGGCGGCGGCCGAGGAGCTCACCTCCCAGGCCGGACACCTGGAGCACATGGTCCAGCAATTGACCGCCCTGGTCGGGGGCCGGAACGGCCAGACACAGGAAACCGCAAAGCGATCAGGCCCCCGAAAGGCTGTCCGCCGATCGGAAACAAAACAGCCGGCCGCAAAGGCCGTCAATCGTTCCAGAGACCGGTCCAAACAGGGCCAGGCACAGAACATACAACTCGGGGCGGAACAGGTCATTCCCCTGGATGAATCCGATTTCCAGGACTTCTAAAGCTTCACCCTTTCCCATCTGCATTCCTCCTGGCACCGGGACAGGCTGACGAGACCCTGTCCCGGTGTTCACGTCGAATTTTCCAGTTCCAAAAATCATTGCCAGTTTCCTGCACGGTCGCTATAGTTTGGGCAATTCCTCTTTGCACAAACCAGGAGTCCTGCCATGAAAAGAGCATCCGGTCATCTTTTTCTCCGTGTTCCGGTCCAGGCCTGCATGATCCTGCTCCTGCTCTGGGGCAGCCTTTGGGGTGCCTTTGAGGGCCTGCCCCTCGCTGTGTCCGGGGCCCGGGCCGAACAAACAGATCCCGGCAGTGCGGCCAAACCCTTCAGAGTGAGCATCCACGAGCGGCGTTACAACGGCGCCTGGGCCCTGGCCGTGACCGCCACTGCCAGGCTCGATCCCGAAGTGCGCTACGAACAGCATCTGGCCGTATTCCTCCAGGACAGCGGCCGGGTCTCCGACGGCTGGGTCTTGTCCGAGGACGAGACCACCCTGTATTTCCCCCACATCGAGCCGGAACGAACTTACACCGTCACGGTTCACCCGGGATTTCCAGCCCTGGACGGCCGGAGCATTGAAACGGCCGTTTCGCAGACCGTGACCACCCGGGCCGTCCCCAAGGCCGTGGGGTTCGCCTCCACCGGCTCCGTCCTGCCCCGGGATTTGAGCAAGGGGCTCCCGCTGCGCACCGTGAACGTGCAGGCCGTGGATGTGGATTTTTTTCGGATCGTTCCCAAAGCAATCCCCCAATTTCTGAGCCGGTGGTACGGCTCCGGCAAGCAGTCCCTCTATGCCGTCAAACAGTGGCGGAAGCACACCCGCCTGGTCTACTCCGGACGCTACACCCTGGATGTCCCGGACAATACCCAGCGCACCGTCTACCTCCCGGTCCAGGACCGGCCGGAACTCCGAAAACCCGGGCTGTATGCAGCCGTGCTCAAAGAAGCCGGGAGCTACGACTACCAGTTGAACACCACCCTTTTCCATATCAGCGATCTGGGACTGCATGCCCGCCATTACACGAATTACAGTCTGGTCTTTGCCACGTCCCTGCGCACGGCCGATCCCCTGCCTGGGGTTGCCGTCAGACTGCTCAATGCCCAGGGGGAGGTCATCCGCCAGGCCCGCACCCGTGAAGACGGCACCGCCCGCATTCGACGCGATCCCGAACAGGGCAGCCTCCTGCTGGCTTCCCGCGGCCGGGACCTGGCCGTACTCTCCCTGAAAGCGCCGGCCCTGGATCTCTCGGAATTTTCTCCGGGCACCCGGACCTTCAAGGCCCAGGAGCTCTTCATCTATGGTCCCAGGGACATCTACCGTCCCGGGGAGCAGGTGCGCGTGGCAGCCCTGCTCCGGGATTACGCCGGCCGGCTCCTGAGGGATGTCCCGCTCCAGGTCCGCCTGCAGCGGCCGGACGGTCGGCTCGTCACAGAATTTGTCTGGACCCCGGAGACGCTTGGCTGGTACACCCGGCGCATCCAGCTTCCAGCGTCCGCTCAAACCGGGATCTGGAAGCTCACGGCCGAGACCCCGGATCAGAGTGTTCAGGACTATTCCCTGCACGTGGCCGATTTTCTGCCGGAGCGGCTACGCATCCATTTTCAGCAGAGCGAGGCCTTTGTCCCCCCGGAGCAGCCCCTCAGGCTGAGGGTCAAGGCTGAATACCTCTACGGGGCTCCGGTCACCGGGAATGAAGCCCGCACCACGGTCCAGGTTCTGGCTGAACCCCGGCCCCTGGACGCTCTGCCTGGCTTTGTCTTTGGCCGGGCGGCCGACCGGGACTATTCCCGTTTTTTCGAACTGCCGGCCAAGACCCTGGACCAGCAGGGCCGGGTGCAATTCAGCATCCGGCCCGACTGGTCAGATGTGCCGTCGCCTCTAAAGATCAGGGCCACCGTGCGGGTCTTTGAATCCGGGGGACGGCCTGTGGCCCGCAGCCTGCACTTCACCACCTGGCCCCGGGCGACCATGATCGGGATCCGGCCGATCTTCATGGACAGCCAGGGGCAGGGCCGGGCCGCAGCCAACAGCCGGGCCGCCTTTGAAATCGTGACCGCGGACCGGGACGGCGGCTTGCAGGCAGCAGAGAATCTCCGTCTCAGGCTCATCCACGAGCAACGGGACTATTTCTGGGAAGAGGCCTCGGACGGCTGGCGCCGGGACTTTGTCCAACAGGATGTCCTCGTTTTCCAGGACCGGATAGCCACGACACCGCAGGAGCGCACCCGGGTCGCCGTCCCCGTGGAATGGGGCCATTACCGCCTGGAAGTGGAGCATCCCGAAACCGGACAAACCAGCAGCCTGCGTTTTGAGGCCGGGGCCTCCTGGATGACCGCCACCGGCCGGGACCAGGGGCTGCGGCCGGATAGCATCAGCCTCAGCCTGGACCAGAAGGCCTACGCCCCTGGAGACACCGTCAGGCTGCGCATCCAGCCCCCCTATCCGGGCAAAGGCTTTGTCTGTGTGGAGAGCGACCGCCTGCTCTGGCGGCAGGCGATCACGGTGGAGGCTTCAGGCACCACTATTGAGATCCCGGTGGATCCCTCCTGGGATCGACACGACCTCTACATTTCAGCCCTGCTGACCCGACCGGCCCGGGAAATCCCCAGCCGCAAGCCCAAACGCAGTATCGGTCTCCTGCATCTGCCCCTGGAACGCGGGCAGCGAAACCTGGAGGTCAGCCTCAGCGCCCCGGCGAAGATCCACCCGGAAACCAGCCTCTCCTGCCGGGTGCAGGTCACTGATCAGCAGGGCCGGGTCCCGGCGGGACCCGTACTGGTCACCCTGGCCGCCGCTGACGTCGGGGTGCTCAACCTGACCGACTTCCAGACCCCAAGCCCCTTTGACTTCTTTTTCAGCCCCAGGGCCTATGCCCCGGAGATGCAGGATCTCTTCGCCCGGGTCATCGAACAGGGGGAAGGCCCTCTGGCCCGGCCCGCATTCGGGGGCGACGCCGATCTCTCCAGAGGCGGGCCGGAGCCCGGGACCGAGGTGAACATCGTGTCCCTGTTTTCCGGTCCCGTCAGCCTGGATGCGGACGGTACTGCAGACATCGAGCTCGAGGTGCCGGACTTCAACGGCCGGCTGCGGCTCATGGCCCTGGCCTTCAGCCCCGACAGCGCAGGCTCAGCCCAGACCGAGACCACTGTGGCCGCACCGGTGGTCACGACCCTGTCCAAGCCCAGATTCCTGGCGGCCGGGGATCGCTCCACCCTGTCCCTGGAGTTGCACAATGTCAGTGAGGTTCCCCGAACGATCGATCTTCGTCTCAGTCCGAAACGATTCCTGGACATGGAGGCGGTGCACGCCTCCCTGGGCCTGGCGCCGGGCGGACGATGGCAAGGCCTGGTTCCCATCAGCGCCCGGGGGCGCTTCGGCCAGGCCCGCTTCGGACTCCGCATGGCTGTCACGGCTCCCGGCCAGGCAGACTACACCCTGAATCGGACCTGGACGCTCGGCATCCGCCCGGCCTATCCCGCCAGGCAGCTGAGCCTGCGCTCCGTTCTGAGCAAAAACCAGTCCCTGGCCCTCAAGCCCGAGCAGCTCGAAGGCCTGCTCCCGGCCGGAACCCGGGGACAGCTGCTCATTGCAGACCAGCCGCCCCTTGATCTGGCCGGCCATCTTCAGTCCCTGCTCGCCTATCCGTATGGATGTCTGGAACAGATCACCAGCCGGGCCCTGCCTCTGCTCTATGCCGATCCCGAAATCCTCCGGCAGTTCAAGATCCGGACCGAACCCGGATTCGACCGCTTCCAGGCTCTAGACACCACCTTCGCCAAGCTGGCCGGACTGCAGCTGCCCAACGGCGGCTTTGCCATGTGGGACCCCCACGGTCCCGAGGCCTTCTGGCTCACGGCCTTTGCCGCGGATTTCCTGCTCACCGCCCGGGATCTCGGATACCAGCCCCCGGAGGCGGTCCTCAGGGCCAGCCTCAAGCGCCTGGTGGAGTATGTCCGCTCCCCAAACGGCCTCTACCGCGAACCCGGCAGCCCGCATCCCGCGCACAGCGCCCTGGCCACGCGATGCTACGCCGGATATGTCCTGTCCAGGGTCCGCCAGGCCCCGCTGTCCGGTCTGCGCCTGGTGTTCGAGCATCAAAGCGGCGAGGCGCGCTCCAAACTGCCCCTGATTCACCTGGGCCTGGCCTTGAAAAATCAGGGCGACCACCAGCGGGCCGAGAAGGCCCTTGAGCAGGGGCTGGTCCTTGAGCGGCCGGCCAGGACCTGGCTCGGCGATTACGGCAGCCGGATCAGGGACCTGGCCCAGACCCTGCACCTGCTGCTTGAAAACGGTTATGATCTGTCCAAGGCCGACGGTCTGCTCTATGAACTGGCCGATGAACTGCAAGGAAGGACCTGGCTGAGCACCCAGGAACGGGCCGGCCTGTTCCGGCTGGGCATGAGCCTGGACCGGCAGGCCGGAGGGGAGCCCTGGTCCGCGACCTATATCCTGGGTCAGGACCGCTTTCCGGTCTCCAGCCGGGGCACCTTTCGGAAACATTTCGATTTCAAGCAGCTCAGCCAGGGGCTGCAGGTCACCGCCCGGGACGGGGAGACCCTTTTTGCCCGCATCCATGTTCAGGGCTATCCCCAGAAACCGCCCCAGGCCGTGGATCAGGAACTGCACATCGAGCGCGTCTACTATGATCTCCAGGGCCGCCCGCTCAGTCCGGACCGGCTGGAGCCGGGACAGCTGCTCGTGGCCCATCTGACCGTGCGGGCGGACCGCTCCCTGCCGGATGTCCTGGTGGCGGATCTCCTCCCGGCCGGACTGGAACTGGAGGACCAGACCCTGAAACACGCCATGCCCATCAGCGACATCCGGATCGACGGCCGGCCCGTCCGGGACTGGATCAACCCCAACGCGGTTTCCTACCAGGGCTTTCGGGACGACCGCTACCTGGCCGCGATCCGGGTGGCACCACAGGTCCCGGTGGATCTGTTTTACCTGGTTCAGGCCGTGACCCCGGGGACCTATACCCTGCCGCCGCCCTTTGCCGAATCCATGTACCTCCCCTGCTGGCGCAGCATCGGGCGGAACACGGGCAGGATAGAGGTCCTGCAGAATGAACATCGAACATCGAACGTCCAATGGTGAATAAGGAATCAAAATTCAATGTTCGACGTTCGATGTTGGACGTTCAAATTCTGCCTGAAAGTATGAAACTTCCGCTAAGGCCACAAACCGGTCATCTATCGTGAAACTGAAAGTTTCCGTATGCTCACGAATCTCCTGAACCGAAAGCGGCTCACCACCGTCACCCTTGTCTTCCTGGGTCCGATCCTGGCCGCGCTGCTCCTGGATCAGCTCTTCCCTCTCGACCTGAGCCGGGTCCAGGCGCCGGAGCGCTTCGCTTCCGTGGTCACAGACCGAAACGGCCGGCCCTTGCGCTCCTTTGCCGATGCCCAAGGCGTCTGGCGCTACCGGGTCAGCCTGGAAGACGTTTCCCCGCTCTATCTGGAGGCCCTCCGGGGCTACGAAGATCGCTGGTTCCATCAGCATCCCGGGGTGAACCCGGTTTCTTTGCTCCGGGCCCTGTGGCAGTGCCTTCGGGCCGGGGAAGTGGTCTCCGGAGGCTCCACCCTGACCATGCAGGTCGCCCGGCTGCTGGGAACGGACAGCAGCACCCCGGCCGGCAAACTGCGGCAGATCCTCCGGGCCCTGCAGCTGGAATGGCACCTGGGCAAGGCGGACATCCTCCAGCTCTACTGTAATCTGGCCCCTTTCGGCGGACCGCTTGAAGGGGTGCAGGCCGCCAGCTACGCCTATTTCGGCCGTCCGGCCGCCCGCTTGACCCGGGCCCAGGCCGCCCTGCTGGCCGTGCTGCCCCAGGCCCCGAGCCGCTACCGCCCGGACCGGCACCCCCGCAAGGCCAGGCAGGCCAGGGACAAAGTCCTCAAACGTCTGGCCCGTTTTGGCATCTGGCCTGAAGAGGTCGTGCAGGACGCCCGGCTGGAAAGCGTGATCCCGGTTTTCGACCCCCACCCGGTCCTGGCCCCGTTGCTCTGCAAGCGCCTGGTGCTGGCCCGCCCGAATCAAGCGGTGATCGCCAGCTGCATCGATGCCAATCTCCAGCAGCACCTGGAGCAGCGAGTTCGGGCTTATGTGCAGAGTTTCTCCGAGAAAACCTCGGCCGCGGTCCTGGTCATGGACAACCGCGGGCTCCAGGTCCGGGCCTCTATCGGCACCGCGGATTTCGGCAGCAGCCGGCGCTGCGGGTATATCGACATGACCAGGGCCCTGCGCTCCCCGGGTTCCACCCTGAAGCCTTTTGTCTACGGCCTGGCCATGGACCGGGGGCTCATCCATGCCCAGTCCCTGCTTTTTGATGTGCCCATGAGTTTTCAGGGCTACCGCCCGGTCAATTTTTCCGAGGGCTTTTCCGGCCCGGTGTCCATGGCCCGGGCCCTGCAGCGCTCTCTGAACATCCCCGCGGTTCAGGTTCTGGACCGCCTCAGTCCGCGCTCCTTTTTCGCAGCCCTGGAGCACGCCGGCCTGGACCTCCGCCTGCCCGCACAGGCCGGCCCCAACCTCTCCCTGGCCCTGGGCGGGCTGGGCACCAATCTGGAGTCCCTGGTGGGCCTATTCGCGGCACTGGCCAGAGACGGTCTGGCCGGACGGCCCAGACTGAGTCCCGGCCAGGCGCTCAGGCAGCGGCGCATCCTCTCCCCGGGCACGGCCTGGGTCCTGTTCCGCATCCTGGCGGACGCCAGGCGGCCGGACCGCCCGGCCCGCTCCCTGTTGGCCTATTCCGGCGATCTGGCCTGGAAGACCGGGACCAGCTTCGGCTTTCGGGACAGCTGGGCCATCGGGGTCAGCAGCGGCTACACCGTGGGGGTCTGGGTGGGCCGGCCCGACGGTACCCCGAGTCCGGGACGGTACGGAGCCGTGACTGCGGCCCCCCTGCTCTTTTCCATTGCCGAGTGCCTGCCGAAAACGGGCCCGCCCCTGAACAGGCCGGAATCCGTGAGCAAAGAGACCATCTGCTGGCCCCTGGGCACCCTGGCCGCGGATCAAGACGAATCTTTCTGCCATGTCCGGCGGGAGGCCTGGATCGTGGACAACCAGGTGCCCCCGACCTTTCAGGAACCCGACGAGCGCTGGCAGTCCAACCCCATCCGTTTTTTCATCAACCCGGAAACCGGCCACCGGGTGGATTCCGACTGCCCGCAGGCCCCCAGACAACCAGCGGCTGCGGCCCTGTGGCCCAAACGTCTCGAGCCCTGGATCGAGGCGCGCTTCACCCGATCGCGCCTCATCCCGCCTCCGGATGAGGCCTGCCCGCAACCGCCCGGGATCGCACCCCAGAGCCTGAAAATCATCGGTCTCCAGGATAAGAGCATCATCCGGGCGGCCCGGACCGATCCAGAGGCCTGGCCCACCATCCAGTTGGAGGCGGTCGGGGGCATCGGCCGGCGCTATTGGTTCGTGGACGTGCGACCCATCACCCCGAAGGGGGTCCTGGGGCCTGAAGCGTACCGCTTCCAGACCCCGGGCCGGCATCAGCTGGCGGTGGTCGACGCCCAGGGCAACACGGACCACATCAGTCTGGACATCCGGCCCTGGGGCGAAATGAGCGCCCGGGTTGGGCAGTGAGAATGCATGAGGTTTCAGGTGTCAGCCCTGCCGTCGACAAAGCTGACACATAATTATTTGATTTTATGATAATATACGACTGCCAGTTTGATCAGTGGAGAAACTTTCACTGTCAATGGCTTTTCCTACAGAGCCAAGAATTTGAACGTCGAACATCGAACGTTCATTCTGTCACGCCCTTTGGTTCAAAAAAGTTCGAAGTTTCATACGAGATCTGCCTCTGGCAGGCCTCGTATGAAACTTGATTATTCTTACTCCGTCACCCCGGCGTAGGCCGGGGTCCAGCTCTTACATTTTTAATCTGGATTCCGTCTTCCGCCTTCGCTCAAAGCTTCGGCGTGACAAGCCGCCGGGATGACGGAGGTGGTGGACCAATAGTTTCTTCTCATTGATCAAACAGGCAGTGAAAGAATTCACCATCTGCGTACGAACATAATCAAATTTATCTTTATTTCAAAAATTTGAGCTCATGAGCAAGAGCTCAAATTTTCCAAAGGAGGCCAAAGGCATGTTCGACTACCTTCTCAGCGAAGAACAACGCGGACTCCGGGACGAGACCCGGGCATTCGTCAAATCCATTCCCCGGCAGATGATCCTGGATATGGATGCCGACAAGATCCAATTTCCCAAAGACTTTCTCCGGGAGGCCGGCCGGCGGAACCTGATGGGCTGCCGCTACCCCAGGCAGTGGGGCGGCCGGGGCCTGGACTGGGTGAGCACCTGCATGGTCATGGAGGAGGTGGGCGTCCTCGGCTATATCTTTGCCTGCATCTTCGGGGTGGGCGCGGAACTGGTCTGTGACGCCATCATTCTCCACGGCAGCGACGCCCAGAAGGAAGCCTATGTCGCCCCCCTGCTCCGCGGCGAGCTCTTTGCCGCAGAATGCCTGACCGAACCCCGGGGCGGCTCGGATTTCTTCGGCACCACCACCACGGCCGAGGACCGGGGCGACCACTTTGTGCTCAACGGCCAGAAGCGGTTCATCGTGGGGGGAGACGGGGCGGATTATTTTCTGGTCTATGCCCGCACCGATCCTTCGGCCGAGCCCCATGAGGGCATCACCTGCTTTATCGTGGACCGCTCGGAAGGCGTGAAAAGCGAATACCTCTACGGTCTCATGGGCTGCCGAGGTGGCGGGGCCGCCCGGCTGGTCTTCAAGGACGTCAAGGTTCCCAGGGAGAATATCCTGGGCGGGCTGAACCGGGGCGTGGAAGTCTTCAAGACCATGATGATCCCGGAACGCCTGGGGACGGCGGCCATGACCATCGGAGCGGCCCGTCCGGCACTGGAGGTGGCCACCGGCTACACCTCGAGGCGCAAGGCCTTCGGCCGGCCGGTGGCCGAATTCCAGGGGGTTTCCTTTCAGGTGGCCGAGGCGGCCACCCTGCTGGACGCCTCCAGTTCCGTGATCTACACCACGGCCAGGGCCGTGGATGAACAGATCCCGGCCAAGCAGGTCCGGCGGCTGGTCTCCCAGTCCAAGAAGTTCGTCACCGAATCCTGCCAGAAGGCAGTGCACAAC
>CAZUMF010000052.1:0-20628 GCA_964621385.1 uncultured Desulfohalobiaceae bacterium
CCCCTGTCCCTCGAGCCACATTCGGACCGCGGCCTTGAAGATGGAGACCAGGGGGATGAAGTACTGCTCGTCCTGCAGCAGGGTCTCTCCCTTTCTGGAGCGCTCCAGGCCGCGTTTGCCGGCCCAGAAGCCTCCTTGCTGCCTGTCGAAGATCTCCCTTAGCCCACGGCCTTTCTTACCGAGGTTTGAAAAATAGGTCGGGTTGGCCCCTTTCTTGAGGACGCTGAGTTTGTCCCCTGAGCGCAGGGAAGCAATGACTTTCAGATTTCTGGGCACATTGGCCTCGTCCCAGGGCAGTCCCATGTTGACTCCTGTCTGTTTTATATTGCGCTGTCTCTCCCTCCCAGAGATTTAGAAGCGAATAGGCTGAAAATGTCCGCCCCTGGGACGCGGCCTGCGCTGGGGGGCCGGGAGCCTCTGCTGGGCTGCATTCAGGGCCTCGACTTCGGCCCGGATCAAAACGGTTAAGGCCCCCACGGCACTCAGCCTCCCGCTGCGGCTGCCCCTCTGGACCTGGGAAAAATAGCCAACGAGTTGATTCAAGACATTCAGGGCGGCATCCAGTCGATCCGTGAAGTGCTTGGCATAGCGTTCCGGCGGTTCCTGGCTCATTTTGCAGATATCCCTGGAGGCCAGGGTCTTGTCGTACAGGGTTTTCATGGCCTTATCCACGGTCAGGATGCGTCCCCGGCCGGAGACGGTCATGGTCACGCTGCTGAAGTTTTCCCAGTCGGCAGTCTGGAGCTGTTGGGCGCTGTCACGCAAAAAAAGGGCCGAGGAGAGCTGCCGGATATCGGTCTGTTCCTTGGGCAGGTCGGTCAGTTCGATCCGGTTTTGCTTGATGAGATTGTCCAGGGCTTTTTTGACCATTTCCAGATTGTGTTTGGTGAGATAGGAGGCCCTGAGGATGACCGGGAGCTGGAGGAGGTTCACGGACGGGACAGGCGGCGGACCGCCGCGGGTGGAGGTCAGCCATTCCAGCTTGTAGGTCGGCTTGTCCTGCAAAAATTGCCAGCCCGATCTGGAGAGATCGATGATCTTATTGTCCAGGTTCTTCTTGTCATTGGGGCCTTGATGTTGCCATTTGTCGGTGTCCTGCCAGTTCAGGCCGCCGGTGACCTGATAGCTCTGGCCCCCGCCCAGGCCGTGGGAGCCGCTGTATTGATCGGGGACATGAAAACTCCAGAAATGAGACCTGTTGTCCCACATATCAGCCGGAGCCGAGGGTTCGCAGGAAATCAGGAGACCGCCGTAACGGTCCCGGGTGGGAGCCAGCCAGTAGAGGTAGAGGTGTCCGTGCTCCCCGTCGGCGCGGATGGTATTCCCGGAGACCGGGTTGGTATTGCCGCAGCCGCCCATGCAGATGTTCAAGCCATAGTGGACCCCGTGGTATTTTTTGCTCTTGGTCTCTTCGAGGCGCTTTTTATGCGTGGCACCGAGCTCGATCATCTCATTGAGATCGATGTAGTCAATGCCGTGGGTGGCGGCCATCCGGGTCTGCACCTTGCCGCAGCCCCCTTTGAGCCAGTTCCAGAAGCTCTGGTCCATCTCGTTCTCGGCCTTGGGAAGCTGGACCATGACCCGGCCCCGGTGGGAAAGAGAAGCGCACAACGGACTTCCGGATTGGTGCCAGGGCCGCCAAGTGCCGTCCCGCTTGTAATAGAGCTGTCCCCAGTGCAGGATGGTGAAAATCCGCTTCAAGAGCTGCTGCACGTCATAGGGCCCCCTGGTCAGGGTCCCATACCACATGGCCACATCCAGTTCATACTGCTGCTCGGCGGTTCGCTGCAGAAGATCCTGCGTGCTCAAGGTCTCTCTGCCTTCAAGAAAGTATTTGGCATAGGCCCGGGCCGGGGTGAGCATGACTGCCTCCTGTTTGTTGACAATCTATTCCAAGCGCAATCCCGGGGCGGTTCTGCGCTGTGTTTCAACAAAGACAAATTGTTCGACCGGATTGATTTGCAGAACAGGAAAGCTTTTCAAGACGACATTGTGCGACCAGACCCGCCGGCCCCCTTCATTGGTGTAGACCGGGAATTCTCTTTTCCGAAAGAAGACCTGATAGGTTTTGTCTTGATACCTGAGGGTCTTGTTTCGAAAGCTGTAGACGAATTCCTGCTCAGGGCCGCTCCGTGGCGTTCGGGTGAAGGGGATGACCATCTCCTCACCCGGGGGGAAAGGCTCGAACTGGACAGCAAGGGTCTCGGCCTCCTCCAGCCGCAAGATCCCGGGTGTCCCCCGGGGAATCTCCACTTCAATCAGTTTTTTCTGCTTTTCAATGCGCAGGCTGTGGATATCAGGCGCAACCGTCTTGTGCAGGCTCTCTTCGATCCGGCTCAGCACGATGCCTTCGCTGATATAGAATTGCACATTGTACAGCGCGCCGTGCAGCCTTTCTCTGTAGGCCTCAGTGAAATCCGCGCGCCGGGCGCATCCAGAGGTCAGCATCGAGACACAGAGCGCTGCACACACCATACTGAACGTGTATCTGGGGATCATAGGCATTGTCATTCAGTTGAATTACGTTCCTGCCGGTCCTTGGGCGCCTCTTGGCCGGATTCCGCCTCGATTTTCGGCTGGTCCTTATTGTTGGGCCTGGTGATGACCTCACTGTGCTTTTGCCGACGTTCAAAGACCGGAGCAGGCACTGTTTTGACCACGGCCATGGACTCTTCCTGTTTTTTATAGGCCTGGGCGGCCTGCCGGGCCTGGGTAGCATTCGGATAAGACCCGGCGTAGAGCACATACCAGTTCTGGCCGCGAGTGTCTGAAAGCTTGTGGATGAACGGGGCATAGCCCTTGTCCTCAAGGGCCTCCAGGGTGTTGAAGGCGTTGTTTTTCACCAGATAGGAACCGACCTGCAGCAGATATACGGACTCGGGGTGCGGGCCGGGACTCTCCTTGACAGCCGGAGACGGCTGGGGCTTGACCTCGCTGCTGTTTGTTTGGTTTTCAGCCGCCTCCTCTGTTGTTTTCTCCTGACTTGCGGCTTCAGGAGCCGGCTGGGGGGGTGGTTGTGCTTCAGTCTGTTGGGAGGGAGCCGGCTCAGGCTGTTCCGGCACAGCAGCAGAGGACGTCTCCTCTGGAGTGTCTGTCCGGCCGAGGGTCGCCTGCGGCTGTTCCTTCCGGGCCTGAAGGGCCGCGCTTTGCATGGGCTGACGCTTGAACTGCCCGCTTTCGCTTTTCAGGCGGGCGGCTGTTTGCTGGGCCGAGGTGAGATCGGAGAGTTTCAAACGGGGTCTGTCCTGGGATGATCTGCCTGTCCTGGAGGCTGCTGTTTGTTCGCCTGGGGTCGGACTCGTCATCATCACCCCGGACAGCCAGCCGGCGAAAAAGACGAGCAGGACCAGGAGGCCATTCAAGACAAAGAAGACCGTTGTTTTTTTTCCGTGGAGGTGAATATCCATTCGTATCTGGATTTCGTCTGGTCAAGGGAGCATGGTTTGAACCTGCCCGGCAAAGAGGATTTTGATCACGCCGGCCCAGTTGCAGAGCAGGGTGGAGGCGTCGTTCAAGGCCGGCATACTGCCGATGAACACCGTGGGAGCTCCCGTGACCCAGGGTGCGGTGGTGACCGGGATGCAGGGCATGGGGGTCAAGACGCCCAGGGCTGCGGCCGTGGCCGAGGCCACCGTGGGATTGGCCAGGGAGGTGCACATCCCAAAGGGCATGATATTCAGCATGGGGATATTATCCATGATGGTAGCCGCAGGCGGACCGCCGCACATAACCCGGTTTGTGGGCAGAACGCTCAAGCTGCTTGGAGCGGCGCCGAAGCTGCATTGGAGCAGGGCGCCTGAACAGACAAGACATCCCATTTGATGCGCAACTCCTTATTTACGTTTTTTTCGGTGACCTCCGGAAAAGCCCCTTGCCTGCCTTGGAACTTTGCTCTTCGGCGTTCCGGGGGGACGCTTCCTGCTCTTGCAAAGTTCCGTCTTCGGTATATTCAATGGGTGCTGCGGACTGTTTTCCGTGCTTGTAGAAGCAACGTTCTTTGAGGTTCCCGTTTTCATACCAAGCACGGCTTTCTCCTTCAAGGAGGTTATTGCAGTAAAATTCCCTTTTTTTCAGGGCGCCGGAAGGGTAGTACTCGGTCCGTTCGCCCTCGAGTCTGTTGTCCAGGTACTGCTCCTGAAAGAGCAGCCGGCCGTCGGGATCAAACCACTCTGTTTGCCCGTTCAGTTTCCCGTTGGCATATTCCTGCCGCCCCCGGATTGTCTGGTGTTCTCCGAAGAAGACAGCCTGCCCATGGAGTTGGTCGTCCTGATACGGGAGGGTGGCCAGGGGCCGACCATCCTGGAAAACAGACAGTTCGCCGTGGAGCCTGCCCTTGGAAAAGGCGGCCTTTTGCAGGAGCCGGCCCTGTTCGTCATAGCAGAGGTAGTCGCCCTGCAGGACACTGTGCTCCAGGGTGCATTGTTCAAGGATCCGGCCGTCCGGAGAGTAACGGGCGGCTTGACCATGCAGCCGGCCATTATGGAAATGGACCCGCTGCTCCAGGACTTCTTCCGGAGTGTAGCGCAGGGCCTCGCCATTCAGCCTGCCGTTCCGGAACGTGCACTCTTCCCGGAGTATTCCCTTTACCCGGAGGCTCTCGCGAATCGTCTCCCCGGATTCCGGAGCCGGATCCAGGAAGGATTGGTCTTGGTCCGTCCGGTCCTCCGGTGGGAAGGCCTCTGCAAAAGACGGCCGGGGTGGTTCGTTGGACATGTCTATTGATCTGCCTGGTTTCAGTTGATTTTGACCATGCCGCCCTTGAGGGTCAGCATGCCCCCGCCGTCCACGGTCTGGGATGCACTCCCCTTGTTGGTCAGGGAGATGCCGGCTTCATTGCTCATCGTGGTCCCGGCCGTGTTGCTCAGGCTCGTCCCGGCTTCATTGCTCAGGCTGGTGCCGGACTTTGCGGACATCGAGGTTCCCGACTCACTGCTCATGGACGTTCCGGCCTTGAGAGTGATGGAGCCCTTGACGTCGATGGTCAGATTCCCGTCCACACTCAAGACGAAATCGCCCGCCACGGTGTGGGTTTCGTCTCCGGTTTGAATCTGCACCACCCGGTTGCCCTGCTCCAGGGTCAGGGTGTCGTCTTCTTCCTTGACGGTCGTGCTTCGGCTTTTGGTGATGGTATTGGTCTCAGCGTTCAAGACCGCTTTGCTGCGGTCGTTTTCCACAACAATATTCTGGTCTTTCTGGGCGTGGATATAGAGTTCTTCCTCATTAATGGCGTCTTCAAAGCGGATTTCGTTGCCGGCCGTTCCGGATTTGCTGGACCAGGTCTTGATGGTGCTTCTTGTTTTGTTGTCGGGCAGGCTGTAGGGGACGGTCCGGTCGGCATTGTACACCGTGCCCACGATGAGCGGGCGATCCGGATCGCCGTTTACAAAGCTGACCACCACCTCGGTCCCGATTCTGGGGGTGAAGAGGGTCCCCCAGGTCTTTCCGGCCCAGACCTGGGCCACCCTGATCCAGCAGGAGCTGTTTTCATCATGGCTGCCTTCCTGATCCCAGTGGAACTGGACCTTGACCCGTCCATAGTTGTCCGGCCAGATCTCCTCGCCTGACTTGCCGGTGACAAAGGCTGTCTGGGTGCCGAAAATTCGAGGTTTGGGGGTGAGACAGGCCGGCCTGAAAGGGACGTCCGCGGGAATGGCTTCAAAGGAATTGGCATAGCCTTCCTGGGTGGCGGTGATGGAGAGCGTGCGCAGGAAATAAGGCCCGTTCACGTCTGAACGGTCATGATCCTGGAGTTCAAAGGTAAAGCCGCTGATGAACCCCCGGCAATTCCCCCGGCCCTTGAGGACTGTTTTACTCCATTCCAGGCTTTCCATGCGTTTGTTGACGATGGCTTCACCATCGCCGGTATTGTCGAATTTCCCGGGGTATTCGTAGATTCTGAAATCACCGGATCCCTGTCCGGCAGCGCTTTGCAGGAGATCGGTGTCCGGGGTTTCAAAATTGTAGTCATCAGCAGCGTATGTATCCGGGATGAGCTGCTGTTCAAGGGTGCAGGCTTCAATGGTGTCGTCCCGGTGCCAGGACGCGGCAACCTGCTTGAAATATACGCTTGGCTGATTGGGACAGGGGGCGAGTGAACCGGAATCATCACTCAGGATGAGGGTGTGGGTTCCGGCCTCATGCTCGAAAAAGTAAAAGATCCCTTCTTCTTCGAGCAACCGGCATATGAAGGCGAAGGCGGTTTCCTGGTATTGCACGCAGTATTCGCGCTGGAGGTAGGTGCCGGTGGTCCGGTCTTGAAAATCGGTCATTCCGAATTCGGCAAAGACATTGCCCACAATATCCAGGACGCTTTGATTCTGGAATATCTTGGAATTCCTGGTCAGGCTGAGTTGCCAGAACCAGGGTCTGATCTCGGCGTGATAGGTGGTGAAGTTGTTCTCATTGGCCCCCTGGACAAAGCGTGTGACCAATCCGTTGAGCGGGCGCTTGCTGCCGTCGTAGTGGTGGATGTCCACGGTGACGGACTGGCCCAGGATCTGGGAGAAATCCACGCTGTTGTCCTGACTCTTCACGGTGAGCCGGAAAAAAAACAACCCGGAAATCTGCTCCCGCCCCCGGATTTCATGCAGGAAAAATTTGTCCGCCTCCCCATCCAGGGGGGTGCTGAGCGAAAGGTAGATGTTCTGCTCTTGGGCTTCCAAAGACATGCTGTTCTGTCCTCGCCGGGTTACTGATCAGACACTCTGGACAGACTGATCATCTGGGACAGCGCTTTTTTCAGAAACCGTTCAGGTTTCTTGCGCTGCGGGACGCTTTTTTTTTGGGCGATGCATCAGAGTCCGGCGCAAGGTTTGCTGAATCATAGACAAACTCACCCTGACCATCAAGATAGACCCGGATCACGGCGCAGGGCTCCCCCGAGGCCATCCGGGTCAGGATCTCCTCCGAGAGTTTAGGCAGCAGCTGCTGGGTGAGCAGGTAATCCACGTTTCTGGCTCCGGTGTCGCTGTGTCGGCATTTTTCCGCAATCATATGCAAGACTTCCGGCTTATAGACCACTTTGACCCGATGGTTGATCCGCATCCGTTTCTGGATGGCCCGGAGCTTGATCATGGCGATCTTCCGGATGTCGCTGTCCTGCAGCGGATAATAGGGGATGATCACCAGTCTTCCCAGAAAGGCCGGCTTGAAATGGTTCAGGAAAATCGGTCTGATCCGTTTCAGGATGCTTTCGCTGTCAGGCCTGTCCGTCTGTTTTGCGCAATGCGCCGTGATTTCATCGGCCCCGACATTCGAAGTCAGAAAAATAACAGTGTTCTTGAAGTCAACAGATACCCCTTCGGCATCTTCCATCATTCCCTTGTCAAAGACCTGATAAAAGAGTTCCATGACATCCGGGTGGGCCTTTTCCACTTCATCCAAAAGGACAATGCTGAACGGATTGCGGCGGACAGCCTCTGTCAGGACCCCGCCCCGCCCATGCCCGACATAGCCGGGGGGCGAGCCTTTGAGGCCGGAAACCGTATAGGCCTCCTGATATTCGGACATGTTGATCTGCACCATGTTCCGTTCTCCCCCGTACAGGACATCGGCCAGGGCGATGGCGGTTTCCGTCTTGCCCACACCGCTCGGTCCCGCCAGGAGAAAAACCCCCACCGGCTTGCCGGGATCGTCCAAGTCGGCCCGATAGGTCTGAATCCGTCGGCAGATGCTGCTCAAGGCCTGGGATTGTCCGATGATCATGGCTTCCATTTTGTCCTGGAGATGCAGGACGGTGTTGATTTCATCGGTGAGCATTTTGCCCAGAGGAATGCCGGTCCACCCGGAGACCACAGAGGCGATGACCCTGGAATCGGCATAGGCCGGGACCATGGGTTCCTCACCCTGGATGGCGCCGAGTTCTTTTTGCAAGTGGCTGAGTTCTTGATTTTTTTCCTTCAGAATTTCAGGGGGATCGGTCTTTTGGGTCAAGGTCTTTTCCAGGTCGAGGACCTGCTGCACCAGGTTTTTTTCCCTGTCCCAACGTTCTTCAAAACCCTGTCGGGCCTCTTTGGCTGCCTCCAGTTGTCCCACAAGCTCCAGCCGCCGCTCTTCATGATCGAGCCCGACGTCCAGTTCCCGCTGCAGCACGGCAAGCTCCAGTTCCAGATGCTCTATCTGGCGAATGGCGTCTTCAAGCACGGGCGGCGTGGTGTTCTGGGCAACGGCCACTCTGGCACAGGCCGTGTCCAGGACGCTGATGGCCTTGTCCGGAAGTTTCCGGTCCGCGATATAGCGGTGGGAGAGCCTGACCGCGTCACGAACCGCTTCCCCGAGAATGGTGATCCCGTGATGGGCCTCCAGGTTGGGCACAATGCCCCAGAGCATGGTCACCGCCATGGGCTCATCCGGTTCAGCGACCTTGATGACTTGGAAACGCCTGGCCAACGCTGTGTCTTTCTCAAAATATTTCTTGTATTCCGACCAGGTGGTGGCGGCAATGGTTCGTAGCTCGCCTCTGGCCAAAGCAGGCTTGAGCAGATTGGCGGCATCCCCCATCCCGGCGGAACCGCCGGCCCCGATCAAGGTGTGGGCCTCGTCGATAAACAGAATGATCGGCTGCTTGGATTGTTTCACTTCATCGATGACCGACTTCAAGCGTTTCTCGAATTCTCCCTTGATCCCGGCCCCGGCCTGAAGCAGGCCCAGATCCAGCATCCGGAGCGAGACGTTCTGCAGGGAGGGGGGAACATCCTTTTGGGCGATCCGCAGGGCGAATCCCTCAACCACCGCGGTTTTGCCCACTCCGGCCTCACCGGTCAGGATGGGATTGTTTTGGCGCCTCCTGGTGAGAATGTCTATGATTTGGCGAATTTCCACCTCACGGCACTGCACGGGATCAATGGCCTTGTTTTGGGCTTGTTCGGTCAAATCCGTGGTGAATTGGTTCAGGGCGGAATCGTCCGCCGGTGCTGCCTCGTCATACCCGGTGCGCCGACGGGTCTCATCCGTGGTGTCGAAGCGGCCGTCTTCGGCCGTGCCCGCGAGTTCTGACAGTTCTTTGAGCAGGCTTTTCCTGGGGATTTTTCTGAGGCAGGGGCAGGATTCAAGAATCATGCCCCGCAGGGATTCGGTGTCCAGCAGGGCCTGAAACAGGGCGCCGGAACGGACACGGTCCTGGTTCAAGGACAGGGAGGTGGTAATCCAGGCCTGCTCAAGCAGGGTGATGATCTGTTGCGAAAAAGCCGGTGTGCGGCTGTTGCCCCGCTTCAGTCCGTCCATGGCTCTGGTCAGTTCCCGGGTCAAGTCCGCGATCCGAATCGCATACTGCTGGAGAATGGCCGGGATATCCGTATTCTGGAGCTCGGTGAGCTTGAGTAGCAGGTGCTCGATTTCCACATTGTAATTGGTCTGGGATGCGCAGAGCTGGGCAGCTGATTCAAGGGCCTTGCGGCAGGTCGGGTTGAGTTTTCCGATCAGGGTTTCAAGATTGAGATGCATGCTGTGTCCCCGTGACTAAAAGATTTGCGTATCCGGCACCCGGGGGGCCAGTGTGACCTGAGCGTCGGCACAGGGGGCTTTGCCGTGGACAAGCCAGGATGTCCAGCCCAATCTGGACTCATGCCGGTCTCCGAGCCTGGTCCTGGGAATCGCCTCTTTTTTGAGAAGAAGGGTGATCTTCCAGGAAAGGCCGGTTTTGACATAGAACGCGATCAACTGGCACAGGGGCTCAAAGCAGTCCCCAGTGGGGAGAAAGTTGGAAAATTGCTCATACTGGAGCGGACCGATACGGATTTCGAAGCCGTTCTGCTGGTCCCAGACCCAGGTTCCGAGCAGAGCGTTGCGGCCAAGACTGTGATTGCTGCCGAAGAAACCGATGCGTGTGGTTTGATCGTCTTCCAGGCGGTGCCATTGGCCCAGGAATTGTTTCCCGGCCACCGGGACTCGGAAATAATCGGCAAGCAGCAATTCCAGGCCGCTCATGGATCGGTTTTGATGGGCAAACAGCCCGGTGTAGAACAAGAGTGACCGATCCGGGAGGCTCAGACGGTCCTGGAGTTTCGGGGTACCCAGGCCGAGCAGGGCCAGCAGGGGGTTGCTGAAGGGGCTGTCTTCCGGGGAGCAGTGATCAAAGCCGAGGCGGAAATTTTTGCGGGTACGGTAGAGCAGGGACAGAAGGCGGTGATGAAAGATGTCCAGGAAATCTTTGAATGCGGTGTCATGCTTGTGGATACGGCTGAGGATGAAGTCTGAATAGGGCTTGGGCAGCGGGCCGTGCGCCCCGGCCAGACTCATGAAATTGACGCCCATCACGGCCGGGGAACCGGGTTGACTCGGCGGCCTGATCTCCTGGAGGTCCCCGGCGGGGAAGGCCAGGCTCACGTTTGCGGCGATGCGCACGGCCTCATTGCCGGATTCAGACTCAACCCCGAGGGACGGTTTTTCCGGTTGGAGCATTTCAAGGAGCTTGACGGCCTGATAAAAATCAAAGCGATGTCCCTCCTCAAAAAGCTGAGTGGCTACAGGAGAACTTGTTCTCCGGCCATGGGCGGCCATTTTTTCCATACTCCCTTGCGTTGCTGACTGGTGATCACCAGTTGGGTGAACGAATTGACGGAGACATAATTGGGAAAGAAGGCGTTGAGCACCGAGGCCAGAACAAAGGCGCTGCTTCCGACATACAGCCGCTCGTCAAAGTCCAGGGTGATTTCAATGCCCCGGCAGAATCCTCTCCAGGCCTCGGTTCCGATTCGCTTGACCACAGACCGGCTCTTGAGCTCACGGATGCCGGTAATGTGCTGGTAATCGATTTTTTCTCCCATGTGCAGGGGGTCGGATTGCGGGGAACTGTAGAGCATCAGAATCTCGCGCAGGGCGGATAGGCTTTGGGCCTCATTGGACAGGGACAGATAGTTGAGGGATAGATGGGAGATCAGCCGCCAGAGGGTGCCCCCCTTCACCGGGGCCGCCACCTGCCGGGTCGGCTTCCGAAGGAGAGAGATCCGGGAGAGGGGGGCGGTTTCCTCGATTTGCAGCAGGGCCCCGGGGGGCACAGCCTCGGCCATGCGCCGGTTTGTACACAACAGACGGGCATGGACCGTTTCCCTGGAGGGAATACGCGGATTGAAGTTCAGATCCACAAAGGACAGAAAGATTTCACTCCCGGGGAGGTCGCTTCGTCCGGTATCTCTGCGGGAAGCCACCCAGAAGGCCTTGTGATTCGCCTTGTTCAGGGCGTGCTGAAAGGAAAAATAGGGCTCGATGGGTTTATGTTCCAGGTCCTGGTCGGAGATGGAGGCAACAGAGCGTATGCTGTAGATTTCGGTATGCTTTTCCCTGCGTTTATCCGGAATCAAACGATATTCGCTCTGTCTGTGATCCAGCCGGATCGGTTCGCTGTATTTTTCAAAAAGGTTGATCACCGGGGTGCAGCCCAGGCAAAAGTTCCGGCGATCAATGGATAATTTTGACCCCGGCAGCTGATCCAGGAGGAAGAGGATGTCCAAATGCGCGTCGGCATGGCGCGTTTGCAGGCCTTGCACGTCAAAGAATAAAAACTTTTCCGGAAAGACGAAATACTCATGGAGCAATCGATAGCCGAGGTGAACATTGGATGGATAGGGAAGGATGCCCTCCTCTTTCCGGAAGCCCACCGGCTGGATGGTATTCTGGGGGAGCATGACAAGCGGGCCGTTGTCGGGCAAAAGCGCCGTCTTCAGGACATGGGCGTGCAAAAGCTCATACAGGGCATTGACCAGCAGGCGTTCCCCGTTGAGATACAGCCTGAGGGTGCTCAGATCAAGCTCCTGCAGGGAGCCGCCCATGGAGCTGATGCGCAGGCGAAGCACCACCGCTATTTCCGGATGCTTGTCCAGAAAATCGAATTGATCTGTGGATTCGAAACCGGCAGAGGCCAACTCGACCGGCCAGAGCGTCACCGGGTAGCAGGTCTGGAACTTGCAGGCCTGTCCCTGTTCCGACAGCGTAAAAAGGGGTGTTTTCCTGGGAATTGTCTGTCCTGAAGACAGTTTTCCCTTGGCCGGATCCACTTCGAAGCGGGCCACGCTCATGGAGGGAGCCGGGCTTGCAAGGTGTGGATACAGAAGATTGAGAAAGGCCGAGGCGGTTCTGGGGAATTCATCTTCGATGGTGGACTGGATGCGCCCGGTCAGAAAGGCAAAGGCTTCCAGAAGGCGCTCTATATGGGGATCCGGGCATTCGTCCTGACCGAGTTCCAGACGGGCCGCTATTTTGGGATAGCTTTCAGCGAAATGCCGTCCCATGTGGCGCAGGAAGCTCAACTCCCGGCCGTAGTATTCCAGGAGATTGTCATGGTATTCACTCAGACTCATGGAATTCCCAGACCCCTGTTGTGTCTTGGTAGATGGTTTCAAAGGAAAGCGGGTCCGAGGCCGGATCAGCGGCCGGGACCGCCGTAATCCTGACCCGCAGGCTTTTTTCAGTGGGCATGGTCTTTTCCACCCGGACCTGCACCTTGCGCAGCCGCGGTTCAAAATGCGTCAGGCAACGGGTCATGATGCGCTCCAATTCAGTCCGGTGTTCCAGATTCTCGGGGGAAGTGGCCCCGAAATCAGGCATCCCGTAGTCGATCACCGTTAAGCAGGCTGCAGCTTTCCAGCGCCGGGGGTCTGGAGCTCGGCTGTTCAGTATCCATTCCAGATTCTGCAGAATCGATTGTTTCAGGGCCTCTCTCGTCAGGGCGCGTAAGGGGACAGCCTCAAGGCTCTCCTGGGGTCGGTCGTCCCTGAGGCGATCCATGAGCGAGGCCCTGAAATGGGCTTCTGGTTCCAGAAAGGGCAAGGTCTTGGGCTCCTTGTGCTTTGACTGTGTCCGGGCGGTTTTCCGGATCAGCCGACAACGTTCTGAACCAGGTCATGGGAGGCCGGTTTTTGGGCGCCGCCCGTGCCGTCATCCTTTTTCTGCTGGGTGTAGGTGTAGGTGACCTTGCCATAGGACAGGGCAAGGTTTTCCATGGGGATATCCCCCCCGCCGGCAGAGATGGAGTAATTGGAGACAATGACTTTTTCCATTTCGATCAGCAGATACTTGACCGGCTTGTTGCTCTCGGCATCGGCCCGGAAACACTCGAGTTTCGCCGTGGGGATCATGTTCCCGTTCCAGCAGTAGGTCAGAATTTCGTCTGTGGAATTGTCAATGTATTTGGTGATGCTCAGATCCGAATGATCGGCTTTTTCCACCGTCGCGCCGGAAGACGAGCGCACCGCTGATGTGGGCTGTGAAAAGCTGTGACTCCAGGAGAGGACTTCAATCCAATCAGCATGTTCCGAATCCTCGCTTTCTCCCTTGATTCCCTCAAGCTGCAAAAACATATCGGTGGCCATGGCATACCTCCTTGCCTCATGATTGTCCGGGATACATTCGGATTATCTCCAAATGTTCCCAGGTACATAGAATTTGAGATTTTCGATTTTCGATTGTAAAGGCAAAGAAAAAGAGCTGGTTATCTGGGATAAATCCAAAAACTTTTTCTTAAAGGCTATAGAACACATTCCAAGCGATGCATTTCTGTTTTGAACTTCCTCCGGCGCCTTATGTGTTCCGGGGCGCTTCACCCCGGAGCGCATTCAAGAGGCCGGTTCAGGGGGTTTAGGCCGCAGGAGGCGGCAGCTCTGCCACGAGACGGATGGAAGTGGTCAACTCTTCCAGTTGGAAATGGGGACGCAGGAAGACCACCGCGTTGTAGCACCCGGGTTTTCCGGGAATTTCGCTCACATCGACCCGGGCCTCCCGCAGGGGATAGCGGGCCTTGAGTTCCTGGGAGGCCTGGTCTTTGCCCAGGACATAGTTGCTGATCCAGCGGTTCAGATAGTCGGAGACATTGTCTGCACTCATGAAGCTGCCGATCTTGTCCCGCATGATGGATTTGAGGTAATGCGCGAACCGGGACGCGGCCAGGATATAGGGCAAGACACTGGAGATCCTGGCGTTGGCATTGGCTTCCGGGGTGTCGTAGACCTTGGGCTTGTTTGTGGTCTGCCCGCCGAAAAAAGCGGCGTAGTCCGTGTTCTTGCAATGCACCAGGGAGATGAAGCCCAGGTCGTTCAGTTCTTTCTCCCGGCGGTCGGTGATGGAGATCTCAGTGGGGCATTTCAGGGCGATGTCCCCTTCATCGGTCTTGAAGGTATGGGTTGGGAGCCCTTCCACGACGCCCCCGCCTTCCACCCCGCGAATCGCCGCACACCACCGGTATTTGGCAAAGGCGTCCGTGATCCGTTGCCCCAGGCTGTAGGCTGGATTGCCCCACAGGTATTTGTTGTGGTCTTTGCCGTCCACATCCTCCACATAGTCGAATTCTTCCAGGGGAATGGTGTCTGGACCATAGGGAAGGCGCAAGAGGGTGTGGGGCAGGACCAGGGAGACGTATCTGGAGTCTTCGCTTTCACGCAGAGAGCGCCATTTGATCATTTCCAGGCTTTCAAAGATTTTGCTCAGATCCCGGGGATTACCGATTTCGGTGAAACTTCCCATATCGAACAGCCTTGGCGAGGCCGCGGCGATAAACGGTGCATGGGCCGCAGCCGCCACATTGGAGATCTTGGTCAGCAGGGCCATGTCCTGGGGGTGCCGGCCGAATTCGTAATCGCCAATGAGGAGTCCATAGGGATGCCCGCCAAAGGTCCCGAACTCTTCTTCATAGATTTTTTTGAAAAGCTGACTTTGATCGAATTCGATGGCCTTTTCCAGATCCTTCAAAAGTTCCGGCTGGGTGATGTTCAACACGCGCAGTTTGAGCATCGGCCCTGTTTCCGTGCTCATGACCAGGTGGTGCAGTCCCCGCCAGGTGGCTTCGAGTTTTTGAAATTCAGGGTGGTGCATGATTTCATTGAGTTGATCGCTGAGCAGTTCGTCGATCTGCGCTATACGGGCCTGGATGGTGTCGATGGTATCCGCCCCCACGGTCATGCCCTCATCCAGAATCTGGGTGACGAATTCGCCGACCAGATCCTTGGCATATTCCTGCTGGGACTCGTCCCGGGCCATATGGCCCTCGTGAATGATACGCTCCAGAAGGCTTAATTCCTGAGCCTCGGCAGCATCGCCCTGTACCTGTCCTTCTTGTTTTTCTTCATCAGCCATTGTCATCCCTCCTTAGTACACTGCAAGGATTGAATAAATCGGACTGCTGCCAACGCTATTCAGTTGCTTCCGGTGGTTCTTCAACCGGTTCTTCGCCTGCCGGGCTGCTCGAGGCTTCCGCTTCGGAATCTCCGGACTCGGCAGAGGTGGTTGACTCTGATTTCAATTTCTGGAGGTCCTCGGTGTTTTTGACCACGTCCTGCAGGATGTTCTCCAAACTGTCATTGCCGTCCAGCTTGCCGATGAGATCTGAGAGGCGCTGCCTGGCTTCAAAGAGTTTCCGGAGGGGGTCGATCTGCTTAATGACCCGGACCGGATTGAAGTCGTCGATTTCTGAGAACTTGAGTTCGGCATTGAGCATGCTGCCCTCGTCCGTGAGCTTGTTCTCCACCCGCAGGGCCAGGCGGGGTTTGCTGGAGGCCAGGACCTCGTTGAAGTTGTCCCGGTCGATTTCAGTGAATTTTCGTTCCTTGACAAAGGGCAGGGCCTCTTCGGGCGAGCCGGACAGATCGCTCAGGATGCCGACAATAAAGGGCAGTTCCTTGAGTTGAATCGCATCCCCCACTTCAACGTCGTAGGTCAGATGCACCCGGGGGGGCCGGACACGGTCCAATTTGTGCTGCGTGCTTTCCGCCATAAGATCCTCCTTCCATGTTAGGTGTTGGGTCAAAAGGTTGTTTCCATTCTATCATGTCGTATTTTCGTGTCTCCTCCTTATGATGCTCATTGGCGTTATCTCGGCAGTCTGTGTGGCGACTTCTCTGACAGTTTCACATCATGCCGAGCAGTTTGTAGATCTGGTGCAGGTCCCGCTCTTCGTTCACCAGTTCCCCCAGCAGCTCGTTCAAGGACATGCTCCCCCAGGAGACGGCCCGCTTGACCAGATAGGGAGTGGGGCTGTGGGGTTCGTAGAGCATGAGATAATCCGCGGCTTCAGACAGGACCCGATAGGCCTCGCTTCGGCTGCGGATGTTTAAAATCATTTTTCGCCCGGTCCCGGGCTCGTCCCCTTCTCCTCCGGCTGCTTCGTCCTCCGGGGATTGTCCCTCGGACACCCCGTTTTCATCGCGTTTTTTCGCCAGGATGTCTCCAAGCAGGACCTGGATGTCTGCGAGGGTCTTGCTGAATTGCTTCAGGCTGGGCGCCTGCTTGCCGCAACGCTCGTCCCAATGCGCTTCAAGGGCTTCCAGGCGCTGCCGGGCCTCGTTCAGGAGACGGCTCTGCTCTTCATAAAAGGATCGCGGGGTGAAGAGCACGCTCCCGTAAAACTTGGCCTTGGTGACCTGGCCCTTTTCTTCGGCCTTGGCCAAAACCGATTCGTTTTTAAAGGCCAGTTTTTCGAGGTGGGCCGCGCTTTCCCAGTCAGCATAATTGTAGGGAAAGGTGTTGTCCGATTCAGGGCTGGTGATCTCGATCATTTTTAAAAGCAGGAACAGTTTTTCATTGATCCAGACCAGGGGTGCGGCCCTGGATTCATAATCCTCCCCGTCGCCTATCTCAGGATAGAGACGCGCCCAAAAGTGTTCACAGAGTTCGTTGAGCACACACAGACCCGCATTGAGACCAACGAAGCCGTGGAGGTGCATGAGGGCCTCCAGGAGCCAGGCCGAGATCTGCACGTCTTTGGATTGCCGGGTCAGGGCCTGAACGCAGAGAGTGCGAACGGTCTTCCAGTCCGCCCTGATGCGTTTGCGCTCCCAGACCCCCTGGGGAAGATCCGCCTCTTCCTCCCGGGCCTCCTGAATCTGATCATAGATCGGCTCATAGCGGAGGTCGCTTCCGGCGGGATTGTCGCCGGGTATGGGCTGGATCAGGCTCTGCAGGTCAATCCCGGCCTGCCCGAGGGGATCATGCTTGAGCCGGTTCCGGAGATCCGGTTCTTCCGCATTCCGGACATCCTCTGCCGAATTGTTGAGATTGTCGTATCCGTGATCCATGAGACACTCGCTTTACGGTTTTGAGACAGTTTCAAGCGGCCATCAGGGACACGAACTTGAAACGAAGTCGAGACCCAGCACAGCCCGGTGTGCTACCCGGTCTCCTTGAGTTCCAGCCGGGGAGCGTATTCAGGGAAGTGCTCCGGCATGATCAAGGGGACTCCCAGTTTTTCGTCAGGCAGCAGCGGCGTGACGCGGATATAGATCCGGGTTTGCTCCTTGAATCCCCTGCCGCTATAGCGTTCCTCCCAGGCGTTCTCAAACTGGAATTTCAAGGTATGGGGTTTTGCATCCACCAATCCGGCAAAGTCTTCAACCGAGCCCGGGTGAGAGCGCAGCAGGCGGAGCAGGGACCATTTGTCTGCAAAATCATAGCGCAGGGTCCTGTCGTCGACCTGAACCCGGTCATCGGTTTCCGTTTTTTGGGGATACACCGGTGAATCCTTGGCCCAGCGCAGTCTGAGACTGATGGGATCGCCGAAACGCCAGCGACCGAGTGCCGGTTCGTCCTGCCGGGTAAATTCCTGCCCGGCCACCGTGAAGAGCCAGTCGATGATCCGGTGCCCGCCCTGTTCAAAATCGGTATTTACGCGCAGCTCGACTTGAAAATCATAGACCGGGAGCCTGTCCGTCCGGGGCTCTTCCGGGCCGCTGTGCACAAACGGGGCAAAAAATTCCTGCAGCTTTTTGAGTTGGGCAAAGAAATCAAGGACTTTTTCACCGGAAAGACCGAAGTAGTCATGCTCTTGCAGAATATGCAGGCCGGAGGTGGGCATGGCCTCCAGGAGCCTGAAGAGCCCTCTGATGGCGTCCGGATCGGCTTCCTGGCCCGGCTTGGCTGTCTTTGGGTCAGCAAAGGGGAAGCGTCCGGCAAGATGCTCTTTGAAGTAAGTGTGAATGCCCTGGTAATTCTCGAGCACCTTGTGGGCGGTCAATCGCTTTGAACGTTCAACAATCATCCGGCAGAGCGTGTTCCTGGTCTTGACAAAAAAGTCTCCGGACGGTCTTCCGGGACAGTCGGGGGGCAGGACATCACGGTAATTGTCGGCAGTGATCTTCTGCATCTCGAACAGGATCAGCCGTTCAAGACGGGTGATGGGATTGTCCGGCTGCTTGTTCTCGTATTGATTCAAAGAGGTTAAAATACGCTCCCATTTTGAAAAGAGGCGAGTCTGGCTGTACTCTTGAGGAAAAGAGCGGTTCATGAAGAAAGAAATGACGGGCTCTGCATATTGATAGGCCAGGTGCTTGACACGCTTGCGCTGCAGGTCGAGATAGTAGCGGAGCTCTTCCGTGTCTCCGACCTCATAGGCCATGAAGCCGAGGGGGGCTTTGCCGGTCCACCAGCTCAGGTCGCCGTCTTTGACCGTGTACAAGCCTTGCTGTTTGAACAGCAGGTCAACGGCGTTCAAGAGGGTGGAGGCCTGCCAGCTCACGATTTCGGTTAAGTTGAGATAGAGATTCACCAGGCCCAGCCGTTCAAAGGCCACCAGCAATCGGTCCAGAAGCTTGGAGGCCTCGTGAAAGTTGTCGATCTCGAAGCGAAGATCGGCTTCCCGGGGGCGGCTCAGCATCCGCCCGGAGGCCGTGCTGGTGCTCTGGGCCTCGATGAGAAGATTCAAAAGGCTCTGGTTGAAGGAGTCCTTGGCTGTTGTCTTGATGAGCGCCCGAAGATCGTTGGGAAACCCTTTGAGGCCCTGCCGGATGAAATTCTCATATGGGGCGATCTGGGCCACCGCCTCTTCCAGGAGGGGGATATTCCAGATAAAGCGCAAGCCTTCAGGCACACGCAGGCTGGTGCTCCGCTCGGGCTTGAAGACCATGAATTCCTGTTTGAGGAGTGTCCTGAATTCATCAGCGAGTTGGACAAGGTTTTCCGAAAACAGAAGTTCCAACTGTCCGTTGTCCTGAAAGAGCAGGGGGCCGGTCAAGGGTGCCCGGGCCAGTTTCAGCTGAAACTGGAATTTTTTCAGAGCGTTTTCTCCGGCGTGTTCCAGCCGGGTTCTCACCTCGCGGCCGAGAAGTACAGACTGGTCGATACGCGCCAGAAGATTCGAAAAAGGGCTCCCCAGTTTCAGCCCCGGGCTGGTGATCCAGGCCAGATCGGGATCGGAGAGGAGGCGGTTGCAGTTTTCAATGGTTTTGAGAATATTCTCTATGGCTTCCCGGTCTTTGAGTGCGCTTCGGCTCTGGCCGGCGAAATTCTCCAGCTGGATGGACAAAATGTCCAGGTAGGCGCTGAGCGGATTGGCCTTGAACAGGTGGTTATAGAGCTGCTGAAAGTGGTGCTCCAGGCGGGCTTTGGCCGCGTTTTCAAAGGGCTGCAGGGTGAGGGGCTTGCCGGTATGCTTGGCGATGGCGTCTTTGTACAGCTGAAAAAAATCGTAAAATTCCTGGGGAAGTTCCTGGTCAAAGAGGTATCTGGTGAGCTCGGACAGGTCGGCGACAACATCCTCTCCCTGGGATCGTCTGATGTAATTGTAGGTGTCGGCAGCCTCCTCCAATTGAAGGATGCGCTCCACATAGTCCTGAAGGGCGATAAAGGCCGCGGTTTCCTGGACCGGGACGGCTTCTGCCGGGGGCTGGCGGTCACCGGCCGAAAGTTCCGGACGCAGGGAAACGAGCTGCCGGGCCCGGCCCTGGGTCTTTAAGAGCAGTGATTTCATGAAAAACTGGTCATAGGCTATGGCCAGAGCATTGATGGTGTCTTCCTTGAGGGGGTCGACCCAGGAAAAGGGCATAAAAAAGGCGCTGAAATCCGACAGCGTGGTCCGGCTCATTCCATCGACAAGATTCATGGTCTCTTTGGTGAAAAAATGCTGATCCACTTTGGCTTTGCCTTCAATCACCTCCAAGCCGCTGTTGATATTGTGCAGGGTGGGGAGCAGGGCGTTTTTGTCCCGGGAAACGGCGCTGACGGACCACCACAGGCCGAAGCCCCAGATCAGGACCAGCGCGGCCACGACTCCCTGTATGGCGAGGATGGTCCTGTTTCTGTTGATGAACTGCTTGCTGGCCGGGCGGGCCAGGCCGGATTCAGGGAAGAGTTTTTTCTGAAAAAGGTCCCGCAGAAAACAGATAGAGCCCTGGGCCGGAGAGCGCTGTTCGGTTCCGCATTCCCCGCAGAAATAGATGCCGCGGAACAAGTAGGATTCATGGTAGGCACTTTTCTTGAAAACGCGATCCAGATAGGCCTGGAGCCCTTCGGCGAGACGCTGAAAATGAGCGGGAAAGACAAACAGTCCGTCGCTCTCCCTGGCATCCACCCCATGGGCAAAGAGCTCACTCTGCAGCTGCTGCAGGTCGGCACTGATTTCCGCAAAGGCTTGGGGAAGCCATTCCGGGCTGTAGGCCGTATCCAGGGCATAGGGGTTGGACCAGCCGAACATCTGATGTTGGAGGGGGTCCGGAAGGGCGCGGCAGAAATCCTGAAAACCGGGAATCTGGTCACATTTGGTGACCAGGATGTACAGCGGACAGCGCATCCCGAGTGTCTTCTGGGCTTTCCGGATACGGTCATACATCCGGGTGGCCTGGCTGTTGATCCGATGCAGGCGATCCGCGGTCTTGTCCTGAGGACCAAAAAAATCCGTGCTGGGCACCGTGATGACCATGCCGTCCAGGGGACGTT
>CAZUMF010000053.1:0-20382 GCA_964621385.1 uncultured Desulfohalobiaceae bacterium
CGCGCCCCAACGGCCTTTGCCATGTCACACAATGAATCAGCTTCTCGGCTTCTGGAAATGGATGTCCAGGAATCCTTCGCCGCCAGAAAGCGCTTGTTCATCGGCTTGCTGGGAGGGACCTCCTGCCTGCTGATCCTCTTTTTTGCCGTCTTCTGGCTCATTCCCTATGTCGGCCTCCAGGGCTTGCCCTGGATCTTTACCTGGATTCTGGGCGGAGTCGCCGTGACGGGCATCGCCGTGGTGATCTGGTCTTCTGCCGCGCTGGTTCTGAATATTCTTTTGAAAAAACCAATTTTTTTTTCAAAAAACCTCCGCGGCATTGCGGTCAAGATCTTTCTGCCCTTGATGATCATCGTGGGCCGCTTGGTGGGCATCGGCAAAGAACGGGTCCGGGCCTCCTTTATTCAGGTCAACAATGAAATGGTCCTGGCCCAGGGGGGGAAATATTGTGCCCATGAAATCCTCCTGCTCATGCCCCATTGCCTGCAAAACAGCTTGTGCCGTCACCGGCTGACCTATAACATCAACAATTGCAAACGATGCGGGGAATGCGACATCGCAGGCCTTTTAGACCTCAGCGATGAAAAGGGGATCCCTTTGGCCATCGCCACCGGCGGGACCATCGCCAGGCGCATCGTGGTCAAAAACAAACCAAAGCTGATCATTGCGGTCGCCTGTGAACGGGACCTGGCCTCAGGCATCCAGGACACCTACCCTCTGCCGGTGTATGGCATCCTCAATCAACGTCCGCATGGACCCTGTCTGGATACCCGGGTGGCCCTGCACAAGGTCCGGCAGACCATTGAGCGGTTTTTGCAATGACAGGCCCTCAAAGAAATGCGGGACACCGGGTTCGGGCTGTGGCCCTCAGGGTCACCCGGGCCGCCCAGCACAGGGGCGCCGGCCTGCAGGCCGTGCTGAACCGGGAACTGACCGCCCACCAGACGCTCTCGCCGCAAGACAAACACCTGATCACGGAATTGAGTTACGGCTACCTCCGCATGAAGGGGCGTCTCGACGCTGTCCTTTCCTGGAATTTGAGCGGGAACAGCCGCAAACTGCCCCCTGCATACCTGAACGCTCTCGGACTTGCGGTGTATGAACTGCTCTATCTGGACCGGATTCCCCCGTATGCCACCCTGGATGTGACGGTGCAGCGGATAAAGGCTGTCTGGGGAAAAGGGCTCGCCGGATTGGCCAATGCCCTTCTCCGGAAAATCCTGTCCAAACAGGCCGATCTCCAGCGGATGGAGTATTACCAGGACCGGTCTGCCGATGCTCTGGAATGGCTCTCCAGCTACTATTCCTGTCCCGCCTGGCTGATCCGGATATTGCTCAATTCCCTGGGACGGGAACAAACCGAAACCGTACTCAGGCAATCCCTGCGCCCCCCAATGCTGGGCATTCGGGTCAATCAAACCCAACCTGGGGCCAAGGCGCTTTTTGAGCGTCTGCAGGCCGAGGCCAATCCCCTGATCGCCCGGTTTCCCGCCCTGGGTTTCCGCAGAACACCAGAGCACATACACAGGGATGAAAGCAAGGGGCTTTGCAGCCGTCAGAGCCTGGCTGCCCAAACAGCCCTAAGCAGCCTGAGTCCCTGTGAATGGGTGCGGCCAGTCTGGGATGCCTGCTGCGGTTTCGGCGGAAAGACCTGTCAACTCCTGGAAACCGGCCTTGATCCTGTGTGGGCCAGCGACCGTTCAGTCACAAAAGTCCAAGCCTGCCGGCGGGAAATCAGACGACTGGCCCTGCCGGAAACCGTCCTGCTTTGCGCCGACGCCACCCATCCTCCTCCCCTGAGCCTCTCCCCGGGCACGGTGCTCCTGGATGTTCCGTGTTCCGGCCTTGGCGTTCTCAACAGGCGGCCGGACATCAAATGGAAACACTCACCATCCACAATCCTCGAACTGAGGCAGCTGCAAGCCGATTTGCTGCGTTCAGCTTGCGATGCAACAAAGAGCAGGGGGCAGATCGTGTATCTGACCTGCACCCTGAACAAAGAGGAAAACACTGAAACAATCCGGCGTATTTTAAAGGAATATCCCGAAAAAATCCTTTTGGAACACGAGTACGCAACCCCTGTTGACTCTCTGATGGGGGAATACTTTTATGCTGCGGTCCTGCGCAAAAGATAGAACAGCAGATTCTGGCCTTCCGGGGTTCCTCCCCTGGCAAATTCTGGTGCTCTGTGCCGCTGTCTGTCTGTTCATCCCTGAGCATCCCCTGCCGGGTCTTTGCGCGGCTGCGTTGCTGCTTGCCCTGACATACCAGGCCCTCAAGACGCCTGTGGCCTGGCTTTGTCTGGTGCTGGTCGCGGCCTCCGCCCTGATGGCGGCCTGGTCCCTCAGGCCGGAATGGTCCTCGGATCCGCCGTTTTCTCTGTTTGAGGCGCGAAAACGGATTCATCTGCAGGCCCGGGTGCATTCCGTGCGTCCGAAACCGCAAAACAGGCTGCAGATCATTCTCACGGATCTCGAAATCGCCAGGACAGGGGCTGAACAGCTCCGGAAGATCGAAGGCCGGGTGGTCTGGACCTGGCAAGAGGCAAGCCGCTGGCCGTCACCCGGCCAGACCGTTACAGGCCACTTCCGATTGAAGCCCATACGCGGCCGGCACAATTTCGGCACCTGGGACGCCGCGGCCTATTGGGCCCGCCAGAAGGTCCGCTATCGGATCTTTACAAAAGCACAACAAACACAACTCACCTTTCATGAGCCGGTCAAGGCTTCCTGGCGCCTGAGGCTGTTCCTGCGCAAGCGCATCCTCGACTGGACCCAGGAAGGTCCGGGACAGGGTCTGCTTTTAGCCCTCTTGATGGGGGATCGCTCCCAAACCTCCTACCAGACGCTCAATCTGGTCCGCCAGGCCTCACTGGCCCACAGTCTGGCCCTGTCCGGGCTGCATGTCGGATTCGTGGTGGCTCTGGCCTGGGGGCTGGCCTGGTGCTGGGGCAGACTGTTTCCCTCCCTCCTCACCTGGCTGCCCAGACAACACCTCAGCGTTCTCTTCGCGGCGCCCCTTGTCCTGGCCTACCTCTGGCTGGGTCAGGCCAGGCCATCGCTCATACGGGCCGCCTTGATGTTCTTTTTTTGGGGCGTTTTTCTGCTGCAGGGGCGCAAAAACATCCTGGGCGACGGCCTGTTCTTCGCCCTTGTGGTGATGCTGTGTTTCAATCCGCTGCAGGTGCACGACCTGGGAATGCAACTGTCCTTCGGGGCTGTGGCCGGGATCGTTCTGCTCCTGCCTGTTTTCCGGCAGGGCATGAAACGCCTGTCTTGGCGCGGCCAACGCTGCAAGGTCCTCGAAATTGTCCTGGGAATTCTCGGGATCAGCTGCATCGCAAACCTTGTGCTTCTCCCGCTTCTGGTCACCGCCTTCGGGGAATGGAGCCCGCATCTCTACTTGAATTGTCTGTGGCTGCCCCTGCTGGGCTTGTGTGTCCTCCCCCTGGGACTCATCGGACTGGCCCTGTCCCTGGTCCCTGGGCTGGTGCCCTGTGGAGGGTTTTTGCTCTCCTGTTCAGGGCACATTCTCAATGGCATGGTCCGACTCCTGCAGAGCCTGGCCGCTGAAGGGGGATTGGGCGTTCTGGTCCCGCTTCGCCCGTTCTGGCCTGTGGCCTTTGGATACTGGATTTTTCTTGGCTCCCTGTGTTGCTGGTGGCGGCGATCCCGCATCTGGCCGAAATGGTTGCCGGTTTGCGGACTTGTCCTACTCCTTGGCCCCGGCCTGCTGCAGGCCCTGCACAATCTCCAGGATACAGTGACCCTGCGGCTGTTCGATGTCGGCCAGGGACAATCCATTTTTTTGCAGGCGAAACATGAACAAACCCTCTTGGTGGACGGCGGAGGATCCTGGAATGCAGACTATGATCTGGGGCGGCATATCCTGAGCCCGGCTTTGACCTGGGGCCGTTCCCCCCAGGTGGACACGTTGCTGCTCACCCACGACGATTATGACCATCTCCGGGGGCTTTTCTACATCCTGAAGCACTACCGGATTCAACGCTTTGTCTACAATGGAAACTGGCCCCAGGGGGAGGACGGGAGGCACCTGCGCTCCATTCTGCACAGCCGGGCCATCCCCATCCAATCCCTGCAGGCCGGGGACAGTCTGAAGCTGGGCAAGCACCTGCTGCTGCGGGTTCTGCATCCCTGCGGGGATGAAAACATCCACAAAGACAATGACGCCTCCCTGGTCCTCAGGCTGTGCTATGGCCGCAAAGGGCTGGCCCTCCTGCCGGGGGACATCGAAAACACCGGTTTGAGCGCCCTGCTTGCCCGCAGGACGGACCTGGCGTCCGAGGTACTCGTGCTGCCGCACCACGGCAGCCGGAGCAGCTTCAACCACGGTTTGTACACCCTGGTGGATCCGGACCTGGCCCTGGTGAGCTGCGGCTATCTCAATGTGTACCATTTTCCCCATCGCAAGGTGCGGCGCTATTTTGCCAAGGCGGCCATCCCCTTCTTATCAACCGCGCAGCAGGGTCAGATTGCCGTGACCTGGGATCTGGGGGGGCGGGGTCGGACGCTGCGCACCGCCACCGGGCCGCTCCCCGCGGAGCTCTCTGAATCAGCCACTGGGAAACCCTGGCCTTTCAAAGCCGAATATGCGACTGTTCCCTGATGCACGAATTGCCGGTCATCAATTCCATTTTGCGCATCGTCCTGAAGCATGCCCGGGAAAACGAGGTGACCCGGATCAAGACCATCTCTTTGAAAATCGGGGCCTTCAGTGATCTCGAAGAAGAATGGATACAGCGCTATTTCGCCTATCTGAGCCGGGAAACAGCGGCGGCCTCCGCACGCCTGGCCGTTGAAAGAATCCCGGCTCGGGTTCAGTGCCGACATTGCGGGCAAGGCTTTGTCCTTGATCCCCCTTTTTCTGAATCCCAGGCCTGTCCAGCCTGCGGACAGAGCAGCTACGTCCTGGTCTCAGGCACCGGGTATTTCATTGAAAGCATCGAAGGCATGTAAGAGAAGAAACATGAGCCAACCCATCGTGTCCATCGTGGAGTATGTCGAGCCCTTCCGATCCGTCCAGCAAGCGGTCACGAAGTGCCGCGGTCTGGAGCGCCTGTCCTCCGGGGATTCGGTGGTCATCAAGCCGAATATTGTTTTCTGGACCACCAAGGTGCGCTTTCCCAAATGGGGGGTCATCACCACCTCACGGGTGGTGGAGGATACAGTCAGGCTTTTGAAGGATCTCGGCGTCAAATCAATCGCCATTGTGGAAGGCATCGTCACCCGGGACCCGAAAGACAGGCAAACCGCTGCCCATGCCTTTGACTACCTGGGATACACCACCCTGACCAAGCGCTACGGCGTGCAGTGCTACAACGCCATGGACCGACCGTTCACCCGGGTCGATCTGGGTGAGGATCTCCAGCTGAGGATCAACCGGGATATGCTGGAATGTGATTTTGCCGTCAATCTCCCCTGCCTGAAGACGCACCAGCAAACCGTGGTCAGCCTCGGCATGAAAAACCTCAAGGGGCTCTTGGATATTCCATCCCGCAAGAAATGCCACCGGGCCGGATCAAAGCGCAATCTTGACTGGATGATTGCCCGCCTGCCTCACTGCATGCCCCCCATGCTGACACTCATCGACGGCATCTACTCCCTGGAGCGCGGTCCGGCCTTTGATGGGAAAATGCACCGCACGAACTGCCTTCTGGCCTCCAATGACCCCCTGGCAGCCGATATGGCGGGGGCCAAAGTGCTCGGCTATGATCCCGGCCAGGTCCCTCACCTCGTCCAGGCCGCCCAAAACCAACAGCGCCCGGCTGATGGCACCTGGATCAGCCTCCGCGGGAAACCCCTGGAAGCTGTTTCCCGGTTTCACGAACACGCCATTGCCTACACCAGCGGTCCTGATGGAGAAATGCCGCTTCCCCTGGCCCGGGACGGCATCAAAGGACTGTTCTATCGACAATTTGATCAGTCCCTGTGCACCTATTGTTCTGTGCTCAACGGGTTGCTTCTGACGGCGATCCGTCTGGCCTGGAAAGGCACACCATGGCCTGCGGTGGAAGTGCTCACCGGAAAAAGCATGCAGCCCACACCTGGTATGCAGGCGACCATACTTCTGGGGCGATGCATGTACAGGGCCCATCGCCAGAACCCCTGCATCCAGACCATGCTTCCGGTGAAAGGCTGCCCGCCGGATCCCCTGGAAGCCATGCGCGCTTTGCAGCAAGCCGGAATCGCGGTCGAAGCATCACTCTTTCTCCATATGGACGAACTTCCGGGGATGTTTTGGGAGCGCTATCAGGACAGACCGGAATTTGAAGAGTCCTTTTTTCAAATCTCCTGAGTCATGCTGTAATGGCATGCAGACCGGAGACAGAGCCTTATTGCTCACTCGATGCAACCCCCTGCGATGACCACGCCATTCTTCACTTCGTTTCTTGTGTATCAGGGGAAAAAATGCTATGATTTGTCAGTTGTACGGAGGATACAGATATGCAGGAGACTGAGAAGCACAAGATACAGCAAGCTGCCGATTTCATAAGAAAATCAAAAAACGCCGTTGCCTTTACCGGTGCCGGTATCTCCACGCCAAGCGGCATTCCCGACTTCCGGAGCCCGGGTGGCTTATGGTCCAGGTTCGATCCGGTCCAGGTCGCTTCGGCCCAGGCTTTGGATGTCAATCCGGAGAGGGTCTGGGAATTTCTCCTTGAAACCACCACCCTGCTTGATTCCAGTGAACCCAATCCCGCTCACCTGGCCCTGGCTGAGCTGGAAAAGCAGCAGCACTTGCTGGGCGTGATCACACAGAATATCGACAACCTCCATCAACGGGCCGGATCTGAATGTGTTGTGGAATTCCACGGCAATTTTCAACGTTTTTACTGCCGTGAATGCCACGCGCCCATCCCGGTGGACCAGGTGCGGAGACTCACTGTTGACTCCATCCCCCTGCTCTGTCCGGGGTGCCGCGGCCTGGTCAGGCCGGATGTGGTATTTTTTGGAGAATGCATACCGCCTGCAGCCCAGATTCACAGCGATCGCCTCCTTGCAAGGGCCGATCTCCTGATCATTGCCGGGACCTCTGGTGAAGTGTCGCCGGCCAACAGCCTGCCCAACCGGGTCAAAATGAATACAGGGACCATCATTGAAATCAATCTCGGTCCCACAGCCTACGGATCGATCACCGACATCCGATTCGACGCCCCCGTGGAATCGATCCTCCCGGCTTTAGCCCGCGCCGTTCTTGCCTGAAGGGGGGTGTGGAGGGGATCCTCCATGGACATAAGCAGACCATTATGAAGACATTCAAACCGGATCCAGCGTTCACCTTCGAGACCTTTCTGCACAATCAAAAAAACGCCTTCCCGGTCCGGACAGCCAAAGAACTGATCCGCAGCTCGTTTGAACAGGGCAATCCCTTGGTGCTCATCGGCGAGCCCGGGTGCGGCAAGTCGCATTTGCTCAAAGCCATGGCCAGCCGTTTTCATACCCATCAGGTTGAGGATATCCTCCTGCTCGAACCGGAGGAACTGGTCCTGTATGAACAACAAGCTGCAGCGAACGGAGGTCGGTTTCAGGACAGACTGTGTGCCACCCAAGTGCTTCTGATCGATGATTTTCACGTCGTGACCCAAAATCCCCTGCTTCAGACTGAACTGATGAGATGCATCAACAAGCGGCTTCAGGACAAACAGCCGACCGCGGTGAGCTGTTGCGGCAAAGTCGCCGAACAGTCCCATCTGAAAAACGAGCTGATTTCCAGGCTGCAGGCCGGCGTTCTGGTGGAGATCAAAAAGCCGGATCTGGATGTCCGCATTGCCTTCTTGAAACAGCACAATGACAAAAACAGGCTCGGTCTGACAGAGAAAGATTGTTTTGATATCGCCACTTCCTGTTTCGATTTCAAAACAATCAACGGCATGCTCTGCTCCCTGCTCGTGTCCAAAGAACTCGGCGGCTCCCAATCAGACCGGCAGACCGTGATCACCCGAAAATTGAAACACATCAACAACGGGCCTGACTGCCGGAAGATCATGGCGATTGTGGCCGGACACTTCCAGATACAGCCCCAGGATCTGCTCTCGTCCAAGAGGAGCCGGACCGTTGTCCTGGCCAGACACATTGCCCTGTATCTGTGCCGGGACGTGCTCGGCCTGACCTATACCCAGCTGGGCAATGAATTCGGGGGAAAACACCACAGTTCTGTGGTGTATGCCATCCAAAAAATCAAATCATCCCAGAGAGAAAATACAGAAATGAACAAAATGCTGAAAGACTTGAAGCAACTGTGTCACCAGGGGTGAACACCACCGCTTGCCTCCCTTGTAGCAGCGGTCTGTCAAGAAAAAGTCGACAAAAGCATCATGCCAATTTTACATTATTTCAAATAAATACGTTTATTAGCAACATATGAACAGGCCTAATGATCAATCATAACCAAGAGGAATATTATGAAAGCAAAGATCATTAAAGAACGTCTTCTCGACGGCTTCAGTAAAGCCACGAGTATCATTCCGGCCAAGACTGGCGCGGCCTTCCTGCGCACCCTCTGGCTGGAAAGCACGGACAATCGCTTGAAAGTCATGTCCACGGATTCCAAGATTGAATTTTTCGGTGAGTATGAGGTGCAGACCCTGGAGCCAGGACTGCTGGGTGTGCAGGGACGGAGTTTTTTTGATCTCTTCCGCAAGCTTCCCCCCGGCGAAATCACACTCACCCAGGATGACAATCACAACGTGCTACTCTTGGAGCAGGGCAGACGGAAATACAAGCTGCCCACCAATGACGCGACCTGGTTTCAGTCGTTTTCCGCCTTTCCGGAAGCAAACGCTGTCGCCTGGTCTGGATCACATTTACGTAAAATCATTGAGCATATCGGATACTGTATTGCAGATGACGATACCGACACCATGTTTTACATGAAGATGGCTCCGGTCCAGGAGCAGGAGGATGGCTCAATCGAAGTCTGTGGAATGAATTGGCATCAATTCGGAATGGAGCGTTTTCTTCACCCGGGGCTTGCTTCCCTGCTGGGCGAAGACGGCATTTTGATCCCGAAAACCTATCTCCTGGAGCTCAAGAGATGGCTGACCCATGAAGATATCCTGCTCAATATCGACGGCAAACGGATTTTTGTCGCCGATCAGAACAAGCGCGAGAATCTCAGTTTTCCGATCAGCTATGATACATTTCCCAATTACAGTATTTTTCTGTCCTATTTTGAACAGGAAAACAGCCGAATGCTTGTGGACCGCGAAGAACTGATCGATTCTTTGGAGCGTATTTCACTGTTTAACACGGAAACCCAGCGTTGCTCCTTTTTTGTGTTTCAAGGACCGGAAATGGTGATTTACAGTGAAGGACAGGACACCGGAGAAGGGACGGAAACCCTGAACGTTGACTATAATGGCGATCTTGAGCAGATCATTTTTCCCACCCGAAATCTTATTGAAATTGTATCCCACTTCCAGTCGCCTCAAATCTGCTTTGAATTTACAGATCAAAGCGGACCGTGCCGGGTGACCGGGGAAAATGATCCGGATTATTTTGTGATTATCATGCCGGTCCAGATTGAAGAAGAAACCTATTATACTGAGGAAGAGATTTAGAGAATGGAAGCGTACCAGTACACTGCTGAAAGCATCACCATTTTAGAAGGCTTGAGTGCCGTCAGAAAACGACCGGCCATGTATATCGGCAGCACGGACTTTCACGGCGTGCATCATCTGGTCTATGAAGTGGTCGATAACAGCATTGACGAGGCCATGGCCAATTTTTGCGACCGGATCAATGTGACCATTCATTTGGATAACAGTATCACGGTCACGGATAATGGGCGGGGGATTCCCGTGGACATGCACCCCAAGGAAAACAGGCCGGCTGTGGAAGTGGTCATGACCGTCCTGCACGCCGGGGGAAAATTTGACAATCAGAGCTACAAAGTCTCCGGCGGCCTGCATGGAGTGGGCATCTCCGTGGTCAATGCCCTGTCCGAATACCTGGAGGTCACCATCCGGAGGGACGGGCATAAATATTTCCAACGCTATGAGCGCGGTATTCCCATGGGTCCGCTGGATGATCTTGGCGAGACTGAAAAAACCGGGACCAGTATCCATTTCAGACCGGACGAACAGATATTTGAGGACGTCACTTTCAACTATTCAACCTTGAGCAAGAAATTCGAAGAGCTGGCCTATTTAAACAGCGGGCTTCTCCTGAACATTTTTGATGAACGCAGCCGGGAAGAACAGAGTTTTCAGTTCGAGGGGGGGATTCGATCCTATGTGGAACACCTCAATGCCTCTGAAACCGTCCTGCATCAGGTGGTCACCGGCAAAAAGGACATCGAGGAGGTGATCATCGAATTCGCCTTTCAGTTTCACAGCGGCTTCAAAAGCAATATCTATTCCTTTGCCAATAACATCCGGACCAAAGAAGGCGGGACCCATCTGTCCGGATTCAAGACCGCCCTGACCCGGAATATCAATGCCTATATCCAGCATTCGGATCTGCCTAAAAAATTCCAGCAGAAGATTGCCGGCGACGATGCCCTGGAAGGATTGACCGCCATTATCAGTGTCAAACTGCCGGATCCCCAGTTTGAGGGGCAGACCAAGACCAAACTGGGCAACAGTGAAGTGGCCGGGTATGTCTCCACGGCCGTGGGGGAAATCGTCAGTGCCTTTCTCCAGGAAAACCCCAAAGAGGCCAAGATCCTTATCGAGAAAGTGGTGGACGCGGCCCGGGCCCGGGAAGCGGCCCGGAAAGCCAAGGACCTGGTCCGCCGCAAGAGCGCCCTGTCTGATTCGGCCCTGCCGGGAAAACTCGCGGACTGCCAAAGCAAAGTCCCCCAGGAGAGCGAGTTGTTTATTGTGGAGGGTGATTCAGCCGGGGGTTCGGCCAAGCAGGAGCGGGACCCCAAATATCAGGCCATTCTCCCCCTGCGGGGCAAGATCCTCAATGTGGAAAAGACCCGTTTTGACAAGATGCTGGAAAACAAAGAAATCCAGCATCTGATCACGGCCATGGGCGCCGGGATCGGGGACGACGGCCTGGACCTGTCCCGGCTCCGATACCACAAGATCATCATCATGACCGATGCCGATGTTGACGGGGCCCATATTCGGACCTTGCTCCTGACCTTTTTTTACCGTCAGTATTTTGAACTGATCGAGGACGGCTTTTTGTACATTGCTCAGCCCCCGCTGTATCGGGTGCATAAAGGAAAATTTGAAAAATTTGTCGCTGATGACAAGGCCCTGAAAGAATTTCTCATGCAGAACATCAGCGGCGAGCTGCTGGTTAGGGATTCCAGCGGCCGCGAATTCAAGGGACAGGACTTGGTTCGGATTCTGGAGATGATCATGCATCTGGGAGAACGCTCCAAGGAAGCTGAAAATATCGGAATCCAGCAGGAGCTGTTTTTCAGCATCCTGAATTACCCCCGGCGGCTCGAACCGAAAATGTTTTCCGGAGAGCTCGGAGACAAGGCTATTGAGGATTTCCGGGCCTATATGCAGACGCAGGAGTATGAGCTGGCCATTGAGCAACAGGAGCAGGAGGAGGTGACCCGCTGGTTTGTCTCCTTTGTGGATAAAAACAAACGCCGGGTCAGACTGGGAGTGGAATTTTTCAATTCCAGGCTCTACAGACGGGCCCATGAAATGGTCAACAGCCTCCAGGAGGACGGCTCGGAACCGAGCTATTCCATAATCCAGAAAAATGGTGAAACCACGCAAGTCAGCTCGGCGTTCGCCCTTTTTGATTCCATTATGGCGCTTGCAGACAAGGGTTATCAGATCCAGCGCTACAAAGGCCTGGGGGAAATGAATCCGGAACAGTTGTGGGTAACGACCATGCAGGCGGACAATCGAACCCTCTTGCAGGTCAAAATCGACGAGGCGGAAGAAGCCGATCTGATCTTTCAGAGGCTCATGGGCGAACAAGTCACCCCCAGACGGGAATTTATCGAACAGAATGCTTTGGCGGTCAAGGACCTGGATATCTAATCCACAAAACGGGAGACCGTTTTTTGGATTATTGACGATGGACGGGTCGCGTTCCAAAATCTCTAATTCTATACAAGCTTGAGGCAATAATGCAGCAATCCCTGAACACAGTCAATATCGAAGACGAGATAAAAAAATCCTATCTGGAATACTCGTTGAGCGTGATCATCGGGCGGGCCATTCCTGATGTGCGGGACGGCCTCAAACCGGTGCATCGCCGCATCCTTTACGCTATGCATGATCTGGGAAATTATTACAATCGTCCCTACAAGAAATCGGCCCGTATCGTCGGTGATGTGATCGGTAAATATCACCCCCATGGCGACTCGGCGGTGTATGACGCCCTGGTGCGCATGGCCCAGAAATTCAATATGCGCGACCCCCTGGTGGACGGGCAGGGCAACTTCGGGTCCATTGACGGAGACGCCCCGGCGGCCATGCGCTATACCGAGAGTCGCATGTCCCGGCTGGCCGGTGAATTTCTGGCCGATATCGAAAAAAATACCGTAAACTTCCGGGAGAATTACGACAACACCATTCAGGAACCGGAGGTCCTGCCGACAAAGGTCCCGAATCTCCTGATCAATGGGGCGGCCGGCATCGCGGTGGGCATGGCCACGAATATCCCCCCCCACAACCTGGGGGAAGTGGTGGACGCCCTGCTGGCCCTGTTGCACGATCCCCAGATGACCCTTCTGGACCTGATGCAGATCATCAAAGGCCCTGATTTCCCTACAGGCGCCATGATGTACGGCCTGGCCGGACTCAGGGAGGCCTATGCCAGCGGCCGGGGCAGCGTCAAGATCAGGGCCAGGATTGAAACCGAAGAGCGCAGCCGGGGAGGCGAATCCCTGGTGATCACGGAAATCCCCTATGCCCTGAACAAGGCCAATCTCCTCCAGAAAATCGCCGCCCTGATCAATGATCGAAAAATCGAAGGCATCAGTGATCTCAGAGATGAGTCAGATCGCAACGGCATCCGGATCGTGGTGGATCTCAAGAAAGGGACCCTGCCCGATATCGTCATCAACAAGCTGTACAAATACACCGCCTTGAACACCTCCTTCGGCATCAATTTTATGGCCGTGGTGAACAATCGGCCGAAGCTCTTGAATCTCAAGGAATATCTGGATCTTTTTATTCAGCACCGGAAAGAAGTGGTCCTCAGACGCTCCAGATTCGATCTGGAAAAAGCGGAATATCGAGCCCATATTCTGGAAGGCCTGCGCATCGCCCTGGACAATATTGATGAAGTGGTGGCCACGATCAGAAATTCCGCGACTCCAGTCGAAGCCAAGGAACGGTTGATGCACCGATTCGATCTTTCCGCGGTCCAGTCCCAGGCCATCCTGGATATGCGGCTGCAGCGCCTTACCAATCTGGAGCAGAGCAAAATCCAGGAGGAATACCTGGACATTTTGAAAAAGATTGAATTCTTGAAAAGCATTATCCAGAACGCCGACGTCCTGAAGGGGGTCATTCAGGAAGAACTGGCGGAATTGCGCCGGATTTACGCCACCCCCAGAAAAACCCAAATTCTCCCCTATGATCCGGAAGCCATCGAGGTCGAAGACCTGATTGCCGACGAAGAGGTGGTCATAACCCTGACCCGAAAAGGCTATATCAAACGAACCCCACTTTCCAGCTACAACCAGCAGAAACGGGGCGGGAAAGGACTGGCCGGGGCCAATGTCACCGGGAACGATCTGATCCAGGCCCTGGTCTCGTCGACGAATCATCAGCATCTGTTGCTGTTCACCAATCTGGGCCGGATGCTCATGCTCAAAGTCCTGCAGATCCCTGAAACGAGCCGCCGGGCCAAAGGAGCCCATATTTCCAATCTCATTGATCTCCACGAGCAGGAGTATGTGGCCACGGCTTTGGGGCAGCGGAACATCGAACTGCACAACTCCTTCATGTTCATTACCAAAAACGGCCGGGTTAAACGATCGGCCTGCGAGCTGTACAAAAATATGCGGGCCAGCGGTTTGATTGCCCTCAGCCTCCAGCGTGACGACGAATTGATTGCGGTTCGGGAGGTGAGCGAGGCCATGCAGATGATTCTGATCACCAGGCTGGGATTCGCCATTCGCTTCGAGTGCAGTGAAATCCGGTCCATGGGCCGCAATGCCGCCGGGGTGAAAGGGATTTCCCTGCGAAAAGGCGACCGGGTAGTGTCCGGGGTGACGGTTGAGGCCAACAGTTCCGACAGCCTGCTGACGGTGTCGGAACTGGGCTACGGCAAACGGACGCCTCTTGATCAATACCGTTTGCAGTACAGAGGGGGGAAGGGCATCATCAACATGAAACCCAGCGAAAAGACCGGCGGGGTTTTTGGGGCCATGATGGTCAATGAACAGGATCAGATCATTGTCTTGACCGCAGAGCATAAAATGATCCGTTTCGGGGTCAGTGATGTCCGTATCTGTAGTCGGGCCGCCCAGGGAGTCAAGCTGGTGAATATGGATCAGGGCATTGAAGTGGTCAGTTTCGACCGGGTGCTTCAGGAATCGGAAATGGACGAGCTCTGAGCGGTTTTTTCACGGCCTCAAACCGGGCGGGAGGAAAACAGGGCAGAGAGCTGCTGCCTGATCAGGTCAACCCCGTGTTCAATGGATTGTTGCCAGATGTGCCGCAGTCCATGTTTGTGTTGAAGATCCTTGAGGAGGCTGCGGTGCGCATTGCAGCCCTGCTCAATGCTGGTCTGCAGCTGGGCGGGCAGGGTCTGGGGAATGATCTCCTGAGCCGGCAGGGAAAAACTGTTGGCCAGCAGGGAGGCCTTGCGCAGGATGAGCAGCAGCAAGAATTCGTCATCATCCTCCGGAACGATGTCATCCTGCTCATGAAAGCGGACCGCATGACAGACATCCTCCGGCAAATGACATTTTTTGAGGATCAAGGCCCCCAGCTCGGCATGGTTGAGGCCCAGGACCCGCTTTTCGGCCTCATTGCTGGAGAGAGCTTCCTGTTGTTTCAGGGTGACGATGGAGTCGTACTCCGGAGTATAATACACCGCAATGATCAGCTTGCCGATATTGTGGAGCAGGGCCACCGTGAAAAGCTTGGCCTGGTTGCTGTAGTCGACGATTTGGCCGAGGCTCAGGGCAATGCCTGCACAGAGCTGGGCCTGCTTGTGGAATTTCTCAAGATGAAACAAATGGCTCCGGCTTGCGGCAAAATGGTTCACGAGCATGGATGTGGTGAGAATCTGGCGCATCTGTTTGAAACCGAGCAGCCGGACCGCATGATCAATGGAGCGGATTGTCTGCCCGTGCAGACTGGAGCCGGCGTATTCAATGAATTTTGCGGTGATATCCGGGGAGAGCTGATTGATGACCTGGTAAAAATCACTGTCCGGATCATCCAAGAGGGAGATGATTTCCTGGACCTTTCCCTGGAGGAGGGGCAGATTCTTGATCTCAACCGTGGCCAGGGATTCCAGCTGCTCGTATTCTGTAGGCTTGTGCATGCCGCGCCCTTTTTCCATGGCTCATGTTCTCTGACTTTTGCTATCGCCTCCCTAACCTGAAACCCTGTTTTTGTCAAGGAGTGCATGCAACAACAATCCAAAGCCACGCTCTATGCTTTGGCCACGGTTTTCATCTGGTCCACGGTTGCTTCGGCTTTCAAGCTCTCCTTGCAGTTTCTCCAGGTGACGCAGCTGCTTTTTTTCTCCTCCCTGACCTCGGTCCTCGTCCTGCTGGCCCTGGTCGCCATGCAGGGACAGCTCGGGTTTTTCAAAACCCTCGGATGGAAAGAATGGGGATTTTCTCTGTTGCTGGGATTTTTCAATCCTTTTGCCTATTATCTCGTGCTGTTCAAGGCCTATGACCTCCTCCCGGCCCAGGAGGCCCAGCCGCTCAACTACACCTGGGCCATCACCCTGTCGTTGCTCTCGGTTCCTCTGCTCAAGCAGCGCATCAAGGCCTGGGATCTGGTGGCCTTGATCATCAGTTATCTGGGCGTCTTCGTGATCGGCGTCCGGGGGGAGGTTGCCTCCCTGGAATTTTCCAGTCCGCTGGGGGTGGGTCTGGCCCTGTTCAGCACCCTGATCTGGGCCTTATACTGGATTTTCAATACCCGGGACCCCATGGCTCCCACCCGCCGTCTTTTCCTGAACTTTCTCTTTGGAACGCTGTTCAGCGGCCTGACCCTCGTGTGCATCGGAAACTGGAATCTGCCGCCGCTGAAAGGGCTGCTGGGAGCGGCCTATGTCGGGTTTTTTGAGATGGGAATCACCTTTGTGCTCTGGAGCACGGCCTTGAAGCTGTCCAGAACAGCCCTGCAGGTGAGCATTTTTATCTATCTGTCGCCTTTTCTGTCCCTGGTGTTCATTCATGTCTTTGTGGGAGAAGCCATCCTGCCCAGCACGATCATGGGGTTGCTCCTGATTATGACCGGGATAGGGCTGCAGCAATTCTGTGCGATCCGTCGCAATCCTGTTTGAAGCCATGAACCAGTCTGCCGAATCCATCCGCCGCTTTCTGGCCGGCCATTCCGAGAGCCTGCTGGGTTCCCTCTCTCATGCCTCGCTGGATGAGCTCATCGCCATCGCGGAGACCATCACTGTTCCCCCGGGGACGCGGTTCATCTCGCAGGGGGAAGCCGGTGATTGTTTTTATCTGATTCTTTCCGGGCAGGTCTGCGTGTTTACGGTTTCAGAGGACGGCCTGAAAACGGTCCTGAACCGACTCGGTCCAGGGGAAGGGATCGGTGAGATGGCCCTGCTCACGGACCAGCCCCGGTCAGCTTCCGTGGAGACGGTGGATCATGTGGAGATGCTGCGCATCGCCAAGAAGCCGTTCGATGCGATTCTGGCCTCCAATTCCAGCCTCCTGGCTGAATTCATGAAAATTCTCTGCGAGCGGCTCGTCTCCAGCAACACGAAGATGGCCACGGCCTGGTCCAAGGAAATGGCCTATCAGCGTCTGGTGTCCGAACAGGCTGCCCGTCCTGTGTCCAAACTGGTCGGGCACAGCAAGGCCTACCAACGGCTCATGAACCGGATCGAGCTGCTTGCGGCCGAGAGATCCCCGGTCTATCTCTTTGGTCAACCCGGCACCGAGAAGGGCAGCGCGGCCGCCTGCCTGCATGCCGCGTCAGGCGTGGCTGAAGGGCCTTTTCTGAGAATGGACGCCAAAACCGTGACCCTGCAGACAGCAGACGCAGAGCAGCCTTCAGGCAAAGACCCGGTCCACAGGGAACTGGCCCAGAAAAGCATGCTCTTCGGCCACGAAAAAGGCGCGTTCCCGTTTGCCGAATCCAGGCGTCTGGGTCTTATGCAGGTGGCGGATCAGGGGACCGTGCTCATTGAAAACATCGAATACCTGGGGTCAAACCTCCAGCATGAACTCCTGGCCTTCCTGAACACCGGTTCGTTTCAGCCCCTGGGCGCTCAGACCTCTGTCCATGCCTCCAGCCGGATTGTGGCCAGCAGCAGCCTGAGTCCGGAGGAGCTGCACAAAGGGCAGTGGCTGCATCCGCAGCTTTACGCGCAGCTCTGTGAGAACAATCTGGAAATTCCACCCCTGAAAAAACGCAAGCGGGATCTCAGACTGATCACGGATCAGCTTATCCGCCGGTACAATGAACTTAATCACAGTACGATTCAGGGCATTGACCAGGAGGCCTTCAACCGGATCATGTCCTATGACTGGCCGGGAAACATGGACGAGTTGGAGGCTACGATCCGTAGGGCCGTGAATCTGGCCAAGGACGACGTCCTGCATCCGGAAGATATCTTTTTCGGCCTGCCCCCTTTGAGCGGGAAGTTGAACGTCAATCTGCTCAGCTTGGACAAGGTCAAGGCCTTTTTTCAGAGTCCCTGGTTTCCGGGCCTGGGGCAGGGGATCGCCGCCCTGTTTTTTGTGCTCGTCCTGGGGCTCGGTTTTTTCGGATCGCCTGAACCGCAGAAGAATGCGTCCCTGGTGCTGGTCTGGGGACTCTGGGAACCCATGATCATTGCGAGTCTTTTTTTTACGGCCCGGATGTGGTGTGCGGTGTGTCCGCTGGGGGCTGTCAATGGGCTCACCTCCCGCTATCTGGGCTTGCGCAAAAAAGTGCCGCCCCTGCTGCGCCGCCATGGGCTTGTCTTCAGCGCCGCCGGGCTGGGGCTCATCGTCTGGGCCGAGGCTGGTTGGGAAATGCACCGCGCGCCTCTGGCCACCGCCCTCCTCATCAGTGCGATTCTCATCGGAGCTTTTGCAACGGGCCTGCTGTTTCAAAAACGGGCCTGGTGCCGCTATCTCTGCCCCTTGGGCGGTCTTGTGGGAGTCCTGGCCCGCTGTTCCTGTGTAGAGATGCGGGCCAATCAGAGCCTGTGCAACAATGAATGCCGGGAGCACACCTGCTGCCGGACAGGTGAGGATCATGTCGAGTGCCCCATGTTCGAGGCCCCGTTCAGCCAGCAAACCAACCAGGATTGCATCCTCTGCGGTTCGTGCGTGAAGCATTGCCCCCGGGGAGCACCGCTTCTGAATCTCCGTTTTCCGGGGTACGAACTCGGGGCGGTGCGCAAACCCTCACGCTTCATGGCTGTTTTTCTGCCCATCCTCTTCGGCACCCAGCTTTACAGAGGGCTGTATGCACAGGGGGGCACTTTCGAGGCTGTCCCGGATTCCAGCGGATTGATCGTCCAGGGACTACTGCTCGGCCTGAGTTGCGGCCTGGCCCTGCTGTTCACTCGGGCTGCAGCAGAGAACGTGTTTCAAGGCTTGTCGGAAACCGGTCTGTCCAAAGGGGATTTGTTTCTGTACAGCCTGGTTCCCCTGGCCTATGGGGTGGAACTCGGCTTTCAGCTCAAGGTCTTTGCGCTTCTGTCCGGAGGCCTGCTCATCCGGGGAGGGGACTGGAGTCAACAGGCTTGGGACGCCTCGCCCCTGATCATCGGGCTCCAGCTTGTCCTGCTTGCCGCCGGGCTCCTCTTGGCCTCGCATGTCCTGGACACCCTGGGGCGACGGCACCAGCTGAACCAGGGCCCGGTTCCCTGGTCACGAAAATGGCCCCTTGTCTTGTTCACCCTGGTTTTTGCCTGGCTCTTGACCGGATGATGGGCTCCTCCCTGTGCCCTGAATTCAGGGTGAACGCTCAGTGGTTCACACCCTGGACCAGGACGTTCATGCCCTGAACCCGTTCGATGAGTGCGGTCCCGGGTTGAAGAGGGGCCGGAAGCCCTTGGCCCGGACTGAGGGAGGTGATCACGCTTTGACCAACCACATAACGTCCTTCGCCCTGAAAAGGGTTCCAGGTCTTCAACCCCCACATGGCGTGCATGACCAGGGGGTGGTTGTCCATGGCCCCGATGTAGATCATGACGTGCCCCGGCATGGAGATGAGGGTCAAAAAAGGAAGGCCCTGCTCCAGAATCCGCTGTTCTTTTTCCCTGGGCCGGAGGTGATCCAGGGCAATTCTGCGGGGCACTTTGGCCTGTTGCGCGGAATTTCTCGGAAGCCAGATCGCGAAAGGGGTATACAAATCCCGGGTCAGGGCCGAACAGTCCCGATTTTCATACATTCCCCCCCAGCCATAGGTCTGCCCGAGAAGGGCATCGGCCACCCGGGCCAAGTTGCGGCCGGTGACGGGCATGGGAAAATCGGTCCAGACTCCGGGCTCGAGCAGGGCTGTTCTCAGGTGTGCCGGACGATCCGTACCCGCCACGGGCACCAGGACTTCGGCACTGCGATTTTGGTGGTGCACCAGGGGGAGCAGCCCTCCGATGTGGCCGGTGAAGCGAAAAATGCCCTGTTCATCGATGACCGCGGTCTGATCCTGAACAAAGGCAATCAGCTCCGTGGACTGAAAGGCCTCGATGAAATCGGCATCCACCAGACCAATGTCCCGGCCCGGGACCCAGCCGAAGATCCAGTCCGTTTCCACCAGGAGCCAGTCCCGGCTTTTGGTGGCGTGGACAATATGCACCGGCGTTCCGGCCCAGAGGGCTGAATTTTGGAAGGTATCAAAGGGGTAGCCCTGGCCGGCTTGTTGGAAATCGTGAAAGGCCGGTTTTCGGGTTGGCAAGGCCCGCAGGTCCGTGTTGGTCAGGGTGATGCCGCGTTGATTCTCACTGGGGAAGGCCTCGGGATCGGCCTTATGTCTAAGTGAGTCCAGCCACTGCCGGGAACGGGGCCTGGTGTTCTCGGCAAAGTACGGCTGCCGGTCGGCTGCATGCAAGGGCCAGAAGAGCTTGACCCTGGAATGGATCGGCTGATCACTATGCCAGGGCCGAAAGTATTGTTGGACAAAACGATGCTTGCGGCGCTCCCGCTCCCTGGGATCAGCGCTCCAGTCCGGAGTCTGCCGGGCATACACAGACGCGGTTTGCGGATAGGTGCGCAGATCAGGCAGCTCCACCCGGGGGCTGGTAAACGGCAGGCAGCCCTGGGCTGCAACAAGGAGCAGCCAGG
>CAZUMF010000054.1:0-20207 GCA_964621385.1 uncultured Desulfohalobiaceae bacterium
CCCCTGCGGCCCAACGGCCTGAACTCCTTTGAAATGGTCTGGAAGGAGCAGTAGGCGAAACAGGTGTCAGGTGTCAGGTGTCAGCTTTGCCAGAGGCAAAGCTGACACATAATTAAAGGACGAATGGAGTCATAGTTCCACGCATTGATCTACGCTCGTCATTGCGAGCGAAGCGAAGCAATCTTGTATCAAAGGGCAGAATGAACATCGAACATCGAACGTCGAACGTCGAACGTCCAATGATGAATCAAAGAAAAGACATGCTCATATCCCCGAATGTGCATTTCCTTTCAAGCAATTGGCATTACATTCTTCTTTTTTCTTCATTCAAAGTTCGATGTTCGACGTTCGATGTTCGACGTTCAAATTCTGCCTGAAGGAATGAATATCGAACCTCCAACGCTCGTATGAAACTTGATTTGTCTTACTCGGTCATTCCGGCGACTTGTCACGGCGCCTTGTCTCGGGCGACTTGTCACGGCCTAGCTTCTGAGCGAAGCCGGAAGCTCTCAAGCGAAGACGGAAGCTTCTGAGCGAAGACGAAAGCCGGAATCCAGACTGAAAAGTTGGCCCCCGGCCTGCGCCGGGGTGACGGAGGAGCTGACTCGTTTGTTTTTCGATCAAACTGGACGCCAGCGGCCAGCGGCCAGTGGCCGGCGCTGACACCTGTAGTGACTTAGAATCATATATCCCCAGACTCTAGCGCACCCCCATTTTCCATGCCCATCGACTACTTGATTCGACGCCTGGTCCATCTGCTGATCATCCTTTTCGGGGTCTCGGTCCTGGTGTTTCTCATGCTGCGCATGATCCCCGGCGATCCGGCCCAGCTTCTGCTTGGGGAATTCGCCAGCCCCGAGGAGCTGGCCGGCCTGCGCTCCCAACTCGGTCTGGACAAGTCCCTGCCCGCCCAGTACTGGATCTATCTGAAAAACATCCTCCAGGGCGATCTGGGGGTCTCCGTACGCACCAACGTCCCGGTGCTCCAGGAGATCACGGTCCGGCTCCTGGCCACCCTGGAGCTGTCCCTGGCGGCCATGCTCATCGCCACGGTTCTGGGAGTCGCCGCCGGGGTGGTTTCCGCGGTCCGGCAGTATTCGCTCTTCGATTACGGCTCCATGTTTCTGGCCCTGCTCGGGGTCTCCATGCCCATTTTCTGGCTGGGCCTGATGCTCATCTACCTCTTGTCCGTCAAGTTTCCGATCCTGCCCATGATGGGCCGCCTGAGCATGGGACTAGACGTTCCCGGCGTGACCGGTCTGGTGGCGGTGGACAGCCTGATCGCAGGCAACCTGGAGGCCTTTGTGGACAGCCTGCGGCACCTGCTGCTCCCCGCCCTGACCCTGGCCACCATCCCCACGGCCATTGTCGCCCGGATCACCCGGTCCAGCATGCTGGAAGTCCAGAACCAGGATTATGTCCGCACCGCCCGGGCCAAAGGCCTGAGCAACCTGGTGGTCATTCTCCGGCACACCCTGCGCAACGCCTTTCTGCCGGTGGTGACCGTACTCGGCCTGAACCTGGGGCTGCTGCTCGGGGGGGCAGTACTCACCGAGACCATTTTTTCCTGGCCCGGGCTGGGCCGCTATGTGGTCAACTCGCTCATGGCCCGGGATTACGCCGCGGTCCAGGGCTGCATCCTCATCTTTGCCGGGCTCATGGTCTTGATCAACCTGCTGGTGGATTTTTTGTATGTGATCCTTGACCCCCGGATCCGGGTCCATGACTGAAAGGAAATCGTGATGCGCACACTCGAAATGGCCCAGGATCTTTTCCGGAACAAAAGCGCCGCTGTCGGCCTCCTGATTGTGGCCGTCATCGGCATCACCGCGGCCGTCGGTCCGAGCCTGGCGCCCTATGATCCCCTGATTCCGGCCCCCCTGGACCGGCTGCAGGGCATGAGCAGCGAGCATGTTCTGGGCACGGACAGCCTGGGCCGGGACATTTTCAGCCGGATTATCTACGGCAGCCGGATCTCCCTGATGATCGGGGCCATCTCCGTGGCCATCTCCCTGCTCCCGGGGACTCTGCTCGGACTGCTGGCCGGCTACTTCGGCGGATGGCTGGACAGTCTGATCATGCGCATAATGGATATACTGCTGGCCTTTCCAGCCATCCTGCTGGCCATTTTCATCACCGCCATTCTCGGCCCGAATCTGACCAACACCATGATCGCGGTAGGCATCGTCTATATCCCCCATTATGCCAGGATCGTGCGCTCGAGCGTCCTGTCCCTGAAGCAGCAGCTCTTTGTTCAGGCCATCAATCACCTCGGCGGGAGCAGCTTCCGGATTCTGGGCAAACATATTCTCCCCAACTCGCTGCCCCCGATCATTGTCTACGCCACCCTGGGCATGGGAACCGCGGTTCTCCAGGCGGCGGCCCTCGGGTTTCTCGGCCTCGGAGCCCAGCCGCCCCAGCCGGAATGGGGGGCCATGCTCAGCGAAGGCCGGAAATACATCCAACTGGCCCCGCATGTTGCCGCCTTTCCCGGCTTGGCTATCCTCTTTCTCGTACTGGGATTCAACCTTTTCGGCGATGGATTGCGAGACATCCTCGACCCCTCCCTGCGATCGCAATGAGCACACCACTGTTAGACATACAGGATCTGGTCACCCAGTTCAGCACCCGGCGCGGGCCGGTGACCGCGGTGGACGGCCTGGATCTCCAGCTGGAAAAGGGCCAGACCCTTGGGCTCGTTGGGGAAAGCGGCTGCGGCAAGTCCGTGGCCGCCCTGTCCATCCTGCGGCTTCTGCCCAAACCCGCGGGCCGGACAACCCGGGGACGTATTCTGTTTGAAGGCCGAAACCTGCTCGAGCTCAGCGAGGCGGACATGCGCCGGGTCCGGGGCAACGACATCTCCATGATCTTCCAGGAGCCGATGACTTCTCTCAATCCGGTGTACACCGTAGGTTTTCAGATTTACGAGGCCCTGCAGAAGCACCGGCGTCTGAGCCGCAAGCAGGCCAGAGAGGAAGTCGTGAACATGCTCCAGCTGGTGGGCATCCCGGAGCCGGCCGCAAGAATCAGCGATTACCCGCACCAGATGTCCGGGGGCATGCGGCAGCGGGTGATGATCGCCATGGCCCTGAGCTGCCGGCCCAGGATCATGATCGCGGACGAACCCACCACGGCCCTGGACGTGACCATCCAGGCCCAGATTCTGGACCTCATCAGCCGGCTGAAAGAGGAGGTCGGCATGGCGGTCCTGCTCATCACCCACGATCTCGGGGTGGTGGCTGAAACCTGCCAGCAGGTCCTGGTCATGTATGCCGGGAAAGCCGTTGAAAAAGCCCCGGTTCTCAAGCTGTTCGAGCACCCGGCCCATCCCTATACCATTGGTCTCTTCGAGTCGCTTCCCAGGGTCGAGGACGAAACCCTGCACCCCATATCCGGCGTCGTGCCCAGTTTGCACGACCTTCCACAGGGCTGCGCCTTTCAGGACAGATGCCGTCACCGCCGGGAGCAGTGTCTGGAACCGCCGCCCTGGTTTGAAATCAGTCCGGGGCACTGGGTGCGCTGCTGGAGGCCACACAGGCAGGCATGATGCACGATACGATTCTCAGCACAGAACACCTCAGCAAGCACTACCCCCTGGGGGAACACGGGCTCCTCCGCAGGCAGGCCGCGGTTCGGGCCGTGGAAGATGTCACCCTGGAGGTCCAGGAAGGCGAGGTCTTTGGGCTGGTCGGGGAATCCGGCTGCGGCAAGTCCACCCTGGGCCGGGTTCTGCTCAGGCTGGAAGAGCCGACATCCGGCCGGGTCTTCTATCGCGGCCGGGACCTGGGGGACTTCGACCGCGACCGGCTGAAGGCCTTTCGCCGGGAGGCCCAGATCATCTACCAGGACCCCTATTCCGCCTTGAATCCCAGACAGCGCATCCAGGATCTCGTCCAGGAACCGCTGGACATTCACGGGGTGGGAACCAAGGCGGAGCGCTCACAACAGGTGGCCCGGCTTTTGGAGAAAGTCGGCCTGCGCCCGGATCACGCCTCCCGATACCCGCATGAATTTTCCGGGGGGCAGCGCCAGCGGATCGTCATTGCCAGGGCCCTGGCCCTGAACCCGAAAATCATCCTGGCCGACGAGGCGGTCTCGGCCCTGGACGTCTCCATCCAGGCCCAGGTCATCAACCTGCTCAAGGACCTGCGCCGGGAGTTCAATCTGACCTATATCTTTATTTCGCATGATCTCAGCGTGATCAAGCATATCGCCGATCGGGTGGGGGTCATGTATCTCGGGCGTCTCGTGGAGGCCGCCCCCAAACATGCCTTTTATCAGGACCCCAGTCATCCCTATTCCCGGGCCCTGCTCTCCTCGGCACCGGTGCCGGACCCCCGGAACAAAACGGAACGGATCATTCTGCGCGGTGATGTGCCCAGTCCGATCAATCCGCCGTCGGGCTGCCACTTTCATCCGCGCTGTCCCGAGTGCCTGGACATCTGCCGGGAGGTCTTCCCGCCGCTGCGCCAGACGTCCCCGCAGCGCTGGGTGGCCTGTCATCTCTATGAATAGGGCCTGATCCCGGCCCGAGAGCTCCCCGGAGACCCCATGCTCTATCTGCAGAACCTGGCCTTTTCCTATTCCGGAGACCCCCTGTTTTCCGGACTGGAGTTCTCCCTGCCCGCCGCCGGCATCTGCGGCCTGCTGGGAAAAAACGGGGCCGGGAAGACCACCTTGTTGAAGCTCCTGGCCGGACTGCTCTTTCCCCGACAGGGCCGCATCCAAATCCGGGGCCAGTCACCGGCCCGACGCGCTCCAGGCTTTCTCCAGGGGCTGTTCATGGTCCCTGAGGAATTTCGACTGCCCCCGGTGTCGGCCTTACAATACCAGCGGCTGTTCGCCCCGTTCTATCCCGGGTTCGACCCGGAACGGTTTGCCGCCTGCCTGAAGGAGTTCGAGCTGGATCCCCGGGCCAACCTGGCCGGTTCTTCCTTTGGACAGCGCAAAAAATGCCTGCTGGCCTTTGCCCTGGCCGCCAACTGTGCCCTGACCCTCCTGGACGAGCCCACCAACGCTCTGGACATACCCTCCAAGACCCAGTTCCGCCGTCTCCTGGAATCCATGAGTGCAGAAGAGCGTTTGTTCCTCATCGCCAGCCACCAGGTCCGGGATCTGGAAGAGTGCCTCCACCGGGTGCTCATCCTGGACGCGGGACAAATGATGTTTCATCGCTCCATGGAGGCCGTGGAAACCTGCTTGAGAGCCGAGATCCAGGCCGAAGCGCCCGATCCGAAAGGGGTGCTCTACAGCGAGGCGGGGCGAGGGGGCTACCGGGTGGTCCGGGAGCGAACCGGAAGGGAAGGAGCCCCACTCGATCTGGAACTGCTTTTCAACGCCGTGATCCAGGATCCCGAAACCATGGCGGAGGTATTCCGGAGGAGGTCTTCGGGCCATGTCGGCTGATTCCAGTTTTCAAGCCTGGAGAGTCCTCAGGCTGATCCGCAACACCCTGGTCCTGCAGCGCACCGCCATTGTGGTCCAGGCCTCGGCCGCGGCCGGGATACTCCTGCTGCTCAGCCTGGCTGATGCCATGCTCCTCTGCCGCCCCGAACTGCACCAGCGCCTGTACCTGGTGGTACTCTTTGCCGGAGGACTGCTCCTGACCAGCCGGAGCTTCAAGGACCTGCACGATCCTGTCCAAGGGACCTTCTGGCTGCTGCTCCCGGCCTCGTTGCCGGAAAAGACCCTGTCCAGGGTGCTCCTGACCACGGTCGTCTTCGTGGCCGGCAGCCTGCTCGGCTACTGGGCCTTTTCCCTGCTGGCCGAAGGGTGCAACTGGCTCATTTTCCAGCGCCGGCACCAGCTGTTCGTCCCCTTCGCCCCCGGGGTGCTCAAAGGCGCCCTGGCCTACACCGCGCTCCAGGCCCCCTTCCTGCTCGGGGCCGTGACCTTCCGCAGGCACGCCCTGAGCAAGACCATCCTCAGCCTGCTGGGTCTGGTTTTGCTCCTGGGCCTGGCCGGGCTGCTCGGCCTGCGCCTTCTCTTCTGGGATCAGCTGGAGGGATCGGGTCTGCGGGCCATGCTCACGGGTCCGGAGTCGAGGCTCGTCTGGATGCGCCTGACCGAGTCGGGCCGGACCGTTGCCTGGATCGGCAGGATCGTCTTCTGGTTGCTCATGCCCCCGCTCTGCTGGGTCCTGTGCTGGGTTCGGCTGAAAAGGGTGAGCGCTTAGCCGGAATTGCGACCTGGACAGGCCGCATTTCCGGCTCTCACAACAGCTTTGCCAGAGGCAAAGCTGTCACAGGGCATGGACCTGACCGATCCCGAGTTCCCGGACCGTATCAGCCACCTGCCGGTGGTGGGAAAACAGCAGGACCTGGTTCTTTGCAGACAGGCGGGCCAGGGCCTGCAGGGCCGCTTTGCTGCGCTCCTCGTCGAAATTGATCAGGATGTCGTCGACAATAAAAGGAATGGCCTCGCTCTGTTTCAGGCGGTGCTCCAATGAGGCCAGGCGCAGGGCCAGATAGAGCTGATCCCTGGTTCCGTCGCTCATGCCCTCCACCTGAATCCGCTGCCCGTCCTCACGCAGTCCCACGATGATCGGCCCGCCCTTGTCGTCCAAATCCTGGCGCAGGCCTGCAAAGGAGTTCAGGGTCAGTTCATTGAAGTAGCGTCCGGCCAGGGAGAGAACCGGATCCTGGTTTTCAGACCGATAGCGCTCCACGGCCTCCTCCAGGACCAGGCTTGCCAGGCGCAGTCTGGCAAAGCGCCCCGCCTGCCTGCGGATACGGGCCAGGAGCTCTTCCGCCTCTTCAGCCTTTCCGGCGGCCTGATCACTGCCGTCCATGTCTTGAAAGCTCTTGCGCAGCTCCCCCACCTGCGTGCTCTGCTCCCCAAAGGCCTCCTCCAGGCGTTCCAGCTCTTGTTCAACCTCCTGCAGCCGAACCGGCAGGGAATCCGGGTCCGCCTGCTCCACTTCGGCGATGAAGGTCTCCAGATTTCGCGACTGGGCGATCTCCCGCAGGTTCAACTCCTCAGCAGCAAGGCTTTTTCTGAGCTCCACCTGCTGTTTCCAGCGCTGCTCCACGGCTTCAAGCGCTTCCTGGTTATCACACCTGGCGAGACTGCAGAGCTCTGCCAGTTGAAAAGCCGCATGATCGCGATCCTGGATGGCCGCCTCGATGTCCTCTTCGATCTTTTGGATGCTTTCCTGGTAGTGGGTGAGGGTGGTTGCCTGGGCCTGGGCCCTGTCCAACAGAGCGTTCAGGCTCTCCACCGCCTGATCTACAGGCAATTCGGCGAGATCCGGGGCCGCCCGCCTAGTCAGGACCGCGACATCGCGCTTGAGCTCCTCGCTGTCCTGGTCAATGCCCTGTATGCGCTGCGTAAGCCCCGCAGCCGCGGTCATATGCTGCAGGCAGTCCTGCAGGTCTTCAAAAAAATCCGCCACCCCGTCCGGCGATTCGCCGGGGGGGAGACCGAGCCGCTGGAGATGCCGGCCCCATTGCTGCTGCCAGTCCTCAAGGGCTGCCTCGGCCTTGCCGGCCCGCTCCCGGGCTTTGGCCAGATCGTTGTCCAGACGGCTGATGCTGTCCTCCAGGAGCTGCCGGTCCTGGGCGGTCTGTTCGATGTTCTCCCGCTGGGTTTTGGCCAGGCGCAGCACAGGCAGCAGGGCCTCTCCAGAGGGAGGCTGCACACCGATGTCCCGAAGACTGCCTTCCAGTGCGCTGCGGGCCTCCTGCCGCTTGCGCCTCAGTTCGGCCGTGGTCCGTTCCGTATCGAGAACATGCCGGGCCCTGACCCGCCATTCCTTGATCCGGCTTTGCCAATCCATCATCACGTCCGGCCGGCCGGGCTCGATTCCGGCGGGCTCCCAGATCCCTTTCCAGCCGACCTGGAGCGTGTCCCACTGTTCCGCCTGCTCAGCCTCCGTGCGGTCCAGGGCCTCGAGTCGCCGGCGGGCCAGTTGCAGCTCGGACTGCAGCCTGGCATGTTCGTGAACCCGGGCGCTCTCCCAGCGCAGACGATCGGCGGTGTGATCGGCCGCCTGCACCGCCTGCTCATAGGCCTCCACAAGCGACGCATCCGCGGCATAGCGGTCTGCTTCCTCCTTGAGCTGCTCACCATCCAGCCAGGTCCGCCGCAAAAGGGACCAGCCCTGCTCCCGCCACTTCCGCTTCGCAGCGAGATCCTCTTCAGAAGGGACCTCCCCGACCAGTTCCTGGGCCTGGATGTCCTTTTCCAGCTCCTGGACGGCGCCGCCGAGTTCGGTGCGGGTCTTCTCCAGCTCCTGTCCCTGTTGCACCAGACGGTCCCAGGCCTGCTTGAAGGCTCGAACCTCGGCCTCAAGGGGGAGCGGCAAGGCCAGGAGGTCCTCCGGCCTCCCCTGCCAGAACCCAAGTTGGTGCAGGCCGGCCGAAAAGGCTTCCCGGTCCGCGGCAGCCTGCACCGCCTGCTTTTCAAGCGTCCCGTCGATATCACCCAGAACCGCGGCGGTCTCCAGGGCCTGCAGCAGACCAGAGAGGTCTTTGTTCGGCGGAAGGCGTTTCAGCGCCTCGTTGCTTCGTTCCAAGGCCTCCAGGCAGGACTGGACGGCTTGAGCGCTGTCCCCGCGTTCCTTCTGCAGGACCTCGAGCCTGTTGCCGTGGGCCATGACCTCCCGTCGCTGCCCGAGTAAATCCTGCAGAACATCCAGGGGCTCATCCCCGAGATCCGGAGGAATACGGCGCTGGATCGCGGCGGCCGCTCCTTCTTCCTGGCGGCGGCTGGTGTTCAGGGTCCGGCGGTCCGCCAGTCCCTTGCGATAAGCCCCCAGCCGCTGATGGAGTTCCTGGATGGTCTCGGACTGATCCAAAAGCTCTGTATTGAGTTCAATGGCCTGCTTTTTGGTGTGGTATTCAGCCAGCCGCCTCCGGGCTGCCTCCAGTGCCTTGTGGGACTGGCGCAGCAATTCCTGATTCTCCCGGCGGCGCTCGGCAAAATCATCCGGCAGCGCGGGGACCTCCCCGATCTGCTCGAGACCGGCCCGGGCATCGCGCAAGCGGGCCAGGGGCTGCTGGGCCTGGAGCAGACGTTTGAGCCGCTGCTGCTCTGTCTGAAGGTCTTTTTTCTGCTGCCGCGTCCGCTGCAGTTCCGCTTCCGCCTGTCGCAGGGCCCGTTCCTGTTCTTTCCAGGCGTGGCTGGAAAGCGCGGCCTGATTGATCTCTTTTTTGAGTTCCCGGTAGCGCTTCAGGGCCGCGTTGAGTTCCGGCTTGGTCCCCTGGGGCTTGTACAGGCTCCGCCCTTCCTCCTGCAGGTCGCTCAAGACCTGCTCCAGGGAGGCGATGCCGGCCCCGGCGGCAAACAGGGTGCTCCCGGCACTGCCTTTTTCCTGCAGGATGGCGGCTCCACCTTTGGCCAGGCCGTCATGATCGAGTCCGAATAAGGCCTCAAAGGTCTCCTGATCCAGACCGTGAAGCCAGGCTCGAATCAGGCCTTCTTCAAGAACAGAGCCCTCTGCATCAAGGATGCTGCCTTTGCGTTTCTTGCGGCGGGTAAACAGCAGTTCCTCGCCCTGGTCGTTGACCAGGGTTCCGGAAACGCAGAGCCGGTCGTTGGCATGCAGAAAATTGTCGGGCGTTCGCTCGGGAAACCCGAAAAGCCACGCCTTCACGGCCCGCAGGGTGCTGCTCTTGCCCGACTCGTTGGGGCCGTAGACTAGATGCAGGCCCGGCGCCTGACTGTAAAAAAAGAGGCTGGTCTTGGTGAAGGGCCCGAAGGCCTCCAGATGGAAACGCTTGATGATCATAGAGCCTTTCAGCAAAAGTTATCGAAAATTCTATACATTTCCCTCCTGCCGCAGCAGCCGGCCCAGGAGCAGTTCCTTGACATCGTCCTGCAGCTGTCTGAGCCCTCCTGGATCGTCCAGGTCAAACCCGGCCTCGCTGCCGTGGATTTCCGGCGGCAGCTTGGACAACAGATCCGCCAGTTCCGGTGCCTGCTCCTGACAGTCCCTCGGCAGGTGCAAATCCTGGATGGTCTGCAGAAGGCGGGCCAGGGGCGCATCCGGGTTCAGTCCGGCTCCGCTTTCATACAGCGGCCGGGTCTGCAGGCGAATCTGTTCCAGCCAGATATCGCCCAGGCCCACGGCCCGGGTTCGGCATTCCTCCTCAATCTGCTGCGCCTGGTCGTGCAGCCAGGTGTGGAGTGGACTTCGCCCCGAGAGTTCAAGCCGGACAGCCACCGGCCGGCCCTCGGCCGCATCCGATGCCGCTTCCAGTCCCTCCCGGACGGCCGTCCAGAGATGCTCGGCACAGTCACAGCCCGCAAGATCGATTGGACACAAGCGCCAGCGCAGGACATCCAGATCCTGGTGCTTGACCTCCCTGATCCGGCCCTCCTCCACACGGACCAGACAGCAGCCCTTGGGGCCTGCCTCCCGGATATGCCGCCCCTGGACCGCCCCGGGAAAGACGATCCAGGGATCCCGGCTCACGATTTCCCGCTGGTGCACATGGCCGAGGGCCCAGTAGGCATAGCCCTTTGCCGCAAGTGTCTCCGGCCTGGTCGGGGCGTAGGATTCATGCCCGGCCCGTCCCGTCAGGGCGGTATGCAGCAGGCCGATGGTGCAGCAACCGGGTGGAGCGGGCGGATAGGCCGCTGCCAGATCCTCCCGGACATCGCGCTGCGGATAGCCCTGGCCCACAATGCTCACCCCGAGATCCTCGAGATGGATGGTTTCCGGAGCACTCTGACGCAAGATGCGCACATTGTCCGGCGGGCTCAGAGTCTTGCTGATGGTGCTGGCCGCGTCATGGTTGCCGGTCACCAGAAAGACCCGAATGCCGGCCTCCCGCAGCCGACCCATCCGCTGGGCAAAGAACAGGGCCGTGTTGAAGTCCCGCCAGGATCCGTCAAAGACGTCCCCGGCCAGCAGGACAAAGGCTGCCTCTTCCTTGATGGCCAGGTCCACCAGATTGTCCAGAGCTCGGCGGCTGGCGTTTCTGATTTGCTCCACCGGGGCGTCGGGATAGCTCTCCAGCCCCTTCAAGGGGCTGTCCAGATGGAGATCCGCGGCATGCAGAAAGGTAAATTGACGCATCGCCCCTCTCATTTCTCCAGGTTTTTCAACGTGGCAGAACCATCTTACTCCTCTCCTCATTTTTTGCAAAGGGGGCCTGCTCTGAGCCTGATCAGAGAACGGACAGAAGAACATTTCTGATTTGACAAAGCGTTCATTCTGGGCAATCCTTTTATCATCTTTCAATTTTGAAAAAAGGAGAAAATGCCATGCGCCCCCTTATTATCATCCTCAGTCTTCTCTGTCTTCTTTTCCCGGCTTTGGCTGGAGCGGATTACAGCGACGGATTGCACAACTACCTTCGTGGCAGGTATACCCAGGCCTTTCAGGAACTAAGCCCCTTGGCCCGTAATGGTGATGCCCAGGCCCAATATCTCCTTGGGAGCATGTTTGCAAACGGCAATGGGGTCAAAAAAAACCTGGTCCGGGCTCATGCCCTGTTCAGTCTGGCCGCCGCACAAGGACATGACAAAGCGACTCTTTATAAGGAAGAAATCAGCTGGGACATGAGTGCCGACCAGATCGCCGAGTCCAAAAATCTCGCGACTCAATGGCAATCCAAAATGCAAGAAGCGGAAAAACCGGCCCCTGTCAGTCAACAAACCATCGCCTCAATACAAAAACGACTTCAAGAATTGGGCCATTATTCCGGCTCAATTGACGGCCTCACGGGCCCCCGGACTGAAAGAAGCATTCGCAGATACCAGCAAGCCCAAGGACTGCCTCAAAGCGGCAAGCCCACGCAAGCCCTTTTGGAACATCTTCAGGAAACCGTTGCGGAACAACCCTTCCACAAGCTCCTCAGCACACTCCCGGAAGGGCCCTGGAACCAGGTGCTCCTCCACGAGGACTTTGCCGACGGTGACTACACCTCGAATCCTTCCTGGACAGTATCCTCCGGTGAATTCCAGGTGGATTCCAACAATCGTCTGTACACACACAGGGCCTTGCCTGAATCGGCACAAGCAACAGCCGGCCAGAAAGAGGAGAGTACTGCTCAGAAAATCTTCGGGGCCGTGGTCAAAGAAGTCATCGGCCCAAAGCAAACAACCCAGGAACCGTCATTTTCAAGCATCTCCACTGCTCTGGACTTTGGCCCTGTATTTGCCCTGCGCATGGAAATCGAACTTCCGCGGCAGCAAAAAGGCCGGCGCTTTGCCTTTGGTCCATTCCTCTCACAATCCCGCAAAACAGGGTACCGGCTGAGTTTCACGGAAGGAGATCGCCAGTCCTTAAGCTTGATACGCATAGGACAATCCGGAAGCTCAATTATCGATATCGCCCGGAAGAATCAGCTGTTGCCGATCCAAAAAAAGCAGAGCATCACCTGGCTGCGCTTTGAGGACGGGAGCATGGAAGTCCACATCAACGAGACACCGGTCCTCAAAACCAGGGACAAAATGTACGAGGATTTTGCCGGGATCACGTTTTGCAATTATGGGGGAACCTACCGCATCTCCAGTATCAGCGTTTTTGGCTCAGAGGACAATTCCTGAAACACATGACCGGAACCCTCAGGAAACCTTTCCCTGGCCCAGGAGGCAAGCATGCACATTGTAGTCTATGGAACCGGCGGTGCCGCTGGCTATTTCGGGGCCCGCCTGGCCGAGGCCGGGGAGGCAGTGAGCTTTATCGCCCGGGGCGAACATCTGCAGGCCATGCAGACCAGCGGCCTGTCCGTGGAGAGCCTCAAAGGCGACATGCATATCCAGCCGATCCGGGCCTTTGCCGATCCGGCCCAAGCCGGGATCGCGGATGTGGTCCTTTTAGGGGTCAAGACCTGGCAGGTCGAGGAAGCCGCCCGGGCCATGGGCCCTCTCCTCGGGCCGGAGACCGCTGTTCTGCCCTTGCAGAACGGGGTGGAAGCCCCGGATCAGCTTGCAGCCATCCTCGGACCGGAGCACGTTCTGCCCGGTCTGGCCAAAATCATCAGCTTCATCAAAGCCCCCGGGCATCTCTGCCACAGCGGCCTGGAACCCTTTCTGGCCTTTGCCGAACCGGACGGCACCTCCAGTTCGAGAACGGAAAAACTCAGACAGGCCTGTGAACAGGCCGGCATTGCCGCGGAGATCCCCGAGGATATCCAGGCGGCCCTTTGGGAAAAGTTTCTGTTCGTGGTGGCCTTCGGCGGGGTCGGAGCGATCACCGGCGCCCCAATCGGAGTCCTGTGCAGCCTCCCGGAGACCCGGCAGATGCTCCGGCAGGCCATGCAGGAGATCGCGGCTCTGGCCGCTGCCCGGGGCATTGCCGTGCCCGCCGGCATTGTGAACACAAGCCTGGCCTTCATGGACGCGCTCCCGGAAGGGGGCACCACCTCCCTGCAGCGGGATCTGGCCAAGGGGCGGCCTTCGGAACTCGAGGCCTGGAACGGGGCCGTGGTCCGCCTGGGCCGGGAGGCCGGCGTCGCCACCCCGCTCCACGCATTCATCTACCACAGTCTGCTTCCCAGAGAATTGCGATCCAGGGGTTGTCTAAATTTCTAATTTCTATGACAAAGACTTCAACTGCTTCGGAGCAACACATCCTCTTGTTTTCTGTGACAGAGATGAACCGATAAGCCACGATCAGTGTTCTGATTCGCAATGCTCTGTCTTGACGATCAACAAAAGCTGATTATTTCTTAATGGAGCCTCTCTCAGACGACGCTCACATATTCGAGACGGCAAACCCTCTAGCAAAGGAGATCTCTCATGGCCAACTGCACTGAAATGAACGTCGGTGATGTCTTTGTCTGTCCGAGCTGCGGTCTGGAACTGCAGGTCAAGACCGCCTGCGGCTGCGAACCCGAGAAACAGGGCAGCTGCTCGGTCCCCCTGCAATGCTGCGGGCGGGAGATGATCAAGAAATAAACGGACGCTCTCAAGAACCTATCCAGCAGTCCTGCGCCTGCAACTCCTTTCGCAGGCGCAGGACCGCCACCGGCGGCTGCCCGTTTTCCCAGCCCGGATAGCCCCCCTTCCAGACATAGTGGATCAAGTCCTGAAACACCGTCCAGTCGAAGCTGACGTTCCCGATCTGCGCCCACTCTTTCCACCGGCAGGCAAATGAAATCCTGGCTCGACCAGCGAAGGATTTGATGATAGAGGTGACCTCCGACTGGGTCTGAAAGCCCTGTGTTTTCTGCTTGAAGGCCTCCGGCGCTGCGGGGAAGGGGAATCGGCGATAGAGTTCGCCGAGAAACCCTGTATACCTGACACCGTGAATGGCGCCCATCAGATCCCCGATCCGCTCGGGCTCATCGAAACGAAATCCGGGCCAGGAGCCCTCCGCGGTCCCTTTCTGCTTCGCCTCCGGGATTTTGGCGGCCATGACCGCGCAGAAGGCGTCGGCAAAAAAGAACCTCTCCTCCAGCAGGAGCATGTCCGACTCGATATTGAAAAAGCCGAAGGCCACCGTGCCGTGGCTGAGCGAAGCAAAGGACAAAGGCATCCGTGATATCTCCAAAATATGAACGAGGTGAAAAATGGCAAAAGGAACTGTTCACGCCGGAATCTGCGGCTTTGTGACCGTGATCGAAGCCCAAAGTACGGACAGCGGGGCCGTGGACCTGAAGATCAGCTCCGACTGTCCGAACATCCAGAAGGTGGCCGACGAGCTCCTGGAGATCGAGCCCTATGACGAAATTTTCAAACGGGTTGGAGCCACCCGGACCGTGGAAGTCATGAGCAAACACAGCCCCCACCCCGGCTGTCCCGTGACCTGCGGCATCCTGAAAACCATCGAGGTGGCCGCCGGCCTGGCCCTGCCCCAGGAAGCCGGCCTGCGCATCGAGCGCTGAGTTCCTGCTTCGCGGTCTCCAGTGCTCAGATCCTGGCTGTTCCGTCGAAAACGGTCACCGCTTGTCCGCCCAGCTCAATGTCCTGTTCCAAGACCTTGAGATGCAGGCGGCCGTTTCGGCCCAGATTCATTCCCTGTCTGGAAACAAAGTCCCGCCCGATCCTCTCCAGACCGCCGCTGACCTCCAGATGTTTGGCCGCACAGAGGTTGCCGCTGCCGCAGACCGGGTCCTCGTTGACGCCTTCGGCCGGAGCAAAGGCCCGGACTTCGATACCGTCCTCTTCGGTAAAGGCATACAGGGCCAAGCCGGTGGAGTCTCCCAATTCCCTGGTGAACGCTGCCAGTTGGTCCCAGCGGGGACTGAGCCGGCGCAGGGCCGCCACTGAATCGAGTCGCCCAACCAGCCAGACCGGACCGATGTCGAATAGCAGAGGGTCCGCAGGCTGCTCCCCGCCCAGGGCCGCAGACAGTCCGGCCTCGTCAAGTTCGGTGGGCAGCTGTTTCGGGGCCGGGACCCTGGCCCAGATCAGACCGACCTCCTGGCGCAGGCTGATGCGTCCCAGGCGGCAGTTCATGCTGAAGGAAGCGGGGTCGGCCACCAACCCACCCTCCAGGGCCGCATGGGCTGTGCCGATGGTCGGGTGGCCCGCAAACCCGAGTTCACTGCTCGGGGTGAAAATCCTGACCCGGTAATCAGCCTGTGTATCCTGAAACACAAAAACGGTTTCCGAGAGATTGGTCCAGCTGGCCAGCCGCTGCATCGCCTCGTCGCTGAGACCCTCGGCTTCTAAAATAACCGCCACAGGATTGCCGTACCCGGCCCGCTCGGTGAACACATCAACCTGCTTGAAGGGCCTGCCCGCCGTTACATCATTTTTCATATCAACTCCTTCATTGATGGGCTTCCGTTGCCCACGAATGTTCAATTCATCTTTTCAAAGAAAACCGGGCCTCGGCGGGCAACTCCTTCTGTCAGCTGGGCGGCGCTGTCTTCTGGCGGCTTCGCAGACCGGCGGGGTCGCGCTTCTCATCGACGCCAAAAACCAGAAGGCCGCAGAGTGGTATGCCGGCTTCGGAGCAACTCATGTTCGTGTTTTCTGTGACAGAGATGAACCGATACGTCTACGGAGCGCCTCATCCCCTCTCCAACCCTTTTGGGCTACCAGACGGGCCAGGGACCGCAGCTTCCCGGGCTCCTGGCGATCCTCTTCCAGCACTTCCTCATAAAACAGGACCCGCAGACCGGCAAAGGCGTGCAGCAGCTCGTTGCTCCTCAGCAGGTAGTTGCGGTTCCTGGGCTGGTTGACCTGGGGCTGGTCGGTTTCCCGGGCGGATTCGTAGATCAGGATGCCGCCGGTTTTAAGACTTTCCTGGAGAAAAGGAAACAAGCGGCGATCCAGAAAAAAGCAGCACAGGACCAGGTCGAATCGTTTTGGAGGCAGGGGGAAGGAATCCAGATCGGCCTGGACCGGAACAATATTGGGCTCGTTCAACGCCCGAAGCCGGCGCATGACCTCGTCGGCCAAGTCCACGGCCACGACCCGAAAGTTTTGACGGGCCAGATAGAGACTGTTGCGGCCGATCCCGGCGGCCAGGTCCAAGGCCAGCCTTCCCCGAGCCAAGGGTGCAGCCTGCACAAGCAGCGATGACGGCGGCCCCATGTCCCTGTTGTCGTCATACTTTTCGTTCCAGCGCGTCCTGTCCTGCTTCATGGACCTCCCGCAGTGTTGGTTGTCAGCCCTGCCGCAGGCAGGGCTGACAGATAATTATCTGATATTTAATATAATAATATACGACTACTCTGTTATGCTGTTCACCTCGAAATCCGCGACTGCCAGTTTGATTGTATACTGATCCAATTTTGGTTTTTGGAACAAAGACTGATTGTCCCTTGATTTCACGACAGAATCCTGAAAAAGGTAAGTTGGAGCAGTAAACATCTTCTCTTGATCATTGTCATTCAATTTCAAAAGCGGGCCGATGGCCTGTTTTTGAAGGAAAAACTCAAAGCTGATAAGGAATATGTACGAATGGATGATGACGCGGATCAAAGTCTTTGCTATTCCGGGTCAAAAGCAGGAGATTGAATTCCACGGCAAGCGCAGCCTGGAAAGCGTCGGGCAATTTCCAGCCATGGTGTCGTCGCAGAGAAGCAGCTTTATCTGCAATGTTTTTATCGATCACCAGGGTCTTGTACTGATCCAGCAAAGCTTTTGGTGCATCCAGCGTATCTTCAGCAAAACCAACAAGGATTTCAGCTCTCGTAATCACCGAAATGACTGCACTGTCAGGATCCAGTTCCAAAATACACTGCGTGGCCTGGATCAGTCCATTGAAATGATCTATGAGGATGACCGAGTCAAGGAGAATTTCAGACATTGTCTTCCCATTCGGATCTCAGTTTTCTCTGATAGGTCAATCCATCGCCCTGAGTCCATATTCCCCGTGTCCTCTCCACCAAGGACCGGTAGGTTTCTTGATGTTTATTTTCCCGAAGAAGTTTGAGTGCACTTCGAATACCCTCGGCCATGGATATCCCGCGCAATCTGCTGTACTGCTCGAGCCAGGCCTTGTCTTCGTCTGGAAGCGTGATAATCGTTCGTTGACCGGGCATAAAAACCTCCTTTTGATATCAACATACATTCATCGTCATCATATGTCAACACGGCTAAGCACACAGATCTCAATTTTTCAGTGACGGGTGCGAATTGAAGGTGCACTCTCACCGGCCGGGCATCCTGGGCCGGACCTTGCGGCGGCGGAGTCGTGAAATGGAAAAAGCGGTTCAAGTCACCCATTACAGACTTCGTACCGACATTACGGCTTTGAACCTTAACATTCTAAAATGATTAGAAATATTTGTAATATTGTTAAAATTGAACAAATATCGAAATTCGAAGCACAAAATCCGAAACAAATTTCAAATGAAGAAAATTCAAAATTCAAAACATCAGAAAATCAAAACGATAAGATTTTGCTTTTATTGTTTATTTTTCTCTGTCTTTGTTTTTGTCAATTGAAAATTTGATATTCGTGCTTGTTTCGAATTTCGGATTTCGTGCTTCGAATTTACAATGAGCAGATAGTTGTCCAAAAAATGAAACAAACTTTAGCTCTTGGTGAAGAGCTCTGCATTAAGGCGTCAAGCTGCCGATCCCTGGATTCGCTTTTCGGCACGAGGCGCAGGGCAAGGATTCGCTCAGACTGCGGAGCAGCGGCCTCTTGAGGTGCAGCGGATTTGGCCATCAGTCTTTTCTGCTTGTGCTTTGTTTGAGAGGCTGCACTTTGCGCGGCTTCCAGCTGAGCCGTATCTCGAGTCGACTCTTGCAGTACCGCTTCCTGCTCCACCGGGGCTGAAGGGGCAAGAACCTGCTGCTTGTCAAACCCATCCTTGATTTTTGAATCCAGCCATGCGTATACTGATCCGTACGGGTGTCATCAATACTCTCTCCATTCCTTGATATTCAGGAGGACAGGCTATGCGCATGACCATTCTTTGGCTCAGCCTCGTGCTCTGCCCCCTCTCGGCCTGGAGCGGATCAGAGCCGGACTTCGAGCGTCTCAGGCAAGAACTTATCCGGGAAATCAAACAGGATGTCCGTGAGACCGCCGAAAGCATCGGCCGGGACCACTTTCAGGAAAAGGTCTTCCAGGCTCTGGCCTCGGTTCCCCGGCACAGGTTCGTGCCGCAGAAGCACCGGCATCAGGCCTATCAGAACCGCCCCCTGCCCATCGGCTACGGGCAGACCATCTCCCAGCCTTATATCGTGGCCCTGATGACCGATCTTCTCGATCTCGAGCCCGAGGAGACCGTCCTCGAAGTGGGGACCGGCTCCGGGTACCAGGCCGCGGTTCTGGCCGAACTGGTCCGGAAGGTCGTCACCGTGGAGATCATCCCGGAGCTGGCCGAACAGGCCGCAGAGCGCTTCCAGCGCTTGGGCCTCGATAACATCCAGGCCGTCCAGGGGGACGGTTATTACGGATTTCCCGAGGAAGCTCCCTTTGCTGCGATCATGGTCACCGCGGCCGGGGACCACCTCCCCCCGCCCCTGCTCGAACCGCTCAAACCCGGCGGCCGGATGGTCCTGCCCGTGGGCGGCCCGTTTATGGTCCAGCAGTTGACCCTGGTCAGCAAGGAGGCCGGCGGCGAGGTGCGCACCCGGCACCTGCTTCCGGTGCGCTTTGTTCCCCTGACCGGCGGGCATTGAGGGCGTATGGCTGCCCGCGGCCAAACGACCCGCCTTGTCCTGCCGGCCGTGTTCCTGCTCTCTGCTGCGGTGCTGGGCTACGAGGTCCTCCTGCTCCGCCTGTTCACCCTGATGCACGGCCATCATTTTGCCTCCATGGTCATCAGTCTGTCCCTGCTCGGCCTGGGAACCGGCGGGGTGGCCCTCCGGCTGGTCTGGACCCGGCTCCGGGATGCCTGGACCTGGGCCCTGCCCCTCTTGACCCTCCTGTTCGCCCTGTCCCTGCCCTTGAGCCTGTTCCTGGCCGGCGCCGTGCGTTTCAACCCCCTGGAAATGGTCTGGACCGTCCGGCAATGGCTGGCCCTCTGGGCGTTGTACGGCTGCTTCGCCCTGCCCTTCTTCTGGGCCGGGCTGGGGATCGGCCTGGCCCTCAGCTGCGGCCGATTCCGGATCAACCGGATTTACGCCGCCGATTTGTCCGGTGCTGCTGCCGGGGCCGGCCTGACTCTGCTCCTTTTGTTCCTGCTCCCGGCCGCCCGGATCTTGCTCCTGCTGGCCGGAGGCGCCCTGCTGGCCTCCGCCTGCTTTGGACTGGCCCTGCTGCCGGCCAGACGAGCCCTGGCCCTCTGCCTCTGTCTGGGGTGTGCCGGCTTCGCTCTCATGCAGCCCGGACTCCAGCCCCGGGTCCAGCCCTCTGAATACAAAGGACTCTCCAAAACCCTGCTTCTGCCCAAAACCGGGATTGTGGCCGAAACAACCAGCCCCGCCGGCCGGCTGACCCTGGTCCGGTCTCCCGAAGTCCCGTTTCGCTTCGCTCCCGGGCTGAGCCATCACTGCCGGTTCTCGCCCCCGGAACAGTTGGGCCTGTTTATCGACGGCGAAAGCGCCGGCGTGCTCAACCTGCTCAGGCCCGGCCGCCGCAGCGGGTCTGTCACGGACTGTCTGCCCTCAGCCGCGGCCTACCGTCTGCTTGAGAACCCCAGGATCTGCTGCAACCGGGCCGGCCAGGGCCTGGGGATCCTGGAGGGGCTGGAGCATCAGGCCCGATCCATTGTCGGGGTGCAGTCCCATCCCGGGCTGGTCCGCCGGCTGGGCCAGGCACCCGGAAAAGAGCTGGCCCCGGTCTACGCTCGGCCTGAAGTCCAGTTGACCAGCGGCTCGGTCCGGTCCCTCCTGTCCCGAAGCGACGAACCGTTTGACTGCATACGGCTCTGGACCCCGGGCGGACGCGCCGGGACCCT
>CAZUMF010000055.1:0-20031 GCA_964621385.1 uncultured Desulfohalobiaceae bacterium
AGAAAACAAGAAAATGTGTTGCTCCGAAGTAGTTGAAGTCCTTGTCATAGAAATTACGAAGTAAAGCTGGAACCTTTGGGTTGCGGGCGGAGCCAGCTTTGGATACAGAATAAGCGATACGTCACCGGGAGCAGGGTATGGTTCGGGTTGAAGACCTGGAAAAGATTCACCTCATGAAGGACATGCCGCGGGATTTGCTACTGAAAGTGGCCTCCGAGGCCCAGTTGAATATTTACAGTGCAGGGACGGTGCTCTTTCGCATCAATGAACGTATTGAATCCTTTTATATGGTGCTCATGGGTCAGGTCGCGCTGCAGGTGGAGCTGATGCCGGAGCTGACCGTGATTCTGACCAGCGTCAATTCAGGCTATGCCTTCGGCGTTTCTTCCCTGGTCTCCGGGGCCAGGGCCTCTTCCACCGCGGTCTGCAAAGAGACTTCTGAGTTGATTTCCCTGCCGGTGGACAAGCTGACCAGCATGTTCGAAGAGGACAGGCGTTTGGGATTTGAGTTCATGCACCGGCTGGCCAAGCTGTTTCAGCAGATCATGGCCAATCGAACCGGGATGATCATGCGCGCTCTGGATAAACACCCTGAAGCCCTGGAGCGTATGGGTGATCTGGAGTATCTGGCCCCTGTTCTCTGACCCGGGCTGGAACCAAACGTCATCCAGGTTCTTCAACCACAATCCGCAATCCACAATCCACAATCGGAGCGTGAGCCGCATGGTCAATACACAACAGCTCAGCAGCATTGGGCTTCTCCAGGATCTACCCGGGGCTGAATTGGAAAAAATCGCCAATGTGGCGGACATTCAGGACGTTGCAGCAGAAACCGTGCTTTTTCGGCAGGGAGAAAAACTGGATGTGTTTTTTATGCTCCTGGCCGGCCGGGTTTTCCTGAATTGCCGGACAGGAAGCGGGCGCTTTCTGACCTTGAGCGAAGTGGGGCCGGGGGGGTCTTTTGGACTGTCTTCGTTCATCGCAGGGACCAAAAGTTCCGCCACCGCCGTGTGCGTGGAGAGAAGCCGGATGATTACCTTGTCCGGAACTGTTCTGTGGGGCTTGTTTCAAGAAGATCCCTCTCTGGGGTATTCCATCATGCGGCGGGTGGTGCAGTTGTTCAAAGACCGGATGAATCAGCGGACAGAGCAGTTCCTACGTTCCCTTTCCCACCACCCGGACATTCTGGCCTGCCTGCAGGGTGAGGCAAAATAAATAGAGCTTGCAGCCCCGTTTGGTTTTGGTATCCGGATTGTCTGCCGCCCCCTTTTTTCATATTCCTTGTGAATCAGAAATGAAAGGATCTGATCGTTTCATTTCTGATTGAGCTGGTATTTGCGCACCGCGGCATTGTGCTCTTTGAGCGTCCTGGAGAAGACGTGCGCGCCTGAGTCTTTGGCGACAAAATAATACAGGTTATGGTCTTCTGGGTCTACTGCGGCCTGAAGAGCGGCCAGCCCGGGGGAGCAGATCGGTCCAGGAGGCAGGCCTGCATGCCGGTAGGTATTGTAGGGATTCTCCTTGTTGTTCAAGTCCCGGCGGGTCAGATTTCCGTTGAAATCAGCTCCGATTCCGTAAATGACCGTAGGATCGCATTGCAGGCGCATCCCTTTGTCCAGGCGGTTGGCATAGACTCCGGCTATGCGCCTGCGCTCATCAGCCTTGGCGGTTTCTTTTTCCACGAGAGAGGCCAGGGTGATGATTGCATGGATTGCGGCGGGTTCCGGCAGACCCGACGGCCAGACGTGGGTACGGAGGTTCTTGAGGCACTCCGTGATCAGGAGACGGACAATGGGGACGGCGTCACGGTTTTCGGGTCTCGGCAGGGCGTAGGTCTCCGGGAAGAGATATCCCTCGGCGCTCAAGGCCGGAATCTCGAACTCCCGGAGCAGATCCTGATTGTGCACGGCCTGCTCAAAACGGTCAAAGGTTGTGAGACCGCTTTCCTGAACCAGCCTTCCGGTCTCCCACCAGGTCAGTCCTTCCGGAATGCGCAAGGTGTGAAGCAGGGCCTGCCCCCTGACCAGTGTCTTCAGGAGCTTCGGCCTGGACCAAGCGGTGTTGACCCGGAATTCACCCGCTTGAACTTTGGAGGCGGCACCGCTGATCCGGGCCAGGATCGTGAATTTGAATGGATCCGTGATGATCTTTTGCCGGTGCAGCCTGCGGGCCACTTCCTGAAACGTGGCCCCTTCCGGAATGGTGATTAAAGCCTGCCTCCCGGATTCTTCGATGGGGAATGAGAGGTATCTGAAGGCAAACAGGGCTGCAAAGGCGATGCACAGGCAAAGAGCAAAAGAAAGGAAGAATTTGATAAAGTGCATAGCAACATTCATGCATTGAGGTATCGTTGCAGGATGATCACGGCGGCTTCCTGATCGAGGAGAACTCTGCGTCGCTCCGGGGACAGCCCGGCGGCCTGGAGGCGCTGTGCAGCCTCTTCTGAACTCAGGCTTTCGTCCGCAAAATAGACCGGCAGGTCGGTCCGGCGCTGCAGGCGCCGGACAAAGTTTTGGACCTGTCTGCAGCGCAGGGTCTCCCGATTGTCGAGACTCCGGGGCCAACCCACCACAATGGCTTCGATCTTTTCGCGCTCAAGCACCGAGAGCAGTTCACTGAACAAACCCGCCCTGTCCTTTTTGACCAGTGTTGTTAGAGGAAAGGCCAGCCTGCCGCCGGGATCGGTGACGGCCAAGCCGATCCGTTTCAGTCCGAAATCGATGCCCAGATAACGCATAGAGAAATTTGGATTAAGAAAATGTTTTGGATAGAGCCTTGGTAACTTCTTGATTTTCTTATATTCAGCAATATTAAATCTTCAATCTTCAATATTAACTTTTAGAGTCCCTCAAACTGTACTGGCCATAGACCGTTTGTCCAAAGGCAATGCAGCCGTCATTGGGCGGAAGGGCCTGGTGCACAACAGGCTCAAGTCCGGCTTGCGCAAGGGCGATCGGCAGCTCGTCCGCCAGGGTCAGGTTCTGGAACACACCCCCGCTGAGTCCGATTTTTGTGACGCCACAGGCCTGGGCAGCCGTCTGCGCCCATTGGCAGAGACCCTGGATCAGGCCGGCATGGAAACGCCGGCTGATACTGGCCTGTGAGACGCCTTTTTCCCAATCCGTAAGAACAGCCCGGAACAGGGTCAGGGTGTCCAACAGAGAACCGGATGTTTGGTTGATCACCGGGCAGGGGTAGGCCCCCTGTTCAGACCGGTCCTGGATTGTTTCCAGACGGATGGCGGCTTGACCTTCATAGCTGATGGTCATCGTCAGACCCAGTAAGGCGGAAACAGCGTCAAAAAGCCTGCCGCAGCTGCTGGTGACCGGGCAGTTCAGGTTGGCCTCCAGCATCGCCTGGACCGTGGCGGCGGCCTTTGCTTTGGCTTCTATCCAGGGTGGGGCCGGGGGATCGTCCCCGGCCTGCTTCAGGGCATGCAGCATCCCCAGGGTCGTTTTCCAGGGTTCCAGAACAGCGGCGTCACCCCCCGGAAGGGGCACCGGGGCGAAGTGGCCCAGCCGGGTCTGCCGGCCCCGGGCCGGGTCAAGAAAGAGCAGTTCGCCGCCCCACAGGGCCTGATCCGTTCCCAGACCCGAGCCGTCCAGGACGAGTCCAAGGATGGGGCCTTCCAATTGATTTTCACCGAGCACGGCGTAGAGATGCGCAAAATGGTGCTGCAAGCGCAGTACAGGCAGATGCGGCCATTCATCAGCGTATTGGGAGCTTAAAAAATCCGGGTGCAGATCGGTGACGAGTGCGTGTGGCCTGATGTCGAGAATGGTTTGAAGATGACAAATGGTCTGCTGGAAAAACTCAAAAGAAGCCTTGCTGATCAGATCGCCCAGGTGCTGGGAGACATAGGCCCGGTTGTCCTTTGTCAGACAGACACATGATTTTTTTTCGGCCCCGAGTCCCAGAAGACTGGGGCCTGAGGCCGGCAACACAAGCGGGGCGGGAACAAAGCCCCTGGCGCGCCGGAAAAAAACAGTGCGTTTGTCTGTCGGGCTGATGCCGAGGACGGAATCATCGCAGCGAATGAGGATGTCCCGGTTGTGCAGGAGAAATCGGTCGGCGATGTGAGCGAGCTGGTCCAAGGCTTCTCGATTGCCCAGGGCCAAGGGGTCCCCGCTTCTATTGCCGGAGGTCATGACCAGGGCCGGAGGCATTGTGTTTTCCGTCACCTGGGCATAGGCTTGCAACAGGAGATAATGCATGGGGGTGTAAGGCAGCATGAGGCCGATGCGCTTCGTGTCAGGAGCCAGGGCGTCCGGGAGCGGCCCGGTGTCTTTTTTCAGGCTGAGAACGATGGGTCGTTGCCTGGAGCACAACCAGCCTTTTTCCGATTCGGAAAGAACGGCAACGGCCTCGGCTGTTTCCAGGTCCGGGACCATGAGCGCCAAGGGTTTGTCCTTGCGCTGTTTCCTGCGGCGCAGGGTCTTGATGCTCTGCTCGTCCCAGGCCCGGCAGGCCAGATGGAATCCTCCGAGGCCTTTGATGGCCACAATGCACCCTTGGGACACATCCCGGGCTGCCTGCAACAGACAATCCTGGTTCGTATTGAGCCGTTCCCCGCTGGAATCCGTGTACCAGAGTTCGGGGCCGCAGTTTGGACAGGCGTTGGGCTGAGCATGAAACCGCCGGTTCAGGGGATTGTCGTATTCCTTGCGGCAGGCCGGGCACATGGGGAAGCAGGCCATGGAAGTCTGAGCCCGATCATAGGGAATGGACTGGGTGATGGTGAATCTGGGGCCGCAGTTGGTGCAGTTGGTGAAGGCATAGCCGTAGCGGTGATTCCCCGGGGTGGCGATATCCTGCAGGCAATCCCGGCAGGTGGCGATGTCCGGACTGATGAGCACCTGGTGACCCGTCCCGGACCGGCTGTCTTTGATGGTAAATGCCTGGGGAGCGGGCTGATCAAGGAGTCGGTGTCTGTTCAGCGAGGTGATCGCGGCCAGAGGGGGAAGAGTCTGGGACAGATCTGCATCAAAGGCATCAAGCTCCCGATTGTCCCCGTGAAGGATGATTTCCACTCCATCCGGGGAGTTGCGCACATGACCGACGCAATTGTATTGGATGGCCAGGCGATAGACAAAGGGACGAAACCCGACCCCCTGGACCTGACCGTTGATAATGTACTGGACGCAGGGCATGCCGTCTGCTTACTGGAAACAGCCGAACAATTCAAGTATGAAGACTGAAGCCGGCAGAAATAGGACCGATACCTCACTGGAGGGAGCTTGCGTGCTGTCTATCAAACTCGATTTGCGCCGGCACTGTGTGCTGACCGACATTAAACGCCGGTACGAACAGGTCCTGGCCAGGACCCTTCGCGCCGGCGGCCAAAACCCGGCTCAGGATGACCCGCTGGAATATTCGAAGGCTGCCCTGGATCACGGCGATCTGGTGCGGCTGCGAGGCGAGATTCCAGAGCTGAATGCAGGCAGTGCCTCAACGGTCAGGCTCGAACGGGTCGGACAACAGGAGGTGCGCTTGATGCTTGACGACCAAGAGGTCTTTCGGCAGGCTCTGCACCCAGGCAGCTAGTGTGTGATAGACCGGTTTTCGAAAGGCAACAACAGCCGCAAGGAGTTCTGGAAAGGACATCCAGGTCCAGGATCTGAATTCTTCCCCCAGGTGCACCGCGCTGGTCTCTTCGCTTCCCTGCAGCCGAAACAGAAAGCCATACAGGACCTGCCCCCGGCCGACTCTGGCATTGCGCAGTTCGGCAGGCAGTTCATAGACCAGCGGATCTGCACAAGAGGCCAGCCAGGTGAGGTGTTCCGGAAACAGGCCTGTCTCTTCCCGGAGTTCACGATAGGCCGCCTGGAGGGGGGACTCCTGTTCCTTGAGTCCTCCCTGGGGCAGTTGCCAGGCTCCGGGCGTATCGGTCCGTTCACAACACAGGATCAGTCCGGAAGCATTGCTGATTACGGCAACGGCTCCAGCCCGGAAAAACTGGCCTGGTTGCAACGGCTGGAGGGAAGCGGGCATAGGCGTTTAATCTTGAAGCGGCTGGACCAGGATTTCGTCGGCTTCGTTGTTGCGCAGGGAGAGGGTGAAGTCGTTGACTTTCAAGGCGACGGGGTCCTTCAGCGGGGCCCGGTGCAGGACAGTGATTTCAACCCCCGGCAGCAATCCCATATCCCGGATGCGTCGGCCGAGTTCGCCGGAGGCTTTGAGGGTAACGATTCTGGCCTTCTGTCTCACGGAAAGTTGACGCAGGGGGATCGGTTGTTCTGCCATGTCTGAAAAATCGTACGGTGAGAATGAAACGCTCACTCGGCTTTGAAAGCCAGAATTTTTGAAGCCATGCCGTGCCCCAGAACCAGTTCGCTGTTGCGAACCTTCATGCGGCAGGGCCCGCAGCCGCCTGACGTGATTTCAACTTCGGTTCCCGGTATGAGACCCATGGAGTACAGTCTTGATTTGGCGCCTCTGCAAGCGTCCAGGTGGGCAATGGTCACTTTGCTGCCCGCTGGAAAACAATTTAAAGGTTGTCCGGTCAATGCTGGAGTCCTCATATGGCGGTTCGCGCCGGTTGCTGACGGCTGAAGATTGCACACAACTTTTCTGATCAAGAAGGTAAGAGGTCGAACCCGGGTTGTCAAGAGGCAGGGGGCTTCCTTGCTCAAATGCGTGAAATAGAGTACACCTCTTGCCGGGCTGATTGCAACATCAAACGCGTGTGACTTTGGATATGCCGAAAAGAACCGACATCAAGAGAATTTTGCTTATCGGCTCCGGGCCGATCGTCATTGGTCAGGCCTGCGAGTTCGATTATTCCGGGACCCAGGCCCTGAAAGCCCTGAAAGAGGAGGGCTATGAAGTGGTGCTGGTCAATTCAAATCCGGCCACGATCATGACCGATCCGGAATTGGCGGACAGCACCTATATCGAGCCCATTACTCCGGAAGTTGTTGAAAAAATAATTGATAAAGAACGACCGGATGCCCTTTTGCCGACCCTTGGCGGGCAAACCGCTTTGAATATCGGGGTGACCCTTGCGGAGAAGGGTGTTTTGGAATGGTACGGTGTCGAACTTATCGGGGCTTCCCTGCCGGCTATTCAAAAAGCGGAAAGCCGCCTCCAGTTTCGACAGGCCATGGAGGATATCGGGCTGCAGGTCCCCAAGAGCGGCATTGCCGGCTCCCTGGAGGATGTCCAGGCCCTGAGCGAAACCCTTGTCTTTCCGATCATTGTCCGCCCCGCCTATACTCTGGGAGGCACCGGCGGGGGCGTGGCCCATGATTCTGAGGAGCTCCTGGTCATCTGCAAGCAGGGCCTGGCCGCCAGCATGACCTCGGAGGTGATGCTCGAGGAATCGCTCCTGGGCTGGAAGGAATATGAGCTCGAAGTCATGCGGGACGCAAAGGATCATTGTGTCATCATCTGTTCCATTGAAAACGTGGATCCCATGGGGGTGCACACCGGTGATTCCGTGACCGTGGCCCCGGCTCAGACCTTGAGCGATGTGGAGTATCAGGCCATGCGCAACGCCTCTCTGGCCATCATGCGGGAAATCGGGGTGGAGACCGGCGGATCGAATGTCCAGTTTGCGGTCAATCCGGACAACGGGGACATGATGGTCATTGAAATGAACCCCCGGGTGTCCAGATCGTCGGCCCTGGCTTCCAAAGCGACCGGATTTCCCATCGCCAAGATTGCCGCCAAACTGGCTGTGGGCTATACCCTGGATGAACTGCCCAGTGACATCACCCGGGAGACCATGGCTTCGTTCGAGCCGACCATTGATTATTGCGTGGTCAAGATCCCCAGGTTCACCTTTGAAAAGTTTACGAGTGTCCCGGATGAACTCAGTACCTCCATGAAGAGCGTCGGGGAAACCATGGCCATCGGCCGGACGTTTAAGGAGGCCCTGCAGAAGGGACTCCGTTCCCTGGAAATAGGCCGGCCGGGTCTGGGAGCCTCATTTCAGAAGACGGTCATGGATCGCGAGCACGTGGAGGCTGAACTGAAAAGACCCCACTCCAAGAGGCTGCTGGTCTTGCGCCAGGCCCTGCTGGGAGGCATGCCGGAGCAGGCAATCTATGCCATCACCGGGATTGATCCCTGGTTTCTGGCGCAAATCAGGGAGATCGTCGATTTTGAAGAGGTCCTGGCCACACAGGGCCGCGGGGAGTTTGAAGACGGGCCAGCCCGGGGCTGGGAACTGCTGCGCAAAGCCAAGGCCATGGGGTTTTCCGATCAGCAGCTGGCCACGCTCTGGAACAGCAGCGAGCGTGCTGTCCGGGCCTTGCGCAAACAAAGCGGCATCCTGCCCGGGTACAAACTTGTGGATACCTGTGCGGCCGAATTTGAGGCCTACACCCCCTATTTTTACTCCACCTACGAACAGGAAAATGAGAGCCGGGCAAGCGCCAAGCAGAAGATCATGATCCTGGGCGGCGGTCCCAACCGGATCGGGCAGGGGATCGAGTTCGACTACTGCTGTGTGCATGCCTCCTTCGCCTTGAAGGAAATGGGCATTGAATCCATCATGGTCAACTCCAATCCGGAGACGGTCAGCACTGATTACGATACCTCGGACCGCCTGTATTTCGAGCCGGTGACCCTGGAGGATGTGCTGAATATTATTGAACTGGAGGAGCCGGACGGCGTCATTGTGCAGTTCGGCGGGCAGACCCCTTTGAACCTGGCCCTGCCGCTTCTCGAAAACAGGGTGAAGATCATCGGCACCTCGCCGGACAGCATCGACCGGGCTGAAAACCGGGAACGCTTTCAGGCCCTGCTCAACAAACTCGATCTCCGGCAGCCGGAAAACGGAACCGCCAGTTCCGAGGAAGGGGCTCTGGATGTGGCCGAGAGGATCGGCTATCCCCTGGTGGTCAGACCGTCCTATGTCCTGGGGGGGCGGGGCATGGAAATTGTGTATGATCAGGAGGACATGCTCAATTATTTCCGGGAGGCCGCGGTGATATCCCCTGATCATCCGATCTTGCTGGATAAATTCATGGAAGGCGCCGTGGAAGTGGATGTGGATGGGCTCTGCGACGGAGAGCAGGTGTATCTGGCGGGCATTATGGAGCATATCGAGGAGGCCGGGGTTCATTCCGGGGATTCCGCCTGTGTTCTGCCGCCTTATACCCTGAGTCCGGACCTGGTGAAGGAACTGGAGGCCCAGACCGAGGCCCTGGGGCTGGAGATCGGGGTGGTGGGCCTGATGAATATTCAGTTCGCCATTCAGAACGAACAGGTCTTCATCCTGGAGGTCAATCCCAGGGCCTCGCGCACCGTGCCTTTTGTGAGCAAGGCCACTGGAGTGCCTCTGGCGAAAATCGCCACCAGGGTGATGCTCGGCGAAAAACTCAGGGATCTGGATCCCTGGTCGAAGCGCAAGTCGGGCTACATTTCAGTCAAAGAGGCGGTCCTTCCGTTCAACCGGTTTTCCGGTGCGGACATCCTGCTCGGTCCGGAGATGCGTTCCACGGGCGAGTCCATGGGCATCGACCGTAATGTCGGCCTGGCCTTCATGAAGAGTCAGCTCGGGGCCGGCTTGATGATTCCAAATCAGGGAACGGTCTTTATCTCGGTGAATAATCGGGATAAGCCCCAAGTCGTTGATCCGGCCAGAAATTTGTCCAGGCTGGGATTGCGCCTGATCGCCACCAGAGGCACGGCGGATTTTCTTTCCAGACAGGGCATCACAGTGGAAACCGTGAACAAAGTCTATGAGGACCATCCCAATGTTCTGGATATCATTGATCAGATCGATCTGGTGATCAATACCTATTCCGGAAAACTGACGGTTCAGGATTCTTCAGCCATCCGGTTGGCCACGATTCTCTATCAAATCCCCTACACCACCACCGTGGCCGGCGCCAGGGCCCTGACCCTGGCCATGGAGGAGCTCCGCTCCCGGGGCATGGATGTCTGCAGTCTCCAGGAATATTATGCTGATCCATGCTGATCCATGCTGATCCACCCTGCCTCTTTTATAGTAAGGTGTTGTTTTGAATAATAGAAGTCGTTGTTGGTGATTATGCGTTGTGGATCAGCATATATTTTGGTATGAATGAGGCCTGATCGAAAATGCAGAGCTCTTTACAGGACGCGTAAATCTGAGGGATTTATTGGACATCTTGTGATATTTCTTGCCTCATTTTGGGGTTTCAGCCTCCGGCCCAGAGGGGCCTACGCCCCGGAGGGGTGTCTGGTTTCAGGTTTCAGCCCTGCCTCCGGCCTCAGACATCCAGTTTGATCGAAAAAGAAAATGAAGTTTCATACGAGGTTGCGGATTTTGCCTTTCCAGACACCCGACACCCGACACCTGAAACCAGAAACCAAATGAACGTCAAATTTTTTGAATATTTCAGACATTATTCATTATTTTAGAGCGTTAAGGTTCAACGGCGTAATGTCGGTACGAGGTCTGAACTGATGTATAAGGTAATTTTGTTGATTTCGAAAGTATTTCAAAGAGATATTTTTATCCATATTTGGCCCTGTAAAAATTTTCATGTTTGCGGAAGGAGAAACGCCCTGGATAGTAACACGGGATAAAAATATGGATAAAAATATAAAGAAGGAATACTGCGGACTGGTGGCGATATACAATCATCCGGAGGCCGCCAGGCTGGCCTATTTCGGGTTGTACGCCCTCCAGCACCGGGGACAGGAAAGCGCCGGCATCGTGACCTGGGATGGAGACAAGCTCCGGGAGCAGCGTGGCATGGGTTTGGTGGCCGATGTGTTCAGTGAGCGGCATCTCGGGCATGAACTCAAGGGCCGCAACGCCATCGGCCACATCCGGTATTCCACAACCGGGGCTTCCCTGCTGCGCAACGCCCAGCCTTTTATGGTCCATTTTCGGGATCTGCATCTGGCCATCGGGCATAACGGCAATCTCCTGAATACTCTTGAACTGCGCCGGGAATTGGAAAACGAGGGCTCCCTGTTTCAGACCTCCATGGACAGCGAGATCTTCATGCATCTTGTGGCCAAGAACTGCAACGGAGTGTCCATTGAAGAGGCGGTGGCCATGGCCTGCCAGCGGGTGCACGGGGCCTATGCCTTATTGATTCAGGCCAATGAAAAGATCATCGGGGTCAGAGATCCCTGGGGCTTCCGTCCTCTGGTCATCGGGCGGGTGGGGGCGACCACGGTTCTGGCTTCGGAGACGTGCGCCCTTGATTTGCTGGACGCCGAATATATCCGCGAAGTGGAACCAGGCGAGATGGTGGTCCTGGAACAGGGCAGGATGACCGCACGGCAGGTCCTCCCGAAAAAGACTCGGCGGTCCTGTATTTTTGAACTGATTTATTTTGCCAGGCCCGATTCCGTGGTTTTCGGGGAGAATGTCTATGCCCGCCGCAAAAAAATGGGGGCTGTGCTGGCAGAAGAGTCCCCGGTTGACGCGGATTTCTGCATGCCCTTCCCGGACTCCGGGGTCTACGCCGCTGTGGGTTTTGCCCAGAAATCCGGGCTGCCCTATGAAAACGCCATGATCCGCAATCATTATGTCGGACGGACCTTTATCCAGCCTTCCCAGGGTATGCGGGATTTCGGAGTCAGGGTCAAGCTCAATCCGGTCAAGGCAATGATCAAGGGAAAACGGATCGTGATCGTTGAAGATTCCATCGTGCGCGGGACCACCATCAGGACCCGCATGAAAAAGCTGCGGGAACTCGGGGCCAAGGAACTCCACCTGCGGGTCAGCTGCCCGCCGATCCGGCATCCCTGTTATTACGGCATTGATTTTTCCTCAAAAGGAGAACTCATTGCCGCGAATTATTCGGTGCCGGATATCGCTCGGTTTATCGGCCTGGATTCCCTGCATTATCTGTCCCTGGAGGGACTGATGCAGGCGGTGGATGCAGAGGACGGCTATTGCCGGGCCTGCTTTGACGGCTGCTATCCGGAACTGCCCAAAGAAGGGTATGGCAAGCTCTGTCTCGAAACCTGAAAATCCGCAGACAGATTTTCAGGTTACACCGGTGAAAGCTTTTGGAGAGTTGAATTGTGATTGTTTCAGGCTGGAGAGCCGAGGTGGAGTCTCCTGGCAGGGCCCATTGCCCAACGGGTCTGGCCCGTTGGGCAAAGAGATAGTGCTCCGGGAGAGAGAGATGATACACAGCAATGATATGAAACAAACCCAAGATTCGGAAGAGGGGCACGCGGAGCACTATAGGTGGATCCGGCTGGCCCAGGAAGTCCTGGCCATTGAGATCGAAGGCCTCAGGCAGGTCAGCCGGGATCTCGGCCCGGGGTTTGTTCAGGCCCTGACCCTGCTGGCCGGCTGTTCCGGACGGGTCGTGGTCACGGGTGTGGGCAAATCCGGGCTGGTGGGCCGGAAAATTGCCGCAACCTTGAGCAGCACCGGAACAGCCGCCTATTTCCTCCATCCAGTGGAAGGAGCGCACGGCGATCTCGGACTGATCAAGGCCGGAGATGTGGTTCTGGCCCTGTCCAACAGCGGGGAAACCGATGAACTCAATGCGATCCTGCCTGTGCTCGTCAGCCTTGGAGCGCAGGTGATCGGTCTTACCGGCGCTCTGCAGTCGACAATGGCCGGGTTGTGTGATGTGGTGATCAGTACCCGGGTGCCCAGGGAAGCCTGCACTCTGGGGCTGGCTCCCACGGCGAGCACCACGGCGGCCCTGGCTGTGGGGGATGCCCTGGCCGTGGGTCTGATTGAATGGAAGTCGTTCAGCTCCGAGGATTTTCAGCGGTTTCATCCCGGGGGCGATCTGGGACGGCAGCTCAGGATGGGGGTGAAGGCCATTATGCACACCCGGGACTTGCCGGTGATTCAGTCCGGCGTGAGCCTGGAGGCGGCTTTGGCCGTGCTGGATCAGGGCGGACTGGGAACGGTCGTGGTGCTGGATGATCAGCAGCGCCTGCTGGGGATCCTCACGGACGGCGATGTCAGGCGGCTTGTCTGCCGGGGGCGGTTGGCTCTTCAGGAAGCGGTGGACAGGTTTATGACCCGGGATCCGAAATATGCAGAACCCGATGAGCAAGGGGCCCTGGTCCTGGAGCGGATGGAGCTCGCCGCGATCACGGTCCTGCCGGTGGTCAACAGGGAGCGGGTCTTGCAGGGCCTGGTCCATCTTCATGATCTATTGGGAAAGGGGAAGCTCCGTTTCGTATGAAAAAACTTGTGCTGGGCCTTGTTCTGTTTTTTGGGCTCTGCTGTCTTGGGGCCGCTGCCGGAGGGATCGGAGTCTATTTCTGGGCGGTCAAGGATCTGCCCAAGATCAAGACCATTACAGACTATAATCCCCCTCTGACGAGTACGGTTTTCAGCAGAAACAATGAGGTCCTCGGCTATCTGAGCCGGGAAAACAGGTTCCTGCGGCCGTTGAGCAAGATGCCCCCGCATGTGCCGGATGCCTTCCTGGCCGCGGAAGACGCGAGTTTTTATGAACATCCCGGAATCGATCTCATGGGTATTGTCCGGGCGGTCATCAAAAATTTGATGGCCGGAGATATTGTCCAGGGGGGCAGCACCATCACCCAGCAGGTCATCAAGTCCCTGCTGTTGACCCCGGAACGAAGCTATAAACGAAAATTGAAAGAAGCCATCCTGGCGTACAGGCTGGAAAAAAATCTGGACAAGGATGAAATTCTGACCATTTATCTCAATCAGATTTATTTCGGCCATTCCGCCTACGGCATTGAGGCCGCGGCCAGGACCTATTTTGCCAAGCACGCTTCAGATCTGAGTCTGGCCGAAGCCGCCCTGCTGGCCGCCCTGCCCAAGGCCCCCTCCCATTACGATCCCTACAAGCGCTCCGGCAAGGCTAAGATCCGTCAGATGGCCATTCTGCGGCATATGCTGAAGTTGGGCTGGATTGATGCCGAGCGGTATGGCCAGGCCCTGGAGGAGCCCCTTGACTATGCCTCCATGCCGGATCCATCCTGGACCATCGGGGCGTCTTTTCTGGAGGAGGTCCGTCGCTGGCTTCTGGTGGAATTCGGGGAGGAGGCGACCTATGGGGGCGGCCTCAAGGTCTATACCACTGTGGATCTCAAGCATCAACGGGCGGCGGAAGCCTCGCTGCGCAAGGGACTGGAAGCCTCGACCCGGCGCAGGGGCTGGCGCGGGCCGATCGAGCATTTGACTGAGGAGCATTACGCCGGATTTCTCGAAAAGGCCTCTGAAAACGAGGATACGCCGGGGCCGGGGGAGTGGTTCCGGGTTCTGGTACAGGAGGTTTCCAAAGACGGGGCCGGGGTTTTTTTCCAGGGCCAGGAGGCCTGGATCGATGTTGCAAGCATGGGCTGGTGCCGGCCCCTGAATCCGGCCAAGGCCCCTGAGGAAGTCCCTTCGATCAAAGACGCGAGGAAAGTGCTCAAGCCCGGCGACGTGGTCTGGGCCGCGCCGGCTCCCGAGCAGAAGGAAGGCGAAGCAGGACTTCAGCTTGAACTCAGGCAAAAACCCGTGGTGGAAGGCGCTTTGATTTCCCTGCTCCCGGAGAACGGGGATGTCCTGGCCATGGTGGGCGGCTATTCTTTTGAACAGAGCCAATTCAACCGGGCCACCCAGGCCAGGCGGCAGACCGGCTCGGCCTTCAAGCCCATTGTCTATTCCGCGGCCCTGGACAATGGCTTGACTCCGGCCTCCGTGCTTTTGGACGCCCCGGTGGTCTACACCGACAAATCAACCCAGACCACCTGGAAACCGGAGAATTACGAACTGACCTCCTTCGGGCCGACCCTGCTGCGCACCGCTCTGGTCAGTTCCAGAAATCTGGTGACCATTCGGGTGGCCCGGCAAATCGGTATCGACACGGTGATCCAACGGGCCAGGCAGCTGCAGCTGGAAGCTGAATTTCCGCGCAATCTGTCCGTGAGCCTGGGGTCTGCCTCGGTGAGCCTTTTGAATCTTTGCGAGGCCTATTCGGCTTTTCCCAGGGGCGGATCAACAGTTGAACCCAGACTGGTTGTGAAAGTGGAGGATGCCTGGGGACAGACCCTGTATACCGGGCAGCCGGCAACGCATCAGGCCATCAGCCGGCAAACCGCCTATATTATCACTTCCCTCATGCAGCAGGTGGTGCAGCACGGCACCGGCTGGCGGGTCAAGGCCTTGAACCGCCCTGTGGCCGGGAAAACAGGAACCACCGACGACCAGAAGGATGCCTGGTTTATGGGGTTTGCCCCGTATCTGCTGACCGGGGTCTTTGTGGGGTTTGACGAGCCCAGGCCCATGGGAAAATACGAAACCGGATCCCGGGCCGCTGCCCCCATCTGGCTGGGCTATCGGCAAGCCGTGGAAGGTGCCTATCCTGTCCAGGATTTTACGCGGCCGCCCGGGGTGGTCATGGCCCGCATCGATGCGAAAAACGGGCTTCTGGCCGGACCAGGCAGCGAAAAAACCTATGTCCTGCCCTTCAAGGCCGGGACTCAGCCCACAAAAATTTCCCCGGCTGGAGGAGCGGGGACGCAGCAGGAACCAGGCCGGGACAGTGGGAAAGAAGAGGCCCAGGACGGGGAAGCCATGCTCAAGGAAATTTTTTGAACGGCCCTCCGTTAAAAAAATTTGTATTCAGCAATCTTAAATCTTAAATCTTCAATCTTAAATCCTAAAGCAGGCGCAGATCCCAGTTAAAGGTGCTGCTGCGCTGCGCTTTGGGGATCGTGGGCGGACGCTTGTGATGGAGAGTGGCGAACAGGGCATAGCCGGCCTGTTCCAGTGCTGTCTTATGGGCGGAAATATCGAGATTCCAATTGGGGAAATGGAGGAAGTTCTGCCCTTGCTTGATCACCCAGGAGGTCTCGTTTTTGGGACTGGTGACGGGCTGTGCGGTCTGGATTTCGGAGGCGGGAAATCTGGAGATGCACAAGGGCCAGGACCCTGCCAGGACAATCCCCAACGGCAGAGGGGAAGAGGGGGGCAGGCTCAAAAAGTCCTCCCGGTTCAGTTCGGGACTGACAAAGACGCCGGCAAAGCCCATGTCCTGGAGCTGGGATACGGCATAGGCATTGCTGATGTTGCAGAAGGGGCCGGCCCAGATTTCGTGTCTGTCCAGGGACGGGAACAGGCCGATCTGCCAGGGCGCATTCAGAACAAAGGCCTTCGCTCCCCGGGCCGTGAATGCTTTAATGCTTCTACTCCAGGCTGCTTCCTCGTTGGGCCAGATGACTGGAGGCAGCCAGAACCAGAGTTTGGGGATCAGGGTTTTGCTCAAATGGCGGATCAGGGAGGGCGTGAGCCAGAGCCCGTCCCCGGCGCTCAGTTTTCCGATGGGGATATCCGAAAAGACGCGCATGATACGTCGTTTTCTGGCTTTTGATGCCGGTGGCCGTGGTGTGGGCTCAAACCGTGAGGCCGTCGGCTGGATCGGGGGCTGTTCGGAAAGCGTCTGCTGCCTCCGCTGCAGGAGATCCCGGAGTTCCGGCTCCCGGCGGTCGATAAGGAAAGCCGGGGTCCCCGGGGCCGGAGTTGTGTCCTGCCTGGGTAGCTGGTAGCGGCTCCCTTTGGGGATGTATTTCTTGATCCTGGTCAGCTGATGTCCCGGTAGATCCTGGTAGCCGATTCGGAGCAGATCGCCGGGGAGGAGGTCCCGGCGGGGACGGAGAAAGTATCGGTTGGTTGCAGTTTTGCCCAGTTTACTGATGAACAGGCCGGATCCGGTGTCCTGATCCGGCTGGATCGGGTTGTGCGGACGCTGGGGCAAAAAATTCGAGTGGGTTGTCTTGCGGCCGAGACTCTGGTGCAGGTAGTCCAGGGCCTGTTTTTTGGCCTGGTTGTCCGCGGGGTGGTCCCGGAGAAGCTGGTAGGCCTTGGTGGTGTAAAACACATAGTGGGGGCCTTTTTTCCGGCCTTCGATTTTCCAGGCGGCGACCCCGGGGATTTCCAGAAGGGGTTTGACCAGAACGTCCAGGCTGAGATCAAGGCAGGAAAAGAAGCGTTTGGTCCCGGGGGCAGCGCTGTACAGCCTCCGGCAGGGCTGGACGCAGCGTCCCCGCAGACTGCTTTTGCCGCCAAGCCAGGAGCTCCAGTAACAGCGGCCGGAGACCCCGTAGCACAGGGCGCCGTGGATGAAGACCTCCAGATCAAGGCCCTGGGGGCATGCTTCTGACAGACGCTGCACTTCTTCGATATTCAACTCTCTGGGCAGCACCAGGCGATTGACGCCCAAGGAGGCGATGGCGGGCAGGCCGGAGAGGGTCCCGGGGTTGGCCAGAGTGGACAGATGGAGTTCGCCCTGAAATCCGAGTTCTCTGGCCAGGCCGGGGAGTGCAAGGTCTTGAAAAATAAGGGCTTGTGGCTGAACGTGCCGGATGAGGCGATCCAGGAGACGCCCGGCCGCCTGGAGGTCGCCGGGCTTGATCAGGGTGTTGAAGGCGCAGTAGGTGCGGCTGCCCTGGGCGCTCGCGGCTTCCCGCAGGGCGGCCAGCTCGGCGATGGAAAAGTTGTCAGCCTCCATTCTGGCGGAAAAATGCTTCAGGCCGCAATATATGCTGTCGGCCCCGGCGGCCAGAGCGGCGAGAAACATGTCTTTGTTGCCGGCCGGGGACAGTATTTCAGGACGTTGGGGTTTGAGGTAATTATTGGGCATTTTGTGATATTACTTGCCTCATTTTAAGGTTTGGGTCTCGATGACGGAAGCACTGCATCATAATCCGGTTTCTCTCTTTCCGAGGGATGTGTTCGAGCGCTCTGAGGCCGAGACCCAAGGACGGGTCTGGCGTATCGCGCATACCAAAAGCCGCCGGGAAAAAAAACTGGCCGCTTTTTTGATCCGTGAAAACATCGGGTATTATCTGCCTTTGATCCTTCGGCGTCAACCCGGGCAAAAACGCGTCCGGCACAGTCTGGTGCCGGTGTTTTCCGGGTATGTTTTTTTCAAGGCCGATGATTATGAACGGTATAAGGCCGTGTGCTCCAGCCAGATCGCCAGGGTGATCGAAGTCCCGGATCAGGCCGGTCTGATCCGGGAACTCCAGCACATCAAAACGGTCATTGACAGCGAGGCCCATGTCTATCCGCACGAGTATCTTGAACAAGGGCAGACCGTCCGGGTGGTGAGCGGTCCCTTCAAGGGCGTGGAGGGGATCATCGACCGCAAAAAGGGCGACAACCGCCTTGTGCTGCGGGTGAGCAGCCTGTTTCAGGCTGTGGCGGTGCATGTGGGCACGGATATGGTGGAACCGGTGGGACGGGTCTTCTGAGTCAGGAGCAGACGTGCATGGAATTTTTTTCAATCCCCAATCCACAATCCCCAATCCACAATCATACGCCGGATCGACTGCCTGATTTTAGCAGAGCCAGGGTTGTCGTGGTCGGAGATGTCATGCTGGATTGTTATACCTGGGGCGATGTCTCCCGGATTTCTCCGGAGGCCCCTGTACCGGTCCTGCATTGCCGGGAGCAGACCCGGGCCTTGGGCGGGGCGGGAAACGTGGCCGCCAATCTGGCCGGCCTTGGGGCCTCGGTTCAGCTCTGCGGCCTGCGCGGCCAGGACCCCGGCGGGCTCCACCTGCAGCAGATGCTCAACGAGCAGGGTATTGTCGATCTGGGCATTGCTCAGCCTGCTTTTGCCACCATCACCAAGACCAGGATCATGGCCCGGCAGCAGCAATTGCTGCGGATTGATGAGGAACAGCCCGTTGCTGTGAGTGATGCCTGGGCAGACATGCTCTTGGATGCGATCCGGTCGGCCATCCAGCCGGGCTGTGTTGTGGTGCTTTCGGATTACGGCAAGGGGTTGCTGACCCCGAAGGTCTGCCAGGAGATCATCCATTGCTGTCGATCCCGCGGGGTCATGGTGCTTGTGGATCCAAAAGGCCTGGACTGGGCCAAGTATCAGGGGGCTCAGTGTGTCACCCCGAATATCAAGGAATTCGAGGCCGTTTCCAGAATCGACTCCCGGCAGACGGATGCATTTTTTTCAGAAGCCGCTGCTGTGGTGGAACAACTGGCATTGGACGCCCTGCTCGTGACCAGGGGGCGCCAGGGCATGGTCCTGTTTCAGGGGGGAGCCGAACCCGTGAACATTCCAGCCAGGACCCGGGAGGTCTTTGATGTCTCCGGAGCCGGGGATACAGTGATCGCCACGCTGGCCGGCTGTTTGGCCGCTGGATGCTCCTGGAAGCAGGGGGCTGAAATCGCAAACCGGGCCGCAGGCATCGTGGTGGGAAAATTGGGCACCAGGCCGGTGCACAGAGATGAATTGGAACACCTCCTGTCAGAAATTGTCTGGGGGCCGCCCAAAGTGCTCTCCGCCCGGCCCGGACTGGAAACCATTCAGCGGTGGCAGCAGCAGGAGCAGCGGATTGTCTTCACCAACGGTTGTTTTGATATCCTGCATCCCGGGCATGTCAAGCTCCTGCAGGCAGCCGCGGCCCAGGGGGACCGGCTGGTGGTCGGCCTGAATTCCGACGATTCAGTTTCCCGGCTGAAAGGTCCCCGGCGGCCGATCCTCAGGCAGGACGACCGGGCAGCGATCCTCTCCGCCCTGGAATGTGTGGACCTGGTGATCGTGTTTGCTGAAGACACCCCGCAGCAGCTTCTTGAATCCATCAAGCCGGATGTCCTGGTCAAGGGCGGTGATTATGCCGATAAAATCGTGGTTGGCCGTGAATTCGTGGAGGCCTACGGAGGGCGGATTGTTTTGGTGGATCTGGAAGCGGGGCTGAGCACGAGCAACCTGGTGGGGTCACTGCTCAAAAACGCCCAATCCACCTAAGGCCTGTTCGAGAGGATTGGCTATTGAAGATTGAAGATTTAATATTGCTGAATATAAAAAAATCAATTTGATGAAGCTTGAGAGAATACAGAGTTCTTTACAGGACACGTAAATCTGAGGGATTTATTGGACATCTTTTATTTCTTGCCTCTTGTTGAGGTTTCAGCCTCCGGCCCGGAGGGGTGTCTGGTTTCAGGTTTCAGCCCTGCCTCTGGTTGATCAATGAAGAAACTTTGTTTTACCGGCATACTGTCGCCGTAACCCTTCATTGCGAGGCGTCTTCGCCGAAGCAATCCCTGACAAGAGGCTTTTCTGAAGGATTGCTTCGCTTCGCTCGCTTGCAGCCCATAGGGCCGCGTATCTTACCGGTGGA
>CAZUMF010000056.1:0-19645 GCA_964621385.1 uncultured Desulfohalobiaceae bacterium
AGCACCCGCTACAGGGTCTCTGCAGCCGCCTGATAGTCCCCCGCGCGCATCTGTGCATCGATCTCCTTGGCCTGCCATCCAAACCCGGTTCTGGCGCCAGCCGCATCCTGCTGCCTGAAGTTTCGGCCAAGACCGAACAAGATATCCCGGCGGGAAAATTTTTTGGTTTTGAAATCCATGCAGTCTCCCTGTCCTCACTGGCCTTTGGCCGGTATTGAAGGACGCTTTACCAACGCAATTGCTTGCCTAGACGTTCAGCTGAAGTTTCATACGAGTTTGCGCAACACCCAGCCACTGGATCATCAGGCTACCCTTTTTTTTCAGGCATGACAAGAGGCCGGGCCGTCTTTCCGACTCCCTGGAACTCGGGCCGTAGGCCCTGCGGCCGATGCAATCGTCATATTTATCAATAATTCAGTGAATTATTGGATAAATATTTCCCTTTGACATTTTTTCCAATTCCCCGTAATGGAGATTTCTGATTTGTGTTTTTTTTCACAAGCATGCCTGCTGCGCCACATTATCCAAGGGAGGAAGTCATTTATGGTCAAACAGATTTTGCAAACAGTCCGGTTCATGTGCATGCTGTCAGGTGCATGGCTTCTTGCAACCCCGGCCTTTGCCGCAACGGCATCGGCTGCTGCCGAGGGGGGGGGCGGCACCGCCTGGTGGGTCATGCCTCTGGTTCTCCTGTTTTTCTGCTTTGTTCTGGGCATTGTCGCGGTCCTGGCCGGTGTGGGCGGCGGCGTGCTCTATGTGCCCCTGGTGAGCGCCTTTTTCCCCTTTCATCTGGACTTTGTCCGGGGAGCGGGACTCTTCGTGGCCCTGGCCGGAGCCCTGGCGGCAGGCCCAGGACTCTTGAAGCGGAACCTGGCCAATCTCCGCCTGGCTCTGCCCGTGGCCCTGATCGCTTCCACCTGTGCGATCTTCGGGGCTTTTCTCGGACTGGCCCTGCCCGTGCACATCGTGCAGATCTGCCTGGGGGCGGTCATCCTGTTCATTGCGGTCCTGCTGGCCACCTCCAAAAACGTGGAGCGTCCGATGGTCACGAAACAAGACGCCATCGGCGCCGCCTTCGGGATGTCCGGCGCCTATCTGGAAGAAACCACCAATGAGGAAGTCCCCTGGAAAACCCATCGCACCCTGCTGGGATTTTTCATGTTCATCATCATCGGGGTGGCCGCCGGCATGTTCGGACTGGGGGCGGGCTGGGCCAACGTCCCGGTTCTCAATCTGCTCATGGGCGCTCCCCTGAAGATTTCCGTGGGCACCAGCAAGTTCCTCCTCTCCATCACCGATACTTCCGCCGCCTGGATTTACCTGAATAAAGGCTGTGTTATCCCGCTCATCGCCATCCCCTCGATTATCGGCCTGATGCTCGGGTCCTTTGTCGGCGTGCGAATTCTGGCCAAGGCCAAACCCAAAATGATTCGCTACATCGTCATCGGCGTCTTGATCTTTGCCGGGCTCAAGGCCCTGCTCAAGGGGCTCGGCCACTGATCGTCCCGGAAGCATGGCCACAGCACATACAAGCGTACAAACCGTACAAACCGTATAAACCGTATAAACTGTACAAACCGTATAAACTGAATAAACTGTACAAACCGAATTAACTGTACAGACATGAGGTGATCATATGACAACAGCACAAAACACGGTAAAGGCCGCACCAGAACAGATCACATACGCGAATATCCTGTCCTACGGCGCCTGGGCCGGGATCATTGTGATGGTCATCACCTATCTTATCTATATTTCCGGCCTCCTGAGTCCCCATATCCCGCTGCACGAAGTCCCCAACTACTGGGGCCTGTCAGCGGATCAGTACCTGCACGAGGCCAATGTCCAGTCCGGCTGGGGCTGGGCCGTGCTTTTGGGAAAAGGCGACTTTCTGAATTTTCTGGGCATCGCCTTTCTCGGGGTGTTGACCATTATCGGCTATCTCATGCTCATTTCCGCCTACATCAAAAAAAAGGACAAGGCCTACACCGGCATTGCCATACTCGAGGTCCTGGTCCTGGTTCTGGCGGCCTCGGGCATTCTGGGCGGCGGAGGGCACTGATAGTTTCGCTCCGCCAGAGAGTGCGCTCTTGCACTATCCGGGTCAGGCGGTGTTCAAACGACCCTTTGCTGCTGAGCGCACTCTCTGGTTCGCGAAAATATTTACTTTTCCCTCCACCCGGAGTAGAATTCCTCCATGCAGCACCAGCCCGTAAAGGACTATTACCGACTCCTCGGGATCTCCCCCCAGGCCTCGCCCGAGGATATCAAGAAGGCCTATCGACGCCTGGCCTTTGCCAATCATCCGGATCGCAATCCCGACAACAGGTCCCAGGCGGAAAACCGATTCAAGGAAATCACGGAAGCCTACGGCATCCTCATCGATCCTCAAAAACGAACCCGCTACGACCACATCCGAAAGCAGGGGAGTGCCTTTGAGCAGTCCCAGGCCAAGACCCAGCGCGGGGCGTTTTCCAGGGAGCAGGTCCTGAGGGACTTGTTCCAGAACCCCTATGCCCGGCAGATTTTCAAGGATCTGGAGCAGGAGTTTCGGCGCCAGGGCTTCCGCTTTGACAGCAACTTCGTCAAAAAGACCCTGTTTGGCGGGAAAGGGGTGTTCATCGGCGGGATCTTTGTTGTCAGCCTGTTGGGAAGCAGGGGGCTCTCCAGACAGGCCGGGGAGCATCTCCGGACCAGACCGCGGAGACAGGTCTCCAAGAGAGATCGTCCTCCCCTCTTGCGCCTGCTCGGGGAAAAGGCCGGCCTGCTTCCCGCAGGCGGAGAAGAGCAGACCGGCACCTTGCAGCTCAGGCGGAAGGACCGGCTGTATGAACTGCACATTACACCGGCCCAGGCGGCCCGCGGCGACCGGATCCCCATGCAGATCAGCCCGAAGCACAAGCCGGAAAAACTCTGGGTCACCATCCCGGCCGGCATCCGCTAAGGACAAGGCCTACACCGGCATTGCCATACTCGAGGTCCTGGTCCTGGTTCTGGCGGCCTCGGGCATTCTGGGCGGCGGAGGGCACTGATAGTTTCGCTCCGCCAGAGAGTGCGCTCTTGCACTATCCGGGTCAGGCGGTGTTCAAACGACCCTTTGCTGCTGAGCGCACTCTCTGGTTCGCGAAAATATTTACTTTTCCCTCCACCCGGAGTAGAATTCCTCCATGCAGCACCAGCCCGTAAAGGACTATTACCGACTCCTCGGGATCTCCCCCCAGGCCTCGCCCGAGGATATCAAGAAGGCCTATCGACGCCTGGCCTTTGCCAATCATCCGGATCGCAATCCCGACAACAGGTCCCAGGCGGAAAACCGATTCAAGGAAATCACGGAAGCCTACGGCATCCTCATCGATCCTCAAAAACGAACCCGCTACGACCACATCCGAAAGCAGGGGAGTGCCTTTGAGCAGTCCCAGGCCAAGACCCAGCGCGGGGCGTTTTCCAGGGAGCAGGTCCTGAGGGACTTGTTCCAGAACCCCTATGCCCGGCAGATTTTCAAGGATCTGGAGCAGGAGTTTCGGCGCCAGGGCTTCCGCTTTGACAGCAACTTCGTCAAAAAGACCCTGTTTGGCGGGAAAGGGGTGTTCATCGGCGGGATCTTTGTTGTCAGCCTGTTGGGAAGCAGGGGGCTCTCCAGACAGGCCGGGGAGCATCTCCGGACCAGACCGCGGAGACAGGTCTCCAAGAGAGATCGTCCTCCCCTCTTGCGCCTGCTCGGGGAAAAGGCCGGCCTGCTTCCCGCAGGCGGAGAAGAGCAGACCGGCACCTTGCAGCTCAGGCGGAAGGACCGGCTGTATGAACTGCACATTACACCGGCCCAGGCGGCCCGCGGCGACCGGATCCCCATGCAGATCAGCCCGAAGCACAAGCCGGAAAAACTCTGGGTCACCATCCCGGCCGGCATCCGCTCCGGAACCAGGCTCAGACTGGCCGGCAAAGGAAAACCGGGGCGGCTGGGCAGCCCCCCCGGCGATCTGTTCATCAAGGTTGTTGTAAAGAATATATAATTTTTTCAAACGCATGCGTTTGAAAAAATTAATCGTCGAAATCGCCGGCCGGCCCCTTGTCCGAGCTGATCCCTTTGGCCCGTTCGATGATCTTCTCCCGGGTCCACTCCGCGGGATCTTCAATCCGGGTGGCCCGGTTGCCCGGATCAAAGGAACCGGCCTGCAGGATATCCTCATACGCGAAATTCGCCGTGTCCCGGGCGTTGAAGACATTGACCAGCATATCATAGACAAAATCCTCCACCGCCTTGATCATCCGCTGCCGCACTGCCCGGGGCTGCCCCAAGAGCCTGTTCTCAAAGGGTTTGTTCAATTTTTTGTAATCCCCGGCGCTCCAGCCTTTTTCTTTGGCATAGGCCGTCATCTCCTCCCAGACCTCGCTGCTCACCCCCTGCCCTTTGACTTTGGAAAACTCGCCGTCTGCATTGAGAATCGCATTGCCGTAATCATTGACCTGCACCCCCCAGGAGACCATCTGCAGGGCCGTGGCCACATTGGCCTTGGTGGTCCGGGTGCTGCTGGCAATGGCCCGCAAACGGTCGCTGCTGTTTCCGGAGGTTCCGTGCTGGGCCCCATTGACCTTGTACGGTTCCAGGGCCTCGTGAATCTCACGGGTCAGCTCCACCTGAATGCCCTGGCCGCTTTCCTCCAGTCCGTGGGTGGAGCCGTTGTTCAGGGCGATGAAGTTGGGAAAGATGGAGTGGGCGTTCAGGCCCTTGACCAGAAACAGGGCTTCCTCCACTGTGGACAGGCCCGATTTCCCCTTGATCTCCCCGACCTCGGTCTCCAGCCCGGCCCACTCCGGCACCAGGGGGTTCAATTCCAGGCTGGTCAGCAGGTTGTCGGCATCCGGCAGATGAGAGGCATCGAGTGCGATGGAGGTGATCCCGTGCTCGAACAGCGAGGGGATTTCAATCTTGGCCGGTTCGATGTCGCTCTCGGCCTTGATGCCGTAATGATCGGCGTGCACCGCCACCGGGACGGTGATGCCCAGCTCGTTGCAGGCCGCGTCCACCTGCCGGGCGATATTCCAGAGACTGACGTCGCAGTAGGCCTTGACCCCGCCTTCGGAACGGGCGATTTCCAGGATAAGACAGGCATTGGCCCGCTGGGCGCCCAGCAGGGCCCCTTTGAGCACAAAGCTGTTCCTGGCGTTGGCCGCCATAGCCACTGCCCGGCCCTTGGCCGCCATGGCCCGGTCAATGTATTTCCCGCTGACGATCAAGGCCCGGGAATGGGGAAACAGGACTTGGATATTCGGCGGACGCCCTGTGGCCAAACATCGGGCAAAATCTGGTTCAGAGTGAGCTGCACTCGACATAAGCCGTCTCCTTTGGATAAAAAGTGGAAAGAAGTCTCTTGACTCCAGGGAAAAGGTGATTAAAAAAGGATCGAGGTCGTGGCAGCCGCCTCGGCCGATCGACCTGCCCCATGCCGGGGAAAGGCGCCTGCAACTTGGCCTGGCTCAGGCTCGCCGCAGACAGCTCGCGGCCTGAAACCAGGAAGTCTGCACAGGAGACACAGGAATTCCCTTTCGCTTTTCCCCGGTTTTACATATACCAGAAGTTGGCGTAAATTGCGCTTTAGTCTCGGTCACCAATGACCTTATAAGGCTCTTGGAATGCTGGTCCTTGTTAAGGGCCAACTTCTGGTATTTAGGCGAACCACACAGACAATCTTTGTATGCCTTCAAGGCGAAGCCTTTTGGCCGGCAGCTGCTTTTATTCTGCCGGCCAAAAATTTCCTATTTTCGTTTCCTCAGCAATATTCAATCTTCAATATTCAATAATAAATCATCACAAGGGGGAGCTGTCTATGCCGATTTACGAATTCTACTGTTCAGACTGCCATACCATCTACAGTTTCTTCTCCCCCCGGGTGAACACGGAAAAACAACCCGCCTGCCCCAAATGCGCAAAGCCGGCTCTCTCCCGCCAGGTTTCCATTTTTGCCGTTTCCAAGGGCCGGACTGAAGAGGAAAACGGAGACCTTCCGGACATTGACGAGTCCAAAATGGAACGGGCCCTGCAGATGATGGAACAGGAGACCGGCCGTCTTGATGAAGACGATCCCAAACAGGCCGCCCGCCTCATGAAAAAACTCTGTGATTCGGCCGGCCTGGATATGGGTCCCGGCATGGAGGAAGCCATGCGCCGGCTGGAATCAGGCGAAGACCCGGATCAGATCGAGGCGGAGCTCGGAGACGTCCTGGAAAACGAAGACCCGTTTTTCGCTTCGAAAAAGGGAGGCTTGTCCAGGCTCAAAGCCCCGGGCAAAGACGACACCATCTATGACTTATGATGCGCTGTCCTGAAACCTTTCGCAGAGCCGGGCCACCCTGCGGCCCAACTTCTTTCCGTTCTCCATGGTTTTGGCATCCGGAGCCCCGGCGCAGGCTGTCCCGTAATGCCCGGTGGCATCCAGAGGATCGCCGGCGATCAGCATCCCGCAGATGAGCATGGCCTGGATAATGGAAAACAGGGTCGTCTCTTTGCCGCCGGTGGGATCGCCGGATGTGGCGAACGCCGCTCCGATCTTGTCTTCCATTTTTTTGCGGACACTGATCAAATCGTCAAAGACCGCCTTGAGTTCGGCAGCCATGGCCCCGAAATAGACCGGAGAACCGGCGATGATGCCTTTGGCCGCGACGAAATCGTCCTTGCTGACCGTTGCCGCGTCCTTGAGGATCGCTGTTGCGCCGTGAACTTCCTCAACGCCCTGGGCAACAGCCTCGGCCAGCTGTTTGGTATTACCGGTCTTGGAATAATACAGGACAAGAATCTGCATGAGCCCTCCCTGATAGATGTGAATTCAGACAATCGACTCGTTGAGCCGTCCGGAAATCGTGAACACCGACTGGATACAGGGATACTGTTTCAAAGGAAGCACACGCGCGCGTTCCTGCCGCAACCCTGCCGGCCGGGTCCTGATTCCGCACAAAGCATTGTGTATTTTATCCCAAGCCACACCTGTTTTCAAGGTTGAATTTCCGGAAAAACAGCGATAGAGTCTGTGCTGCAAGCTCAGAATTCAGCTTTGCCGCTGGCAGGCCTGACATATATCTCTACAAAATAATTACAAAAACAAGAATGTGTCACGTCGCTGATGCTGAATTCTTTCACTGCCGATTTGATCAGTGAACCGCACCTGGGCCAGGGCCGGGTGGTCGCCTCATCCTGGGTGTACGGCGTCAATATTTTGAAATTGTTCGCTAGCATTAATTTTCCACTGATCGGCCAAGAGTTTACTGCTCTATCATTTCATATCAAAGAGATATATATCAGCTGTGCCGAAGGTACAGCTGATAAAAGGCAACTTCGTGCGCAACCCGTTTTCACCTGATCCGGCCCATCCCTTTCAGCTGGTCAAATTTCTGTCCTGGAGCTCCTTGATTTTGATCCTTGGCTCCAGCCTCTTTTTAACCTTCACCTTGGGCAATTACGCCAAACAGGCCGTTCTGCAGAAGGACCGGGACTTTGCCAGACTCCTGGCGGAAAACCTCAACCACCAAGTCTATCAGCGCTTCAGCCTGCCCACCGTGCTCAGTTTCGGCAAAATCAAACTCCGGGACAAGTCCCAGTATGAACGGCTGGACCGGGTGGTGCATTCCACGATCCACGGCTTCAAAGTGATGCGCTTGAGTATCTTCGATCTGGACAACACCCTGGCCTATTCTCTGGAAGGCCAGGGGATCGGGCAGGACATCCCCGCGGTCCAGGCCCAGAAGTACGCCGAATCGATGAAGATCCACTTCAAGGTCATCAAAAAAAATGTCCCCTTCTGGTCTTTTTTTTCCTTCAATCTGCCCGAAGAAAGCTACGTCCTGGAAACCACCTATCCGCTGCGCACGGAGCAGAGCCTGGCCCCTGAGCACCAGGGCTGGGTCATGGGCATCCTCAGATTCACCCAGGACATCACCCGGGACTATGAGACCATCACCTATTTCCAGCTCATGATTGCGGTGGTGGTCCTGATTTCCTCCCTGATTCTCTTTGTCCTTCTCTATTTCATCATCCGGCGGGCCGACCGCATGATTGCGGAACGGATCATGGAGAAAGAACGTCTGGAAAACCGGCTGCATGAAAACGAAAAAATGGCCAGCATGGGGCGGATGCTGGCCGGCATCTCCCATGAAATCCGCAATCCCCTGGGGATTATCAAAAGCAGCGCCGAGCTGCTCCTGAAAAAAGCTGAATCCGCTCAGCACTACGGTCCGGAGCTGCCCAAGGCCATATACGATGAATCCACCCGGCTCAGCAGCACGGTCAATGAATTCCTGGACTACGCCCGGCCCAAGCAGCCGGCCATCACCGATGTCCAGCTCGGCGACATCCTGAACAACATCCTCACTTTTCTCAAGCCCGAATTTGAAAAAAGAGACATCCACCTGAGTCTGAACCTCCCGGAATCCATCTGGATCCGAGGCGATCATGATCTGCTCTACCGGGCCGTGTACAATCTCCTGACCAATGCCCTCCAGGCCATCCAGGGCTCGGGGTCCATTGCCCTCAGCTGGTCTTCCCGGGAAAATGCCCTGATCATCCAGGACTCCGGTCCGGGTTTTGACCTGTCCCAGAAAAGCAAATATGTTGAACCATTTTATACCACAAAAGATCACGGCACCGGACTCGGCCTGGCCATCGCCAACAACATCATCAAGACCCACGGCGGCCGGATTGAATTTTCCAATGCGCCCGAAGGCGGCGGCCTGGTGGTCATTCGCTTCCCCTGAGTTATGGACAGGATCACTCCCCAGCCTTCAACCGTCAGCTCCCAGCGGCCGCACTTCCTCATGAGCATTGATGTGGAAGACTGGTTCCAGGTGGAAAATTTCAAGCCGTATATCGGGTTTGACTCCTGGCCGAGCCGGGAGTTGCGGGTGGAGGCCAATACCGACCGTCTGCTGCGCCTCTTCCAGGAGGCTCGTCCCGGGCCTGAGGGGTCCCCGCACCGGGACAACGGGCCGGTCAAAGCCACCTTTTTCGTCCTGGGCTGGCTGGCCGAACGCCTGCCCGGGCTCATCCGCCGTATTGCGGAGCAGGGACATGAAATCGCCTCCCACGGCTTTGCCCATGCCCTCAATTACCAGTTCACGGACCAGGATCTGGATCAGGATCTCGAGACAAGCAAGAAGTTGCTGGAAGACGTCTCCGGCACTCCGGTCCTGGGCTACCGGGCCCCGACCTTTTCCATCAACAACCGCATTCTGGCCCGGATCAAGGCCTGCGGCTATCGCTACGACTCCAGCTACAACAGTGTAGGGCTTTTTCAACGAAGCGGGACCCTGGATCTACCTCCTGCCGGAGCCGGGACCCTGGCCCTGCGGCTCAGCCCCGGTTTTTTCGAACTCCCCATCAGCAACCTCGCCCTGGGCCGGACCTGCCTGCCCTGGGGGGGGGGGCGGCTATTTCCGGCTCATCCCCTTGTCCATTTTTCAGCTCGGCATCAGGGCCATCCTGCGCAGGACAGGGGGGTACTGCTTTTATCTGCACCCCTGGGAAATCGATCCCGGGCAGCCCAGGGTCAGGGAGGCCCCGCCTCTGCTTCGTTTTCGGCAGTACTGCAACCTGCAAAGGACCGGGCCCCGGCTCACGGCCCTGCTGGAGCAATTCCAGGACTGTCGCTTTGTGACCTGCTCCGAGTATCTGGAGCTGCTTGACAACCAGAACCCTTGAGGCCCATGCCTGTTCACATCAAGGAATTCTCCGACTCGGACCGGGATCGCTGGGATGCCTATGTCCTGGCCCATCCCCGCAGCACCTATTGCCATCTTTCCGGCTGGAAGGCGGTCCTGGAACAAAGCTATGGACTCCGCTGCCACTTTCTCCTGGCTGTGGACGAGTCCTCTGCGGAGGGAGCGGCTGATGCCTCTGCTGAAGCCCCGGACGCTTCCCGGGTCCTCGGTCTTTTGCCCCTGGTCCATCTCAAGCACCCCCTGTTCGGGAACAGCCTCGTCTCCATGCCTTATTTCGATCTCGGCGGGATTGTGGCGGACAGACCGGACGTGGAGCAGGAGCTGCTCCTGACAGCCCTGCAGATCGCGAAATCCTGCAAGGCCTGCAGTCTGGAACTCCGGCAGCCGGCGCCCCTGGACATTCTGCAGCGACAGCCCGGCGGGCTGTTTGAAGACCCTGCAGGCCGGGGACATCGGACGCCGCAGCCGCACCCGGTCGCGTGCAACCGCCGCAAGAAACGCCTGCTTCTCAAGCTGCCCCCGTCTGCCGGGGACTTGTGGCATTCCTTCAAGGCCAAACTCAGAAGCCAGATCAAAAAACCGCTCAAGGAAGGGCTTCGGGTCAAACAGGGGGGCCTGGAACTGCTGGACGATTTCTACAGGGTCTTCTGCATCACCATGCGCGATCTGGGTTCACCCGTGCATTCCAAACAGCTGCTGGGGCATATCCTGGAGCGCTTTCCCGAGCAGGCCCGCCTCATCCTGGTTCTTCGGGGCAGGCGGCCCCTGGCTGCCGGCCTGGTCTTCAGCTTCAAGGACTGCCTGGAAAATCCCTGGTCGGCTTCGCTCAAGCAATACAGCCGCCTGGCCCCGAACATGCTCCTGTACTGGACCATGCTGGAGACAGCCATTGAAGAGGGCTGCACCTGGTTTGACTTCGGCCGTTCCAGCCCGGATGAGGGGACCTACCGCTTCAAGACCCAGTGGGAGGCCTGCCCCCAGGATCTCTGGTGGTACTCCCTGGCCGTGGACCCTGCGCAGCCGGTAGACTCTCGGCCTGAAAAAACCGGGTACTCCAGGCTCATCCGGGTGTGGCAGAAACTTCCGGTCTGTGCTACCAGGGTGGTGGGCCCCAGGATCAGAAAACATATTTCACTTTGATTGTGGAAAGACCACAATCAAAGTATAAAAGATGCGTTTTACAGATCGCTTCTTTTTCCTTGTCAGCCCTGCCGCCGGCTGGACGGACCAGCCAGTTTGATCAATGAAGAAACTTTGTTTTACTGGCATACTGTCGCCGTAACCCGTCATTGCGAGGCGTCTTCGCCGAAGCAATCCCTGACAAGGGACTTTTCTGAAAGATTGCTTCGCTTCGCTCGCAATGACGAGCGTTGACCAATGCTTGGAACTGTGACTCCATTCGTCTGAAGTTTCATACGAGCCCTGCCGCCGGCGGAAGCCTCCAAGGACTCAGAATATAACCATGCCTATAAAAGATGCGTTTTAGAAGGACCCTCCCCCCGGCGGCCGCACCGCTGACCCTTCAGGATCTGATCAATGGCTTTCACGGTCTGATCAGGCCCGAGCGGGAAATCCATCGCTTCAGCACAGAGCTCAGAACCTCTTTCCAAACCGATCACGTGTTTCTGGTCTCATCCGGCCAGGCCGCCCTGACCCTCATTCTCCGCGCCCTGCACCGCCTGTATCCGGACCGGGACGAGGTGCTGATCCCGGCCTATACCTGCTATTCCGTACCCGCAGCCGTGGTCCGGGCCGGCCTGAAAATCCGGCTCTGCGACATCGATCCCCAGACCCTGGATTTTGATCAACGCAAGCTTGCAAATCTTCTGGAAAAATGGCAGACAGGGACATCCAGGATCCTGGCCCTGGTCCCGGTGCACCTCTTCGGGCTGCCTGCGGACATGCAAGGCATAAGGCGTCTCGCCGAAACATCCGATATTCCGCTTGTCGAAGACGCGGCCCAGGCCATGGGGGCGAAGACCACTGGACAATTCTGCGGCAAGCTCGGCCATGCCGGTTTCTTCAGCCTGGGCCGGGGCAAGGCCCTGAGCACGGTTGCCGGAGGAGTCATTCTCACTGAAGACAAGCGCCTGGGCCAAAGTCTTGCGTCTGAAATCGAGGCCCTGGACAAAACCGGGAGCCTGGATGCCCTCAAACAGATCTTTCAGGCCGTGAGCCTGATCTGTCTGCTGCGTCCCGGCATGTTCTGGCTGCCCAAGGGCCTGCCCTTTTTGCAGCTTGGACAGACGGTGTATGACCCCGCGTTTTGCATGGCCCGTTTTTCCGGATTCCAAGCCGGCCTGTCCAGAAACTGGAAGCAGCGGCTGCAGGCCTTTCAATCGGCTCGGGCCGAACACGCCCGGTATTATGCGAAGCGTTTTCAAGAGGCCCGGCCGGATTCAGATCCACTGCTGCAGAAATGCGCCCACTGGGCTCAGAATGGAATCCGCTATCCGGTCTTGATCCCTGATGCCGCCCGGCGAAAACAGCTCCTTGACAAGAGTGAAGCCCTTGGCCTGGGCCTGATGCCGGGATACCCAGAATCCATCAACACCCTCCCGCAGCTCAGGAAACGCTTTCAGGGACAGGCCTTTCCCGGGGCGGAGCAGACCGCCACACAGCTGATCACCCTCCCGGTCCATCCCTATGTCAGGAACAGGGACCGGGAACAGATCGCAGAACTGGTCATCCACGCCTGCCGTTCAGAAACCAGGCCCGCATGAACCAAACAGAAGGTATCAACCGAATCGTCCGAATCAACTGTATTCACTGTACCAACTGTACAAACCGTACAAACTGTATAAACTGAATCAACTGTATAACCCGAACCAAGCGAATGCGCCATCTTCCTCAAATCCAATCCGCGGTGCTCCTGCTGCTCTGGCTGATCGCATTTTACCCGGTCTACCCCTCCCTGGTGGACACCTGGCTCAATCATTCCAACAATTCCCACGGCATCCTGGTGCCCTTGATCGCCGGTTTTTTCATCTGGCAGAAGCGGGGGCAGCTGCAGGCCGCCCCCCTGAACCCGAGCCTCTGGGGCGGCCTCCTCCTGCTCTGCAGCCTGCTGCTCTACGGCCTGTTTTATATAGGCTCCGTGGCCGTGGCCTGCCGGCTGATGATCATCCTGAGCCTCGTCGGCCTGATCATCTTCAATTACGGCACGAACATCCTGAAGATCATCCGCTTCCCCATTTTTTTTCTGATCTTCATGATTCCTATTCCCGTGGCCATATACACCATGGTTGCCTTTCCTTTGCAGCTCTTTGCCACGGACGTAGCTGCCGCGGCCATCAATCTCCTGTCCATCCCGGTCTACAAGGAAGGCAATATGCTCTACTTTGTCCAGACCAGCCTGGAAGTGGCCGAGGCCTGCTCCGGGCTCAGGTCCATGACCGCCTTTCTCATGCTCGGCTGTCTCTTTGCCTATCTCATGGACAAGGGCCGGCTGCGGCGGGCCGTCCTGGTGGCCTCCGGCATCCCCCTGGCCATTTTCGCCAATATCGTCCGGGTGACCGGGACCGGCATTCTGGCCCATTTTTACGGGGCTCGGGTCGCCCGGGGCTTTATGCACGAGTTTTCCGGTATGGCCGTGTTTGCCTTCGGCTTTGTCCTGCTCTTCATCCTCTACAGTTTGCTGAACAGGCAGGGACCGGAGCCGGCCGGGTCTGATCATGAGACCTCGGATATCCCAGACAATGAGAACGGCAAAGGATAAAAACCGGCGCAGCCGGCTTCAGCCGCTCATGCTCCGTCTTTGCAAATACATGGCCGGCGCCGGCCTGCTCGGCGTCCTGCTCCTGACGGCCCTGGCCCTCTATCTCAAAAGCGATATCTCGGAACCGTTCCGGGAAAGAGCGTTCTCCGTCCTCCAGGCGAGACTTTCCCATGCGGACGCACTCCCTGAACACACAGCCTGCGACGCCCTGTACATCCTCGGAGGGAGCCAAACCAGCCTGCTCCCCAAATTCAGGCTTGCGGCCAGGCTCTATCAGGATGGCTCCTGCAGGACCATCCTCACCCTGTCCAGGCCGGGCATCACGGCCTACAGCTTCGAGCTGGAGCGGAACTTGACCAATGACGAATGGACCATGAAGCAGCTCAGCCAGCACGGCGTTCCAGCTGCTGATATCGAGGCCCTCACTTTTGAACAGGAAGCCTTCGGCACGTTGACCGAAGCCAAAGGCCTGGCCAACGTGGCCAAGCAAAGGGGTTACCAGTGCCTGATCCTGCTCACCACCAGCCATCACACCGCGCGGGTCCATCTGAGCTTTTCCCATTATCTCCCGGACCAGGAGCTCTATGTCCTGGCCTCGGACAAGCCGGTCTATCTGAGGTTCCTGCTGGTTGAATATTGTAAATATTTGGTCTATAAATGGTTCCTGCTGTAATTCAAACCGCATAAACCCTACAAACTGTACAAACCGTATAAACTGAACTAACCGTACGAACCGAACAAACCGAATGCACCGAACCAACTTCCTCCTCACCTGCCTCCTTTTCATCAGCACCACAGCCTGCATCACCCTGATCTCGCTGCGCGGCGAGCCCCGGGTGGTGGCCACCAATCTGGAGAACCTGCCCATGCACATCGGTTCCTACCAGGCCGTGGAAGACGCCTTCCCCCAATCCGTGTATGATGCATTGAATGCGGACCTGCACCTCTACCGCCATTACCTGCATCCAGACAAAGGCCGGATTGATCTGTACATCGGGTATTACGGCACGGCCAAGGGGGGTCGGACCGGACACAATCCTTACGGATGCCTGCCCGGAGCCGGCTGGGGGATCATTGAAGAGGACACCGTCACCCTTGAACCTCACGGCTATGCCCGCTCTGTCGAGCTCAATGCCCTGGTTTCTCAAAAGGGGACTGAATGCGAAGTCATTCTGCACTGGTACCAATCCGCCGGGGACAAGGTCCTAAGCACCGGCATACAGCAGAATATCCAGCGCTTCATCGGCCGGGTGTTTTACAATCGCAACGACGGGGCCTTTGTCCGGATTTCCGCACCGACCGCCAAAAAGGAGATCGAGCAGGCCCAGGCCCGGGTCAAGGCCTTTGCCCTGAAGATCCTGCCTCTCCTGCCCAAATATTGGCCTGAGGAGGAAGATGCTCCTGGAAGCGGGTTTTTCGGTTTGTACGGTTGATTCGGTTCGTACGGTTGATTCGGTTTGTTCGGTTGATTCGGTTTGTACGGTTGATTCGGTTTGTACGGTTTGTACGGTTAGTACAGTTAGTACGGTTGATACTGTTTTTTCGGTGCGTTTGGGTATACTGATCCAAGGTAACTTTTTTCAAGGTGTGCAATTGGCTGTTAGTCGCTTATGCCTTGAACCCTCTCATAAAAGGCAAGAATTTATTACCACCCGCTCGCGGAATCGCTCAAGCCGCCCAGGACGCAAAAGAAGAATGTTTCCGTCTTTTATCCCGTAAGGGATGGCAAATTTCAGCTTTGCGGTATGCTCTTGGTTAATCACGCTTGTGGCGTGATTGACCAAGAGCTACCCCGCAAAGCTGAACTCTTTACTCCTGCCATGGCGTAGCTTTCAGCGAAGACGGGTGGCGATCTTTGCGCCTTGAGAGAGTCCGCAGCTTGTCGCGGCGAAGCTGGCAAGCGAAGACGGAAGCGGGCGGTTCAATGTGCTCTTTATTTGAACAGCTAATAGCGGAACGGCTAACCGCACAGGTCCAAATATTTTCAGCAATCTTCAACCTTCACTATTCAATCCTATGCCACTTCTCTTCTGGATCAGCCTTTTCTCTATCTTTTACGCCTATCTCGGGTATCACATCCTGTTGTGCCTGCTTTTTCTGATCAGGCCACAGACAGTTCAGAAAAGAGACATCCAGCCCAGCGTGAGTCTGGTCCTGGCGGTGTACAACGAAGAAGGCAGCATCGAGAAAAAGCTTCAGAACTGCCTAGACCTGGAGTATCCTGAGCACCTTCTGGACATCGTGCTGGTCTCCGACGGCGCCACAGACAGAACCAATGCCCTCTTGAAGGACTGGTCCCAAAAGCACCCCAGGCTCAAAGTGCATTTCATGGAGCAAAACATCGGCAAGACACCCTGTTTGAACCATGTCCTGCCTAATCTCAGGGGAGAAATCATCCTTTTGACCGACGCCAATGCCTGGCTGCCGCAACAGACCCTTGATGCGCTCCTGCCGGCGTTTGCCGATCCCCAGGTCGGATTGGTCACCGGCAGCACCCACTACGTTGCTCCTGAAGTCAAGGACGCCCCTCATAGTCATGGGATCTCCATCTACACCCGGCTGGAACAGCTGGCCAAGACCCTGGAGACCATGACCGGCTCCTGCGTCGGGGCTGATGGAGCCCTTTTCGCCTTGCGCCGCTCCCTGTTTTCACCTTTGGATTCAGAAGACATCAATGATTTTGTCCTGCCCCTGCGCGTTGTGCGGGCCGGCTACCGGGCGGTTTATGTTCAGGAGGCCATCTGCCTGGAATCCACGGCCGGGGACATGTCCAGCGAATTCCACCGGCAGCAACGGATCACCACCCGGACCCTTCAGGCCCTCCGGCGCAACAAAGACCTCTTGAACCCCCTTGCCTTTCCCTTGTTTGCCCTGAAGCTGATCTCCCACAAGCTCATGAAATTCCTGACCCCCTTGTTCCTGATCATCGCCTTGGGGACCAACCTCGTTCTCATCCCTGAATCTCTGCTCTATGCGGGGCTTTTCTCCATGCAGCTTGCACTTTACAGCCTGGCCCTTCTTGGGTATATTCAAGACAGGAAAAATCGTGACTTCAGCGTGAGCCGGCTGCCTTATTCCTTTGTGACAACCAACGCAGCCATGCTCTGGGGCTGGTTCAGGTTTCTCTCCGGTCATCGTACGGTGACCTGGAAGCCTGAACGCTGAAGGCCGCGAGACACGAGAGCGTTAGCGGGGCGACGTCCGGGTTGCCCCATACCCTGCATCAGAACAGTGTGCTGTCCCTGAAAGGGACGAAGTGTGTCCACAGCCGGACCCGGACAAAAAAATCAGCAAGAATTTCAATGGGAACCACAACCGTTCTCCAGCAGATCATCCCGGAATTGATCAAACAGTTTCCGATGATCGAAGTCCTCTACCTCTTTGGGTCCCAGGCCTCCAATACGGCCAAGCCCACCAGCGATATCGACGTCGCCCTGTTTATCGACCGGCGCCTCTATCCGCCGGACCCGCTTCTCGATCTCAAAATAGGCGCTTTTCTCGAAGCCAAGCTCCAAACCAGAGTGGACATCCTGATCCTGAACACGGCCTCCCCCGTTATCCAGCATGAAGTCCTGAAAACCGGAACCCGGCTCTATGAAAAAAACAGTGAAAAAAGGGCTGGATTCGAACTGACGGCCTGCAAATCCTATATCGACGCCAAATATTATCAGGACCTTCGCGCCAGGAAACACAAGCTCCATGGTCAATGAAACCATCGTCAACCGCTTGCTCAACAACATCGAGGGTTATACCCAAGAGCTCCGTTTAGCATCCGATATCACCTATACCAGAAGTTGGCACAAGTTGCGCATGCTTTGCTTTAACAATCCAAAATCCAAAATCTAAAATCCAAAATTCTATACCGTGCCATCTTCAGCAAACACCTGAGTGACTTCGACGACCTGGTCCAGGCCATCAGATCCTGGCTCAAAACTGCAGCCTGAATGTCTCTTCAGCAAAACATCGCCGACATCTGCCGCCGTTATGATATCGCGGATCTGTATGTCTTTGGCAGCCGGGCCATGGAGATTTCCCAAGCAGTGCAAGGCCTACAGGCCATTGAATTCCACCCCGCATCAGATGTGGATATAGGCATTTTGCCCAAAAAAATGAAAGCCTGGAGTCCCGGACAACGGGTACAGCTGAGCATTGAACTGGAGGATCTCCTACAGGTCGGTCGCATAGACCTCATCCTGTTACCTGAAGCCGATCCATTTTTAGCCTTGGACATCATCAAGGGTGAACTTCTGTATACAGATGACCCTGATCGGCAGGCCAGGCATGAATTGTTTGTGCTCAGGCGGGCCGGAGACCTGTTGCCATTCAAAAAAGAACGTATTCGTTTGATTTTCGAAGAGGGAGCCAGATGACGCCTTCCCGAATACGGGCTGAGATTGTGTCCGAGCGGATTGCCTGGATCCGTGAAATGCTGCAGGCTCTCCGCAAACTGCCTCTGGCCGATCCTGAACGGTTCTTTGAAGACCCGCGGAACATCGCTGCTGCCGAATCCTACCTGCGCCGGGGCATCGAGGCTCTTCTTGATTTGGGGCGGCATATCCTGGCCAAAGGCTGCGGTGTGGCTGCAGCCGATTACAAAGACATTGGAACCAAACTGTCGGCTGAAGGGATCCTTTCAAAACAACATGCCGCTCTTTACCGGCAGATTGCCGGCTACCGCAATCGGATGGACTTCTCCTGAGGAAATTGTGGTTCAGCAGACCAATGCCAATCAAAGACTCTTTGCAGCCCTCGGTTTTGTCTGGGACAGAGGGGCTTTACCGGTTGCGCTCCCGACCCATTCCATAGAGCGGGTGTGTTTCCGATTTTATAAATTGCTCCCTGAATTCGTCTGGGATGCCGGAGTCCTCGAAGGCAATCCCTTCACCTTCCCGGAAGTCAAAACCCTGCTTGACGGGATAACTGTTGGAGGCCGAAAGCTCTCGGATCAAGAGCAGATCCTGAATCTGGCGGAAAGCTCCAAGCAGCTGTATGCCCTGGTAAAACAGGAAGCCTTCCGCTTGGACAAAACAACCTTTACCTCGCTGCACAGTCTCATTGCCAGAAACGAGGCCTTGGAATGGGGTCATTTTCGAGGAGAAGGCAGGGAAACCAACTATACACCGGAAGTCGCACTTGGTGAAAAAGGCCGGTATACACCCGTGCCAACCCGGCCTGGTGCCCCTGAACTCAACCGGATATTTGACCATGGCATCCAGGCACTCACCTCCCACGTTTCGTATCCAATGGAAAAAGGCCTGGCTTTCTTTCTCTTTGGGGCCTTGCAGCAGTTCTTTTTTGACGGCAACAAGCGCACCTCACGAATGATGATGAACGGCATTTTGATGTCCGCCGGCTATGACGCGTTGAGTATCCCTGCTGCGAAGGCTCAGGAATTCAATGAAAAAATGGTCCATTTTTACCTCAGCAAAGACGGCACTGAAATGATGGACTTCCTGATGGCTTGCCGCCATGAATAACGTATTCCCGGAAATACAGGGCAGGCCTGCACCCATTATCCAGGATGTCTGTCAGGATCAAAATGCAGTATTTTTATCGCTCTCTGACAAGCTCACATGGTTGATAAAGAGATATTTGAAACAGGTCGTCACCTGGGAGCAAAGCAAAGGTGAATACGTCTGATTTCCCAAAAAATTCACTGCCTTTCATCACAAACCTAATCAATGGCCGCCTGGATCAAGAAGCGTTGGAAAGCTATGAAATTTTTGAACATGTCCTCGCCTTGACGCCCGTCTTGCCGGACAGCGTTGAGAGAACCCGCCACTCTGCCCGTGAAAAACAATGGTAGATAAGGTTCGCTGAATGATTTTTTAAAAGGAACCCGCCTTGAACAATCTGGTCCGCAACAATTATCTCTATTACAACCCAACCCTTGCGGAGTACAAGCTCCAGTGCAGAAGCATGGAGATCGGATTGAAGCGATATGTGCAGGAGATCGCAGCAGAGAGTTGAAGTGCGAGCTTGTCTTTGGTACCTGCATGCAGCGTCAGCTGTCACCAGGAAAAGAACAAACTCTTTGCCCTATGCTCCACGGAAGACAGACAATGGACGGATATGAATGAAATTGGCAAAAAAGGGGCGCTTAGTTTGACCCTCCTTTTCAAATACGATAGCCTTTGTTAAAGGAGGTTTTCATGAGGAATTTAGAAGCTGATCGCATTTTAACAACCCGAGAAAAAGAACTCCTTGTTCGTTGTAAACAAG
>CAZUMF010000057.1:0-19615 GCA_964621385.1 uncultured Desulfohalobiaceae bacterium
GAAAAGTGCAAAGGCTATCTGAGCCCCTGATTAACCACTTAAATTTTTATATAAAAGTTCAAAAGAAAGAATTGCTGCTCAAGTTTTCGAAGGATCGAATCAATTGGGTGAATTGGCTATTTGAGGCTCGGAAAAGTCACGAGATCGAGATACTCAACTATTCGGTCACTTCCAACCACATCCATTTGCTCGTGTATGGAAATGAGGACCATGATGTTATTCCTCGTTCTTTGCAACTTGTGGTCGGACGAACAGCCCAGGCTTTCAACCGCCGCAAGAACCGGCATGGAGCCTTTTGGGAAGACCGTTACCATGCCACGGCGGTGGATACCGATGAACACCTGATCCGCTGTTTGGTTTATATTGATTTGAATATGATGCGGGAAGGAATCGTCAAACATCCAGAGGAATGGCAGCACAACGGGTCCCATGAAATAATAAATCCTCCCCGACGATATCGGGTTTTAGCCAGGGAGCGCCTGAAGCAATTACTTAATATCTCGGAAAGTCAGTTGATCGAAAGCTATCCATGTTGGGTGGAGGATTTCATCCAGGCAAAAACGAATCGGGAAAAGGCCCGGACAGAAGCATTGGCAGTAGGCTGTCTTCAGTATGTAGTGACGTTGCAGAAACGGCTTGGAGTCAGGGCCACATACCGCAGCATCAAGGAGAATTCCTCTGGAACTGCTTGTACACTCAAGGAACCGATTGCTGCTTACAACCCCCATTTCGAGTAAGAGTCATGGGACAGGTTTTTTGAGTTGACTTTGGTTCTCATCCGGCCTACTCTCTTCTGAACACTGAATCCATCGAAACCACTGGAGGTGAATCATGCCTCGAATCGCCCGTTTTACGAGAGAATCCAAGAGTACGGTCTATCATGTCATCTCACGAACAGCCCTGCAGGGCTTTCCGATTCGCGATGTGGACAAGGATTACCTGCTTGGCCTGATCAAACGCTTGAGTACTCTGTATTGTGTGGACGTGCTTGGTTTCGCCCTTATGGGGAGCCATTTTCACCTCGTGGCTCGGATGCATCCTGAAGAAGAGGTGTCTGATCAGGATGTCATCCGGCGCTATCAGAAATATTACGGTGGTGAGAAATATATCGGCGGTGAGCAGGTGGAGGAAGTAAGAAAACGTCTCTGCAGCCTGGCCGCCTATGTCAAGGATATCAAGCAGGGCTTCACCTTCTACTACAACAAAAAGTACCTACGGCAGGGCTTTTTCTGGGGCGGGCGCTTCAAGTCCTTGATAGTGGAGGACGGCCCCACCCTGGTCAATCTCCTGGCCTATGTGGATCTCAACCCCATTCGTGCCGAGATTGTGAAGCGGCCTGAGGAGTACAAATGGTGCTCCCTGGGCTATCATGTGCAGACCAAAAACAAGGACGACCTGCTGTGTATGGATTTTGGCATGCAGGAATGGAATGAGTTTGAGTCCCTGGAGATCGTGCGCAAGTACCGAGAATTTATTTATGAAACCGGAGCTGTGGATGCTGGGAAGGGAGCGACTATCGATCCGAAGATCGTGGACAGGGAAAGAAAACGAAAGTATAAAGTAAGTCGGGTAGACCGATTCCGTTACCGGACCCGGTACTTCACCGACGCCGGGATCATCGGATCCAAGGCTTTTGTGGGGGAGGTTTTTGATCAAATCAAGCATTTGCTGACATCGAAAGATGAAAGGAAATTCACCCACGTAGGAGGTCTTGAGGGTTTGTATTCTATGAAGAGGCTGAGTACATAATTCTTGTTTGCCTCAGCTTCTATTCTGCATTGTTCTGTATGCATGGTTGCAGGCTCTCACGCGGGAATATTCATCACGAAATTCAAGAGGTACGATAATCCAAGACCTTTTCTGAAGCACCTATTTCCCGGGGAGCGCAGCCATCGAGAAACGGGGTAAGACTTGTCAGCTTCATCCTTTCGGTATAGGCTTTGGTTATGCCCTCATCGAGTCCTCATGTTCATGATCGTTTTTTCAAGCAGATATTCACCCGGCCGGAAAACGTTCGGGACTTTATTACCACGTATCTCCCCGCTGGGTTTGTGAGTCATTTTGATTTGGAGGTTTTAGAAGTTGTCAGCGGGAGTTTTGTAGAAGCGGACCTGAGTGAATACTTCAGTGATGTGGTGGTCAAGACCAGTGTGAAGCAGGGCAATCCTGCGGATCTGTACTTTTTGTTTGAACATAAAAGCGGCCCGGAACGATATGCCCGAGTTCAGGAGAGATGCTTATGCCGACCATAGCCGAAAAGCTGCGCCAGGAAGGGATGCAGCAGGGGATGCAGCAGGGAGAACTTCAGGGAAAACGGATCATTCTCTTAAGACAAATGCAACGTAAGTTCACTCTGACATCCGGGGAGGAATCTCTTATCACATCAATACAAGACCAGACAATACTGGATCAAGCCTTGGAAGCTGTACTGTTTGCGCAGGACAAACACGAGGTTTTGGGATTGTTTCGATGAGCGGGTGTTGTGTGACTTCAAGGTTGTGCACCTCGCTGTATTCATGACTTCCCGGTGAGTCTCTGTCATAGAAAACCAAAAAATGAGGGACAGTATGGTGTGCGACCACATCATAAACCCAAAAACAGTTGGCTCAGGAAGCCGGGCAGCGGATTCCTGGCGTATTGTAACTCCCCGCTACGCACCGTCATCCAACCTTGATGGCCATCTTGCTTTCGCCCTCAAATACGAAGGTCTTGATTTGGCTCTTCTCAAGCACGTCTTTTTGGCCTAAGGAGGCTTTGACGGCGAGCATGACCGATAAACAGGTCTCCCCCTTCCAGAACAGAGAAGCGCAAAAGCAGAGGGCCTTCCGAAAAAATGAGCGATTTCCGAGGAGGAAATGAACAATGACGGGACAACCTGCATCCGGAGTTCAGATGGAGTGTCGCTGCGGTGACATCACACAGCAGCCGGACATGGAAGCCATTGTCAATGCAGCCAACGCCCAGCTGCGTCCCGGAGGGGGCGTGGCCGGGGCCATTCACCAAGCTGCGGGCCCCGGTCTGGCCGAGGAATGCCGCCCCCTGGCTCCGATTCAGCCGGGACAGGCGGTGCTGACCAGCGGGCACCAGCTGCCGAATCGCTTTGTGATTCACTGCCTGGGGCCGGTCTACGGCCGGGACACGCCCTCGGACCGCCTTCTGGCTTCCTGTTATGAACAGGCCCTGGACCTCACCGAAGCGCACGCCATCCGCTCCATCGCCTTCCCGGCCCTGTCCACTGGAGCCTTTGGCTATCCCATGGAGGCGGCCGCCCGGATCTCCATAGAGTCGGTCATTACCAAGCTGCCCGGGCTGACAGCGCTGGAAACAGTCCGGTTCGTGCTCTTCCGGGAAGACGATGCAGCCCTGTTTGAACGGCTTGTCCAAGAACGGTCCTGAATCCTCCGGTTTGGATATCCATGGACCTTCAACGCTTTCTTGCCTGCGCTGGTTCAACCGCCTGGGGCGCCGCCATGATCAGCGCCGGCATAGGCATGGCCGCCATCCGGCACAACACCTGAAGAGGACACCACCATGAACACCCGGCAGCAAAACACTCTCCGGGCCATTTTCCAAGCAGGGCTGGAACGCGTGAATCCGTATCAGATGATCCGCGACCATGTCCGGCTCCTGGGGACTGTCCTGGAGATCGAGTTGGAGGACGTGCACCAATCCCTTGATCTCAAGGCCTTTGAGCGCATTGTCCTGCTCGGGGCCGGCAAGGCCACGGCCCCCATGGCGCAAGCGTTTGAAGACATTCTCGGCGACCGGATCAGCAGGGGCTTGATCGTGGTCAAGTACGGGCATACCGCCCCCCTGCGCCGGGTGGAGACCATTGAGGCCAGCCATCCTGAACCCGATGAGAACGGGGTGCGGGGCGCGTCCGGACTCATGGACCTGGCGGCTGAAGCCGATGCCCTGACCCTGGTCATCACCTTGATTTCCGGCGGCGGGTCAGCCCTGCTGCCCCTGCCCCTGCACTCTGCCGCGCATGATGCCGCAGCCGCCCTGAGCCTTGCCGACAAGCAGGCCGTGACCCGGGCCCTGCTCAGATCCGGGGCCGACATCACGGAAATCAACTGTGTGCGCAAGCATCTTTCCGGGATCAAAGGCGGCCGCCTGCTGCAGCAGCTGGCACCGGCCCGGAGCCTCAATTTCATCCTGTCCGACGTGGTGGGAGACGATGTGAGCAGCATCGCCTCAGGACTGACCTCGGCCGACCCCACCACCTTTGATCAGGCCTGGGCGGTTTTTGAAAAATACGATCTTCTCCGGGACATCCCGGAGACGGTCCTGAACGCTTTAGAGTTCGGAAAAAACCGGGTCATTCCTGAAACACTGAAACCTGGTGATCCGGCCCTGAGCACCAGCAGCAACATCTTGATCGGCACCAACAGCATGGCCATGGCCGCGGCCGGAGAAAAAGCCAAGAGCCTGGGCTACCAACCCAGGCTGTTGACCACGCGCATCAGCGGCGAGGCCCGGGAAGTGGCCCGCCTCCTGGCCGGCGTGGCCGCGGATGTCCGCTCCGCAGCCATGCTGGCCGCCCCGCCGGTCTGCATCATCTCCGGAGGGGAGCCGGTGGTCACCCTCAGGAGACAGGGAAAAGGCGGGCGCAATCAGGAAATGGCCCTGGCCTTCCTGGCGGAAATACAGCGCAATCCGTCGCTTTTCACAGGCGTCACCTTTCTGGCCGCCTCCACGGACGGCAACGACGGTCCCACGGATGCCGCCGGAGCTTTTGCGTCTCCAGAGGTCCTCGAACAGGCGGATCAGGCCGGACTGTCCATCACTGCCTCTCTCCGGGACAACGACTCCTATCACTTTTTTGAGGCCATCGAGGCCCTCTATAAAACGGGTCCGACCAATACCAATGTCTGCGATCTCCATATCCTGGTCATCGACTGACCATCCGAACTTCTGCCGCGTATGGAACTGCTTGCCCGATTGCTGCCGTATTTCCTCGGATTTGCCACCATCACGGCCATGACCCTGACCGCGGTGCATGTCATCCTCCACAAACACGACATCCGCTCAGCCGTAGGCTGGCTCGGGCTGGTCTGGTTCGCGCCGGTCCTAGGCATTGTTCTGTATTGGGCCTTTGGCATCAACCGAATCCAGCGCCGGGCCAGAATCGCCTTTTCCGACCACCAGGCCGGCGAGCCGCCACCGGGCCTGAATACGGTCCAACCTGAGGGCATCGGGCCGCCGTCCGACGAAGCTTGGTCCGGCCTCACCCAGTTGGCCACCCTTTCCGAACGGATCACCGCCCATCCTCTGACCGCGGGCAATGCCTTCTACCCCCTGCAGAACGGCGATCAGGCCTACCCGGCCATGCTCAGAGCCATCCAGGACGCCCGGGAGTCCATCAGCCTCTCCACCTACATTTTCGACAATGATGCCTGGGGCAAACAATTCAAACTGGCCCTCAAGCGGGCCCTGGACCGGGGGGTGCAGGTCAGGGTGCTCATCGACGACATCGGGGCCAGATATTCCTTTCCCTCCATCGCCAGGGCCCTCAGGCAGGAAGGCATCCCCACGGCCCGCTTTCTGCAGTCCTGGAGGCCCTGGCGCTTCCGCTATTACAATCTGCGCAATCACCGCAAGATACTGGTCCTGGACGGAACAAGCGCCTTCACCGGAGGCATGAATATCCGCTCGAGTCATGTGCTGCGGGACAGCCCACGGCACCCGATCCAGGACTTGCACTTCCGGGTGCAAGGGCCGGTCGTGGCCGAGATCCAGAGGGTCTTTGCCGACGACTGGCAGTTCACCACCGGCGAGGCCCTGACCGGGCCGGCCTGGTTTCCCGAAATACGCAGACACGGGAAAGCTGTGGCCCGGGGCATTGCCGACGGGCCGGACGAGGATTACGACAAGCTCCGTTCTGTCCTGCTTGGAGCCCTGTCCTGCGCCAGACGGACAATTCGTATCGCCACTCCCTATTTTTTGCCGGACGAGGAACTCGCCTCCGGACTCAAAGTCGCGGCCATGAAAGGGGTGACCGTCGAGATCGCCATCCCGGAGCAAAGCAATCTCAAAATGGTGCACTGGGCCGCCTGGGCGGGACTGGAAGATCTCATCAAGGCGGGTTGTTGCATCATGCTCACGCCGCCCCCCTTTGATCACTCCAAGGCCATGGTGGTCGACGGGCGGTGGGTTCTTTTGGGATCGGCCAACTGGGATTCCAGGAGTCTGAAACTCAACTTTGAATTCAATGTGGAGTTCTATGACAGCGATCTGGCCAGGGATCTTGAGCGCTTGCTCAGGGAAAGGAACCGAGGCGGCACGGTCCTCAGTCTGGAAGCCATTCAACAGCGGAGCCTGGCGGTCCGTCTGCGGGACAGCGTCTTCCGGCTCTTTGCCCCCTACCTGTAATATAGAATTTTAGATTTTGGATTTTGGATTTTCGATTTTCGATTGTTAAGACAAAGAATAAGAGCTGGTTATCTGGTATAAATCCAAATACTTTTTCGAAGCGATAATGAGCGCAATCACTCTTTTGGGGTTTCCTCAGGCTTTTGGAGCGTCCTTTCCGGGACAAACTCCAGCATGGCGGCGAACTGTGCGGCAATGCCCCGCATCAGTTCGACACAGGGGGCCGCAGGCTCCCCCGGGGTCCTGAAAAACAAGAGGTCGTGTGCGGCCCGCGCCGCCGAGCTTTGGCAGCTCTTCGCCTGCCAGACACGCTGCAGAGAGTCATGCGCGCTCGGCTCCAAAACCCGAATGGACTCGCAAACCCGTGAGGCTTGAAAATTCCCGCCTTCCAGATAATAGCTGACCTCGCCCGTCACCAACAGGTCGAGCTGCTTTTCCTCCATGAGCTCAAACAGGGTTTGCTCCAGGCCTGGAGCTCCCACGGCCTGGATAAGCATCAACTCGGCAAAGAGGTTTCTGTGCAGCAGGACATTGAACAGCAGCTCCGCGGCCAGACGTCCCGTATTGTCGGCATAAGCAGGACTCTCAAATACGAGGACCCCGACCCGGGCCCCGGCATAGCCGTTCTGCGGGGGGTGTTTGAGAATCTGATCCGGCAGCTGATCCGGCTCCACAGGATCCCTCTCCAAAGCGGCACAGCCGGACAGCCCCACAACGCACAGGCACAAGAAGGTCAGCCAGAAATGCAGATGGTTGCCTAAACGGTACATACATTCAGTGCTCTTTTCAGTGAACCAACATTTTTGTTCATTTAGAAAACCAAGAGCCGGAAGCGTTCGAGCGAAAGAGAGCTCTGTGATCGGTTCGTGGTTTCAGCTGAAATTTCATACGAGGATGCATGCAATTGATACTGCCCTCTGGCGACTGCAATAATAGTCTTTGCAGCCGCATCTTCCCTCGGGCTTCCTCCTTTTCCTATCGGTTGCCAGGGACACAAACTTTACTCGCGTTTGGACTCTGGGAGCCAGAAACAGAGCCCTAGACTGAGCAGGGCGGCCCCGAAAGCGATCCAGAAGGCCGTGGAGACCCCGTTGACCACGGCCTGGTTCAAGAGTTCGCTCATGGATGGCGGCAGGGCGCTCTGAAACTCGGGCTGAAACAGACTTTCGATATTGTTTTGAAGGCGTTCAACCATCTCCGGCGGCAAGGCGGCGAGAGCGTCAGCCTGCCGGCCGGCCTGCAGCGCACGGGTGATCTCGCCGGTGACAAAACCCCCGGACACCCCGACCCCCACGGCACTGCCCAGGGTTCGGAAAAACTGATTCGAGCTGGTGGCCACCCCCAGATCTGCGGCATCCACACTGTCCTGAACCACGAGCATGGTGGCCAGGGTCACGAAGCCCATGCCCAGTCCCACCAGGCATAAGGCCAGGACACACTGCAGCATGGTGGTCTGCAAAGAAAAAAAGAGGGTCATCAGGCTGCCGGACAGGAAAAAGAATGATCCCAAGAGCGCCGAACGGCGCTTGCCCAGTCGATGAATGACCTGCCCCAGGACCAGGGAGCCGACGGACCAGCCCAGACTGAGGCTGAGCATGCCGGCCCCCACTTCCAGGGGGGTCTTCCCCAGGGCCCCCTGGATAAACAACGGGGCATAGGCAAAAAGAGAGAAGATGGCGAAACTGCTGAAAAACGGAGCGGCATTGCCGATCACAAACCCCTGGAATCGGAAAAAGCCGACATTGAGAATTGGATGCCTGGCCCTACGTTCGACATGGTAAAACCCGAATCCGGCCAGCAGGCTCAAACTAGTCAAAAGGATTATCTGGGGAGAGGTCCAGGCCACGTGGCGCCCGCCGGCCACAAAGACCAGTATGCAGGCCACGACAGACAGGCAGAGCAATGCCCCCCCTGCAAAATCGAGGGTGACCTCCTTGGGTTTTTCACGCCTGTCCGTCAGATACAGTCCAATGCCCAGCAGCGACAGCAACCCGATGGGGACGTTGATGAAAAAAATCCAGCGCCAGGAGAAATAACTGACGATGAATCCCCCCAGGCTCGGTCCGAGCACGCTGGAAATCCCCCAGACCGAGCTGGCCAGGGACAGCATCCGCCCGCGCCGTTCCGGCCGCGAAATATCCGAGAGAATGATATACACCAGGGCGAAATTGCCCCCGGCTCCGATGCCCTGAAACAAGCGGGCGACAATCAGAAAAGGCATGGTGACCGCGCAGCCCGCGGCAATGGACGCCAGCAGGAACAGAGAGGTCGAAATGAGAAAAAGGGTTTTATTGCTGAACAGATCGGCCAGTTTCCCAAAAATCGGCAGCGAGACCGCCCGGGCCAGGAAATAGCTAGAATAGACCCAGCTGTAGAGAGACAGCCCCCCGAGATCGGCCACAATGGTCGGCATGGCCGTGGACATGACCAGGGCGTCCAGGGCCCCCAAAAACAGGGCGAGCAGCGAAGCCCCGATGACAGGGGCTGCGCTTGTGATTTCCCCGGGATTGGTCATGAAGCGCCCGGATTCATCAGGGTGCAAAAGGCCCCAGGACGTTGGAGACGCTGCCCTTTATTCCAGGAATGCGGTTGTCCCCGCTCAGACGCAGGCGGCAGAATTGTTCCGCCTTCAGTCCGCAATAACTGATGGACAGCCGGGAGCCGTTCATCGTCAGCCGGGGATCGGACCGTTCCAAAAAAATGCGGGTGGTCGGCTGGAAAGGACAGTGCGAACAGGCCTCGCTCCCCTCCTCCAACTCCAGAAGGACCCCGGCCAGATTCTGGACCACGCCTTCCAGCTGCGCCGCAATGGCGAGACATTTTGTCTCCCGCTCCACGCTGATGGTTTCAAAACTCAAGACGTCCTCCTGTTCCTGAACGCTCGGCCAGTCCTTTTTGCCGCATCCGGCCAGGGACAGGACGGCGATCAAGGCGAACATCAGAAGTTTTGCCGTGTGATGGTTTCCAGAATTCTGCATGACAACACTCCGGGTGTGGGTAGTGAACTGAAAGATGAACGGATACGTCACGAATCAGACCCCGTCCTTGCCTCAGTTTCCAGCAAGTCTTTCCATTTCTGCAGGGTCTCAAGTCCCTGCATCGGGGTTATGTTGTTCAGATCCAGGGATGCAAGCTCCTGCAGGACTGGATGGTCCCTGTTCTGTCTTGTGGCGTTTTGTCCGGGAGCGGCGTGCTTTTTGAGCAGGCCGGGGAGCAGGCTCGGCCCTTGCGGGGATTCTTTCCGGCCCCGGATTTTCAAGTTCCGGCTCTTGTTTTCCAGATCCCGGAGGATCTCTTTGGCTCTCTGAACCACGGCCTGGGGGACCCCGGCCAGTTTGGCGACCTCAATCCCGTAACTGCGATCCGCCGCTCCAGGCACCATCTTGCGCAGAAAAACAATCTCCCCCCGCCACTCCTTGACCGCGATGGTGAAGTTCTTGACCCCGGGGATCGTCCCCTCCAAATCCGTCAGTTCATGATAATGGGTGGCAAACAGGGTCCGGACGCCTTGCTCCTTTTTCCGGGCCAGGTTCTCCACCATGGCCCAGGCCAGGGATAGTCCGTCATAGGTGCTGGTGCCCCGCCCGATCTCATCAAGAATGACCAGACTGCGTTTTCCGGCCTGACGCAGGATGCGGGCCGCTTCGGTCATCTCCACCATAAACGTGGACCGGCCCTGGGCCAAATTATCCGAAGCCCCGACTCTGGTGAAAATCCGGTCCACCATGCCAAGCCGGCAGGCCCGGGCCGGGACATAGGAGCCGGTCTGGGCCAGGATGCAGATAATGGCCGCCTGGCGCAGGACCGTGGATTTTCCGGCCATGTTCGGACCGGTGATCAGCAGGACCCTGCCCTGCTCTCCGAGTTCCAGATCGTTGGGGATATAGTCCGCCCCTCCCTGGGCCGCTTCCACCACAGGATGCCGGCCCTGACTGATGCTGATGGCTTGACCGCTGTGCAGATCGGGGCGGCACCAGTCCCGATCTCTGGCGGTCTGGGCCAGGGACTGCCAGAAATCGAGCCGGGCCAGACGGGACGCCATGGCCTGGATACGCTCGGTATAGTCCAGGACCCGGGACCGCAGATCCTGAAAAAGGGAATACTCGAGATTTTTTTGCTTGTCTGCGGCGCTGAAGAGCTTCTGCTCCAGGGCCTTCAACTCCTCGGTGAGATAGCGCTCGGAGTTGGCCAGGGTCTGCCTGCGGTGAAAATGCTCCGGAACTTCTCCCTGAAAGGCCTTGGACAGCTCGAAATAATAGCCGAAAACCCGATTGAAGCCGAGCTTGAGCTTGGGAAGATCAAAGCGTTCCCGCTCCTTGTGCAGGAGTTCCTTAAGCTTGGCCTCCCCGTGCTCGCTGAATTCCAGGAGTTCATCCAGCTCCTGATGATACCCGGGCTTGAAAAGCCCGCCTTCGGTGATCAACTGCGGGGGATTGTCCCGGAGGCTGTTGTCCAGGAGCCGGCGGCAGTCCTCCACAGTATCCCAGGCACTGAGGAGCTCGGCCAGGAGCTTCGGGGGCTGTTCCTCAGGCCCCTGTTTTAGACGCCTCTGTAACTCCGGAAGCCTGGCCAGGCTGCTCCGCAGACTGATAAAGTCCCTGGGGGCGCCCCGGTCCAGAATGATGCGCGTGCAGAGCCGTTCCAGATCATAGACCGAGGCCAGGATTTCCCGGACATCCGTGCGCAGTGCATCGCGTTCAAGGAAAAACCCCGTCATTTCCTGTATCGCCTGAATCGGTCCGGGATCCCGGAACGGGTGCCTGAGTCTGAAGCGCAGCAAGCGTGAACCCATGGGGGTTCGGGTCTGATTGAGCACCTGCCAGAGCGTTCCCGGGCCGGTTCCCCCATCCAGACGTTTAAACAGCTCCAGATTCCGTTCGGTGACTTCGTCCAGAATGAGGTGCTTTTTGAGCTGCAAGAGCTGAAAAGGGGGGAGATGGGCCAGATCTTTCTTCTGCGTCTGCTGCAGATAGAGCAAAAGCGCTCCGCAACAGCTCACCAGGGCGGGCTTATCCTCCAGGTCCAGCGGCTCCAGGGCGGCGACACCCTGGACCGACAAAAGACGATCCCTGGAGCGCTTGAAATCGAAGGCAGGGTTCGTCTCCAGCCAGGTGATCCTTGGTTGCAGCTCCGCAAAGGCTCCGGGGATCTTCTGGCCTTTCGGACAAAGTATCTCTGTGGGTTCCAGCTTGGCGAGCCATTGCCAGGCTTCCTCCTCCTGGCCTGAGACCAGGCCGCTCCAGGAACCTGTGGAAAAATCCATCCAGGCCACTCCGGCCTGGCCTTTGCCCGCATCACAAGACAGGGCGCACAAATAATTCGAGTCCTGACCCTGAAGATTGGCGTCTTCCACCACGGTACCCGGAGAAAGGACCCGGGTCACCGCCCGCTTGACCAGCCCTTTGGCCTGTTTGGGATCTTCCACCTGATCGCAGATAATGATCTTATAGTTCTTCTCCAGGAGTTGCCTGGTGTATTCCTGCAGGGCGTGGTGGGGTACCCCGCACATGGGCACCTTGTTTTCCTGGTTCGGATTGCGGGAGGTCAGGGTGATCTGGAGCTCCCGGGCCGCAATTTCCGCATCCTCAAAAAAAAGTTCATAAAAATCGCCCATCCGAAAAAAAAGGAGCCCGTCCGGATAGGCCTCTTTGGTCTGGAGGTATTGTTCCAGCATCGGGGTCATGGGACGGGTGCTCATCGCATGCCCCCCTTGAGAAACGCGATGGAATGCCAACTCCGGCATTTGGGGCAGACAAAAAAGATCTGCTCAAGGGTCAGGCCGCATTTTTTGCAGAGAAACTTTTTGGTCTGTCTGGCCCAGGACACCAGCTGTTCGAGGTGCTGCCGATATTCCGGCTGCAGGGTCTGCTCTTTGAGCTGCAGGGCGAGCAGCTCAGCCCTGGCCGGCCAGAATCCGGGCTCCATGGAACAGCAGGTCTGCAAAGCGCTGACGGCTTCTTCCTCATTGCCGAGTTTGGCGTGCATCCAGGCGGCATAATAGGTCAACAGCATATCCTGGGGCTGTCTGCTGATGATCTGCAGTAATGTCCGGCCGGCCTCTGGTGCGAGGGTCGGTTTGAAGTGGTCCTGGGACCCCCGGAATCGGTACAGATGCCGGATCAGGGCTTCCAGCAGGAGAAAGTGCAGTTGCGGATCAACCTTTTTCAGCCCTTTTTGAAAGGACGTCGAAAATTGTCCCCAATCAGCCTCTTCATAGGCCAGAATCATTTTCTCGGCCCAGGCCTCCACAGCCCCGGGGTAGACCCGGACGGCCCTGTTCAGCCAGGACTGGCAGGCGCTGGTCCGGCCCTGGCTCCAGCACTGCTTGCCCTGTTGCACCAGGTAATGGGCCTCCGGAACCGGCTTGTTCAAGGTGTGATACAAGGCAGCAGCCTGTTCATAATGATGATCCGCCGCAGCCAGAAGCGCCAGCTCTTCCAGAAGAGCCGGGTCTTCGCCGATGAACTCCCGGCTCTGTTCAAAGGCCTTGCGCGCCCGCTCTAGAAATCCGGATCGCCGGTAATCCAGTCCCAGTTCGAAAAGAGCCCGGGCCTTGAATTCACTCTTGATGTTCGGCCGGACAATGAGATTATGACGCATCTGAATGGCCCGTTCCAACTCCCCTTGCGACCGGTACAAATTGCCCAGGGCCAGATAAATCTCCACGGCGTCCGGGTTGTTTTTGACCGCTTGCGAAAGATCGGAAATCGCTGAAAGAGTGTCTTTGGACGGCGGGGAATAGTCTTGCCGTTGGGCGATTCGGGAAAGTTCCGCCTTCTTTTTTTGAAAAGGCCACCAGGCACGCAGACGCTTCAATGACTTCGAGGGCATGGTTTCCCGCTTACTGCTCCGTAAAATCCTGAGAAGGTGACTGTTTTTCCAGGGGCAGGGTGCGCAGGGAATGGATTTCCTGTTCCAGGCTTTGCACCTGCGACCGGCAGGACTTCAAGGCCTTGCCCTGCCTGAGTTTGTCCACAAAAAAATAGGCCATGCTCACGAGAGCCCCGACAACAAAAGCCGTCAGGATGAAAACATAGACCGGAATCGCTTCTGATTCCCAGTTGATGCCCAGCAGATGAAAACGGAGCGTGAGGGTGGTGTTCAAAAACTGTGTATTCTGCAGAAAAAAGGTGATGCCGAAGAGAAACAGGGCGAGCACAACAAGAACTTTCACATAGCGCATGAACGCTTCCTCACTTTGGCTCTTCTCCGGATCCCACTGGATTGCCGGGTTCGGATAAAGCCTTGAAAAATGGTTCCAGACGATGATAGACCGCGCGCAGATGTTCCGGAATGACCATGGTTTCGCTGAATACGGCCATGAAGGAATGATCGCCAGTCCAGCGCGGGACCAGGTGGAAATGGAGGTGCTCCTGTATGCCGGCTCCCGCGGCCTCGCCTATGTTCAATCCGATATTGATCCCGTCCGGCTGAAAGACCTCCTTGAGAATCCGGGTGCTCTGCTGGAGCAGGTCCATGGCCTCCTGATGCTCCGGTACCTGCAACTCGGTCAGGCAGGAGACATGCCGATACGGAGTGACCATCACATGCCCGTTGCTGTAGGGAAAGGCATTCATGATCACAAAATTGTAACGTCCCCGAAACAGGACATAGCGCTCCCGGTCCTCCGTCTGCTTCTCCGGGAGGCAGAACACGCATTCATCCGGCTTGGGACCGAGAATGTACTCGATGCGCCAGGGAGCAAAGATTCTATCCATGTGGTCTATGGTTCACGGTTCACAGTTCACAGTTGCAACAGAAAAGACACCAAAAAAAACCGGGGATTCCGGGCTGTCGGACACCATGATTCAAATCGGACTTTCACAACCCGCATCAGAACCCCGCGTGCCCCAACCTGGGATCTGAGCATAGCCTTGAGCCGGAGCCCCTGTCAACGCACGGATTGCCCCGGGCCGGCCTGCAGGTCCCCAAGCCGGATGATGATGCGCTATTGGTACTTAGACTTATCGGCTTCATCGCTGTCACAGAAAACAAGAAAATGTGTTGCTCTGATGCAGTTGAAGTCCTTGTCATAGAAATTGGAAATTGGAAATTGGAAATTTGATGAGGCGTAATAGAACACTCTGCTTTTCTGCATTCTTTTCTTGCCAATTTCGAATTTCAAATTTCGAAGTAAACCTGGACCGTTGGTTTGCTGGCGAAGCTAGCTTTGACTGTTGGACCGGGCAGATTCACGCCTTGTTGCGGCCCTTTGTCTGTGTTGATCCCGGTTCATTCCCCTGCCCGGAGGCCTTCTCCCTGCGGATGAGCTTCCGGGCCAGATCGAGCTGGGAATTTCTGTCCGGGGCTTGTCCGTCGAGTTTGGCGGTGAGCACGAGTTTGAGAATTGTGTTGAAGGCCGGCCCGGGTGTCAGGCCCAGTGATTTGAGGTCCTTGCCGGACAGATCTATCTGCATGTCCTTGAGTTGACTGAGATAGAGGGATAAATGCTTCCGGGTGTGTTCTTTCCGGGAGGAGGCCATCAAAAACAGGACCCCTTCCAGCGGCAGGGGCTGCAGAATGAAGTAAATCCGGCTCAGGCTGCCCTGATGTTTCTGCCACCAGAAGAGCTTGTCTCTGGTGCTCTGGATGTCCTGCTTCAACTTGACAAAATACTGCTCAAGTTTTTCCGGAAAATTGAGCTGCCGGGCCACCAGATGCATCTGCTCCTGCTTGCTGCTGACCAACAGCCCCAGCAAAACGACTTTCCATCGTTCCGGCTTGGGCTCCAGATACAAAAGGTCGTACCAGTCCAGAACTTTCTCTATCTTTTCAATCAGCTTTTCCTTTTGGGTGCTGAGTTTCAGCGCGGGATGGATGGAGACCAGCAGTTCGAATTCCTGCATCCGCTGCAAACAGGCCAGGGCCGACTGCTCCGATAAAATGAGCTTGAGTTCCTGAAAGATCCTGCTCCCGGAAAGTTTGTGCATGAGATTGAGCTGCAGGGCGTTTTTGATCAGGCGGGAGGTCTGGGAACCGATTTGAAAGTGAAAGCGCTGTTCGAAGCGGATGGCCCTGAGGATGCGGGTGGGGTCCTCCACAAAGCTCAAGGAATGGAGGACCCGGATTCGCTTTTCCTTCAAATCCCGTTGCCCTCCGAAAAAATCCACCAACCTCCCGAACTGTTTCGGGGTGATTTCAATGGCCAGGGCATTGATGCTGAAATCCCGGCGGATGAGGTCCATCTTGATCGACGAGAGCTCCACCGTGGGCAAAGCGGCTGGATGTTCGTAGTACTCCAGCCTGGCGGTGGCCACATCGATGCGCATTTTGTCAGGGAGAATCACCACCGCGGTTTTGAATTTTTTATGGGAGCGCAGGCGCCCGCCGAAGTTGTCGGCGAGCTCCCGGGCATACTGTATGCCGTCCCCCTCTACCACCAGATCGATATCCAGATTGGGGCTGTGCAGAAGAATGTCCCGGACGAATCCCCCCACGGCATACACCTTGTAGCCCTTCTGACGGGCCAGTTCTCCAGCCTGGCTCAGCAGACTGAAAATCTCGGGGGGAAGCCGGTTGCGAAGCAGGGTCTTGATATTTTTTTCCCGCGTACTACCCGGGGTCAGGGATTCCGGAATCCTGGCCGGTTCTTCAATCAGGGTGTTGATCAGATCGGTGCGGGTGATCACCCCCTGAATCTCCTGGTTCACCACCACAGGGACCAGACGCTGCCCCTGGTTGATGATGATCTCGATCACGGCATAAAGGCTTTCTTCAGGACTGACCGTGTGTACCCGGCCCAGCATGTATTCCTGGACTCGAAACTCGCCGAGGCCGTGGGCCTTGGCCTTGTCCGCCAGCTGATGTTCCAGTATCCCGGTACAGCGCTGGCTGTTTTCAGCCACAACCGGAATGGCCTTGAGACCGTAGCGGGTCATGATCTCGCTGGCCCAGGCAATGGACTGGTCCTGTTCAATGAAAACGGGCGGCCGGGACATGAGCGACTGCACGGTAATTTGCGGATTGATGTGGGTGTAGAGCAGACCAAAGAGCTCATCCTGAATCTCGGCCAGGGTCTTGTTTTTGGCGGTGGCTGACGCGGCGTAGGGATGTCCCCCTCCCCCCAGGGACGCGCAGATCTTGCCGGCGTCCACCTCAGGCACCCGGCTTCTGGCCACAATGTGCACCCGGTCCTGCATTCTGGCCAGAGCGAACAGGACCCGAATGTTTTCGATTTCCATCATCTTATGGACCAGCAGGGCAAAATCCCGGACATAGGAGGCGGTGGTGATACTGGTCAGACAGACTTCCACATCGTTGATGGTGTGGGTCGAAGCCGCCTCCAGGAGTTCATTCAAGATGGAAACCTGTTCCGACGAGAGCTCCCGGTGCATAAAATCAGCCACAAAATCCAGGTCCATGCCCTGCCTGCGCAGCCAGGCCCCCGCTTCCAGATCGTATTCCGTGGTCGAGTTGAAGGTGAAACAACCGGTATCTTCATACAGCCCGAGACCGACAATGGTCGCCTCTTCCGGAGTGAGACCCAGCCCCTGCTCCCGAAGCAGGGAGACCATAATGGCCACTGTGGACCCCCAGGGGCGCACCGTCAGGCTGTCTGCCCGCAGGTCATCCTCTGATTCCGGGTGATGGTCAAAGACATGAATCGCAATGTCCGGTTTATCCAAAACCGGTTTGAGATGGGGGACTCTGGAGCGCTGCCTGGTGTCGCAGAGGACGATAGTCTGCACCGATTCCGGGTCAATGTCCTTGAAGGAAAAAAAATTAAAGAGGTAGGTGGCGCTCTGGACAAAAAAATCGCGCAGACCCTGCTCCTGGGATCCGGGAAAGACGAAGACCCCGTCCGGATAAAGCTTGCCCGCTGCCACCATCGAGGACAGGCAGTCGAAGTCCGCGTTGCTGTGAGCCGTGATAATGGTCTGGGCGGCAGTGAGTTGATTCATACTTGTGGTGGTGAAATCAGAGCACTTCACCAAAAGCTAAAATGCGAGTATTTTTTTGGAGAAATATCTGCCTAATCAACAAAAGCTGAACGCGGATGATACTTTTTATGCATTGCGACAAGCTGTTGCTTTTGGACATGGGTATAGATCTCCGTGGCATTGATGTCCGCATGCCCCAGCAGCATCTGCAGGCTGCGCAGATCAGCCCCCCCCTCCAGGAGATGGGTGGCAAAGGAGTGCCGCAGTGTATGCGGAGAAATCCTGCGCTCGATACCGGCCATGCCGGCGTATTTCCTGATCAGCTTCCAGATGCCCTGCCGGGACAGCCCATTGCCGGAACGATTCAAAAAGGTCTGTTCGCAGCGCGGTGAAAAGGCCGGCCGCCAGACCGCTAAATAGCTGCTCAGATTGCTCTGGCAGGTCATATGGATCGGAACGAGCCGCTCTTTGCTCCCTTTGCCGAAAATTCTCAGGATTCCGGTCTGCTGATCGAAATCAAGCGGCCGCAGGGCGCAGACCTCTGAAACCCTCAGACCGGCTGCATACATGAGCTCCAGCATGGTCCGATCCCGAAAACCGAGCCTGGTGGTGGTCCGGGGCTGACGGAGCAGGGCTTCCACCTCCGGTTGCGTCAACACCTCGGGCAGGCCTTTCCTGATTTTCGGAGCGTCCAGGAGCCTGGCCGGATTCACATTCAGGGCCGATTGACCCGCTGCAAAATCAAAAAAATTTCTGATGCTCGAGAGATGCCTGGCCAGGGACCGATTGCTGAGCCCTTTCTGGTTCAAAGCAATGAGATGGAGAAACAGGACCTGCTCGTCCACCGCTTCGAGGCTGCCGGATCGTTCTTCCAAAAAGCCGAGCAGATCCTGGAGGTCCCGGGCATAGGCCTGAACGCTGTTCTCACTCAGGCCTTTGACCACCAGCAGATGCTGAAGGTACTGATCAAGCAGAGGGTGGTCGGGCCTTGGGCCTGCTGATGGAAAGGAATCCGGCATGCTGTGTTTCGATTTTCAGATTGCTTTTTCTGCAGAGAAATTTTATACTCGCTGCCAATTCATTGAGCGTTCAGGGGCTGCCGGCCTGTTCTTGTCCAAAGCCCACAACAGCTGTACCGCTCATTGGAATCAATATCAAAAAAATATATTTCAGCTTTGCCGGAGGCAAAGCTGAAATCAGGGATTGAAGCGGAATGGTTCCTGCAGAAACCGGTCTTCATGCCGGAGAAACAACCCTCGCCTATATTTCTCTGGGCTCCAATCAGGGCCGCAGAAGGCAGAATCTGACTCAGGCCGTCCGCTGCCTGGCCCTTGAGCCCGGCGTTTTTCCCTGCACCCTTTCAAAAGCATACTACACAGAGCCCCAGGGGGTCAAAGAGCAACCCTGGTTTGTCAATCGGGTTCTGGAAGTCGCCTGTTCAGATGCCTGGACTCCCGGGCGCTTCATGCGCCGACTCCTGAGCATCGAAAACCGCTTCGGGCGGAAGCGCACGAAACGCTGGGGACCGCGGGTGATCGACCTCGATCTCCTGCTCTGGGGGGATGCCGTCTGTCAGACGCCGGACCTCGAGATTCCGCATCCCCGGATGACTGAGCGGGCTTTCGTTCTCGTCCCGCTCTTGGAGGTACAGCCGGATATCCGGTTACCCGGAGGCCGTTCCATCCAGGAAATGTGCAGCAGGCTTGATTTTCGCATTGTCCGGGACACGATCATCCAGGCCTGATGAACCGCAGCAGCGCAGACAAAGGATGAGCTATGATCAAAATTCTCGTTTTTGTTGTGGCAGGATTTTTACTCTACAAAATGATCATGGGCGATCGAAACAAAAAGGTCGCGGACAAGAAGAAGCAGGAGCCCCCCATTGAAGAGACCGGTGAAATGGTCAAGGATCCCGTCTGCGGAACCTATGTCTCCAACGACAGCCCGATCCGGGTCAAGGAAGGGGATCAGATCCACTATTTTTGCAGTTATGAATGCCGGGACGCGTTTTTGAAGCAGCAGGATTCTTAACTTTCTTATATTCAGCCATAGTACAGACTTCGTAAATCTTCAATTCTTGAGATAAGGAGTACTACGTGGGGGTATTTGTTGCAGATCACCCATTGGTGCGGCACAAACTGGGGCTCATTCGCAGGGACGACCTGAGCACGAAAAATTTCCGGGAACTGGCCTCGGAACTGGCCAGGCTGCTCACCTATGAGGCCACCAGCGATTTGGAGACCGAGATCGATACGGTGCAGGGCTGGGCCGGGCCGGTTCAGGTGGACAAAATCAAAGGGAAAAAAGTGACCGTGGTCCCGATCCTGCGGGCCGGCATGGGGATGCTCGACGGGGTCCTG
>CAZUMF010000058.1:0-19589 GCA_964621385.1 uncultured Desulfohalobiaceae bacterium
TCAGAGCTCTTTACATGACGCGTAAATTTGGAGGATTTTTTGGACATTTTAGAATATTTCTTGCCTCTTTTTGAGGTTTCAGGTGTCGGGTGTCAGAGTTTAAAAGGCTGATATAGCTTTATCTTTCTTTTCCTGACACCAGAAACCTGACACCAGAAACCAAAAGAATGTCCAATTTTAAGAATATTCCAGATATTGTCAGTTATTTTCGAGTCTTAAAGTTCAACGGCGAAATGTCGGTACGAAGTCTGAATTTTGCTGAAAATAAGAAAATCAATAATTTACAATGAAATGCAACAAAGCCAAAAAAGAATTTTCTCGAAGATCATTTCCGGAGGTCAGACCGGTGTTGACCAGGGCGCCCTGGAGGCTGCGCTGGCCCTGAATCACCCCTGTGGAGGCTGGTGCCCCAAGGGCCGGCTCTCCGAAGCCGGGATCATCCCCGCCGTCTTTCCTGTCCGGGAACATCCTTCCCCTGACTACCGGGACAGGACCACAGCCAATGTCAGAGATTCGGACGGGACCCTGCTCTTCACTTTCGGGGAACCGAGCGGAGGCACTGCCTATACCCTCGAGCAGGCGGAAGCGCTGGGCAGACCTTTTTGGCTGATTGATTTACAGGACGCTGTCCCCGATGTCATCAGCAGGGATGGCGGGGTGCTTGTCTTCAGGCAGGCCCCGAAAGGGCGGCCGGAGCAACCGGATGTCCAGGCAATCCGAAACTGGGGCTGCAGACAGGCTGTCTCGGTGTTGAATGTGGCCGGACCACGGGAAAGCAACCATCCAGGTATCCAGCAGATCGTGAAGGCCATTATGCTTCGGGTTTTAGGGCGGGAGTGATCACAACTGTCCGTAATAAGTTCAGAGCTCTTTACAGTGCGTATTCATTTGAAGAATGTTTTGGACAAATATTTGCTTATGCTACAATCAAAGCACGAAGCACGAAACTCGAAATTCGATCAGGCAGACCTTACATGGGCACAAAGACCGAGTTCTGGGCCAGGATCCAGAAATAGGACGGGAAGACGCCCAGGATCAGAATCCCGGCGGCGGCCAGACTCAGGCCCAGGGTGATGGCCGGTGACGGGGCTGGAAAGACGACCCGCTCTTCGTGTGTCTCCTTGAAATACATGACCACGATGACCCGCAGATAATAATAGATGGAGATTACGCTGTTCACGGCCCCCAGGACCACCAGCCAGACATAGCCGGACTTGATGGCTGCGGAGAAGATGTAGAGCTTGCCCATGAAGCCGCCGGTGGGCGGGATGCCGGCCAGAGAAAACATGAACACGGCCATGGCCAGACCGAGCACGGGGTATTTCAAGCCGAGGCCGTTGAAGTCCTGCAATGTGCTGTACTCGGTCTCTTTTTTTCCGAGCAGGGCCAGCACCCCGAATGCCCCGATGTTCATGAAGGCATAGACCAAAAGATAATACAGGATGCCGGCCTGGGCCAGTTCTCCGCCGGCCACCACCCCGATGAGCAGATAGCCGGCATGAGCGATGCCGGAATAGGCCAGCATGCGTTTGATACTGTCTTGGACCAGGGCGATGATGTTGCCGACGCTCATGGTCAAAACCGCAGCAGCCCAGAGCACCAGACTCCAGTCAATGGGCAGGGTGCCCAAAGGGACCATGAAGATGCGCACCACGGCGGCAAAGGCGGCGGCCTTGACCCCGGTGGCCATAAAGCCGGTGACTACGGTGGGGGCCCCTTCATACACGTCAGGGGTCCACATGTGGAAGGGGACCATGGAGATCTTGAAGCCCAGTCCGGTCAGGGTCATGATCACTCCGGCCAGTAGCAGGCCGGAGCCGAGACTCTCAGGGTTGGAACGGATGAAGTCCGTCATGGTCAGCAGATCCATGGTGCCGGTGGCCCCGTAAAGAAACGCGAAGCCCAGAAGCAGAAACGAGGTGGCGAAGGCGCCCAGGAGGAAGTATTTCAAGGCCGCCTCAATGGAGCGGAGTTGGTCTTTATGAAAGCCCACCAGGACATAAATGGAGACGGACATGAGTTCCAGGGCCACAAAGAGCATGATCAGGTTGCCGGCGGCGGCCAGGAAGGACATGCCCACCGCGGCAAAAATCAGAAGGGAATAATATTCCCCGGAATTGATCCCGGTAAAGAACTGCTGGTAGTTCATGGAGACCAGGATGGTCAGGATCAGGATGAGACAGATGGTCAGGGAGCAGAAAAAGGTGAAGCCGTCCACCAGGATCATGCCGCTGAAGGCGGTCTGCTGGAGGCCTGTGTCCGCAAACAGGGTCAGGGTGGCGAAGACCACGCCGCCCAGGGCGATCAGGGCCAGGGCGTTGGACTTCTTCACCATCCCGAAGACGTCGACGATCAGAACCAGCAGGGCGGTCAGGCAGAGCAGGATCTGCGGCAGAATGCTCTGGAAGTTGACCGCGGGCAGGATGAATTCCGGAATCATGCTTTCACTCCTTTATCCAGTTTGAGTCCCAGAGGCTCAAACTGGATATCCAAAAAAATTCTTTTCTTTATTCATGGGGACAATGCTGGTCCCGTTTATTTGATCCCTTGATAAAAGCGCTCAGAGACAGCAAACAGCAATGGTCTCTAGTCTTGGACTGCTTCGCCGGAGGCCGAACCTGAATGATTCGTTCGAGCCAGCTTCACCGGCGGCTGGGCTCCAGGCTCCGATGATTCCTGGTGCAGGGCGTAGCGGGTTTCAAACATGTTCACGTAGTGGGTGACTGAGGCGTCCATCTTGCGCAGAAACAGTCCCGGGAAAAAACCCATGACAATGATCAGCACGGCCACCGGGACCATGGTTGCGATCTCCCGGGGGTTCAAATCGCTGAGACCGGCGTTCTTGGATGACTCCACCGGTCCGAACATCACCCGTTGATACATCCAGAGCATGTAGATCACCCCGAACAAGGCCCCGGAAGTGCCGAGTATCGCCCAGAACGGATAGGCCTTGAAGGCGCCGAGCAGGATCAGGAACTCACCGACAAAGCCGTTGGTCCCGGGGACCGCCACTGAGGCCAGGGTGGCGATCATGAGGAAGGTGGCGAAGACCGGCATGACTTTGGCAAGCCCCCCGAAATCATCCATGAGCCTCGTATGGCGGCGTTCATAGATCATGCCCACCAGCAGGAACAGGGCCCCGGTGGACAATCCGTGGTTGAGCATTTGGTAGATGCCGCCTTCCAGGCCCTGTATGTTCAGGGCGAACAAGCCGAGCATGACATAGCCCATGTGGCTGACGCTGGAGAAGGCGACCAGTTTTTTCATATCCGGCTGGACCCAGGAGACCAGGGCCGCGTAAATGATGGCCACGGCCCCCAGGCAGGCGATGATCGGAACAAATTGATGGGTGGCCACTGGAAACAGGGGCATGGCGAAGCGGATGAAGCCGTAACCGCCCATCTTGAGAAGGATGCCGGCCAGGACCACGCTGCCTGCGGTGGGGGCCTCGACATGGGCGTCCGGAAGCCAGGTGTGCAAAGGAAACATGGGCACTTTAATGGCAAAGGACAGGAAAAAGGCCGAGCAGAGCCAGAGCTGCACAGATCCCGGAAGCTGGAGTTTGTAGAGCTCCAGCAGATTAAAGGTCCCCACGCCCGTAGCCTCAAGATTGTAGAAATAGAGGGCGATGATGGCCACGAGCATGAAAATGCTGCCCACAGCGGTGAACAGGAAAAACTTAACGGCGGAATAGATGCGCCGTTGCCCGCCCCAGATCCCGATCAAGAGAAACATGGGAATGAGCATCAACTCCCAGAACACAAAGAAGAGGATCAGGTCCAAGGCAAACAGAGTTCCGATCATGGCTGTTTCCAGGAGCAGGAAGCAGATGATGTATTCCTTGATCCGTTTCTGGATATAGCTGAATGAACACAGCAGGCAGAGAGGGACGAAAAAGGTGGTCAACAGCACCAGCCAGAGATTGATGCCGTCCACCCCGAGAAAGTAGCTGATTCCCAGGCCCTCAATCCAGGGGAGGTGTTCTGTAAACTGCATGGCCGCCGTGTTGCTGTCAAAGGCGACCAGCACAGGCAGAGAAAGCACGAATTCAGCCACAGCAAAAATGAAACCGGTTTTCCAGAGCAGGGCCGCGTTTTGATTGTCCCGGTTGCCAATGAACAGGACGGACAGAGCCCCGATCAGAGGAAAAAAGGTGATCAAGCTGAGAACTGGGAAGTCCATCGGAAACTCCTCTAACTGTAGCCTTTCACAATGATAGTTTCTATGAAGCGGACTATTCGTTTGTAATCATTTTTTTGTTTTCTATGACAGATAGTAACCGATAAGCCTAAGGCACCAGGACAAACAGAGTGTAGAGCATCAGGCCCACCACACCGAGCAGAAAGGAGACGGCGTAGGCCTGGACGTATCCGGTCTGGACGGTGCGCAGCCAGGTCCCGCTCCAGCCGAGAATTCTGGCCAGTCCATTGATCACCCCGTCGATGATCAGCACGTCGATTCCCTTCCAGAGAAACAGGCTTGCCCGGTGCAGGGGCCGCACCGCGATCAGACCGTAGAGTTCGTCCACATACCATTTGTTGAACAGCAGACGGTAGAGTCCGGCAAAGCGTTCGGCCAATTGGGCAGGGCGTTCCCGTTCCTTGACATACATGGTGTAAGCCAGGCCGATCCCGATCAGTACGATGGCCACGGACAGCAGCATGAGCAGGTATTCCACAGCCAGGGGCGGATGGCCTGCATGACCGGCCGCGTGGGTCAGGTGTTCGCCTCCGGGGATCAGTTTCCCGGGGCCCGTGCCCATGACCGGTGCCAGGAAGTGCTCGATGCGATTGCTCCCGCCCAGGGCATGGGGCACGCCGATATAGCCGCCGATGGCCGAGAGGATGGCCAGCACGGTCAAGGGCACGGTCATGGAGCGGGGTGATTCGTGGATCTTGGCTTGCACCTCCCGGCTGGCCCGGCATTCGTTGAAAAAGGTCATGAAAATGAGGCGAAACATATAGAATGCGGTCAGACCGGCCGTGAACACTCCGATCATCCAGAGCAGGATATGGCCGGAGGCAAAGGTCTTCCACAGGATTTCATCTTTGCTGAAAAAACCGGCCAGACCTGGGAATCCGACAATGGCCAGGGTGCCGATGAGCATGGTCAGAAAGGTCAAAGGCATTTTTCGACGCATGCCGCCCATGAAGCGCATATCCTGTTCATTGGCCAGGCCGTGCATCACTGAACCGGCACAGAGAAAGAGCAGGGCCTTGAAAAAGGAATGCGTCACCACATGAAAAATGCCTGCGCTGAAGGCTCCCACCCCCAGAGCCAGGAACATGTAGCCCAGCTGGCTGACCGTGGAATAGGCCAGCACCCGTTTGATGTCGTTCTGGGTCAGGGCGATGCTGGCGGCCAGCAGAGCGGTCAGAGCCCCGACCACGGCAATGACCTGCAGGGCCAGGGGGGACATCTGGTAGAGGATGTTGGATCGGGCCACAAAGTAGATCCCGGAGGTGACCATGGTCGCGGCATGGATCAGGGCGGAGACCGGCGTGGGACCGGCCATGGCGTCAGGCAGCCAGATGTAGAGGGGAATCTGCGCGGATTTGGCGGTGCAGCCGATAAAAAAAAGCAGGCAGACGGCCGTGACCACGCCCGACGGCAGGGCGGCTGCATGGCTGAAGACTTCGGTAAAATTGACCGACCAGACGCCGTGTTCTCCCAAATGGATGATCAGCAGAAACAGGCCGACCAGAAAGGCAAAATCCCCGATTCGATTGGTGATAAAGGCCTTTTTCCCGGCCTGGGCATTGGCGGTGTCGCTGAACCAGAAGCCGATGAGCAGATAGGAGCAGAATCCGACCCCCTCCCAGCCTAAGAACATGAGTAGAAAATTATTGGCCAGGACCAGATTGATCATGGAGAACATGAACAGGTTCAGATAGGTGAAATAGCGGTAATACCGGCCCTCGGCATGGCCCATATACCCGATGGAGTAAATATGGATCAAGAAGCCGACCCCAGTGACAAAGAGGCACATGACCATGGACAGCGGGTCGATCTGATAGGCCCAGTGGCTTTGAAATTCGCCGGCGCTGATCCAGTTGAACCAGGTGAACTCCACCAGGCGCAGCTCGGCCGGAAGCTGGAGAAGCTGCACAAAGATGAGGCAGGTCAGGAAAAAGGAGAGTCCCACGGCGCTGCAGGCAATCCAGTGGACCAGGGATTTGTTTACCGCCTCGATCCTTCGACCCAGCAGACCGTTCACGAGGACGCCGAGAGCCGGCAAGGCGGGAATCAACCAGACAAGATCAAACATGGTTCATACCTTTTACAAAAATGTTTGGATTGAGCCGTTGTAATGGGGGTCAGGATCGTCTTTTCAGCAATTGCGTATCGAGATTGCACTACCATTTCAGCAAATTGAATTTTTCCAGGTCGATACTTCCTGTCTTGCGGTAGAGCAGGAAAAAGATGGCCAGGCCCACGGCGGCTTCCACAGCAGCCACCGCCATAATGCACATGACCATGAAGGCCCCGTCCAGATTCTGTGTGGTCCGGGTGAAGGTCAGAAAGGCCAGGTTCACCCCGCCGAGCATGATTTCAATGCACATGAAGACAATGATGGCGTTTCTTCGAACCACGGCCCCGGCGGCGCCGATACAGAACAAGGAGACGGCGAGGGCCAGGAAGAGGCTTTGATGTTCGATCATAGGATCACCTTACGTCGATTCGTTTGTCAGTTTGATCAGTGAAGAAACTTTGCTTTTCCAACAGGCTGTCACGTTCACCCGTCATTGCTCGCAATGACGAGCGTTGTTCAATGCTTGGAACTGTGTCTCCATTCGTCCTGCTATGAACTCTCCGCCAACCAAATTTTATAGACGTTCAATTGAAGTTTCATACCAGGAAAAGATCAACATCATACTGGAAAAAACTCCAAAGCAGTGTGTACACCTCATTCCCTGCGTTTTTTGGCCAGGGCGACGGCCCCGATGACCCCGGCAGTCAACAGGATCGAGACCAGCTCAAAGGGCAGCAGGTATTCGGAAAACATGACATTGGCCAGGGCCGGCACTTCTCCGAACACTTCCAGGGCTTGCAGGCTGATTTCACCCTGGAGCGCTGCAATGCCCCGCCCCATGCCGAGCAGCAGCAAAATGGCCGGAAACAGAAAAATGACAAAGACCAGGCCTGCGGTTTTGGTGCTGCGCAGTTGAATCCGGCCCGGATTGACCCGGAGGTTGAGCATCATGATGGCAAAGATGATGAACATCATGACCGCCCCGGCATAGATGATCACCTGCAGCGCCGCCATGAACTGGAGGCGAAGGAAGAGAAAGATCACTGCCAGCAAAAAACAGGAGGCGACCATCCAGAGGGCGCTATGGACCGTATTTCTGGTCACGGCCACCATGACGGCCGTGACTATGGTCAAGGCCGCTGTGAGGTACAAGAGGACTGATTCCAACATGGAGACGCTCCGTTTTTGGTTGCGGGTTCGGTCTTTCGGGCGGCGGTTTCGAACAGTGCCCTGTTCAAACCGCTGCCCGTGATGCATTATCCCAGTAGATGCTGATATTTGGCCTTTTTTTCTCTGAAGCGGAATCGCTTGGCATCCTGGAGTTTCTCGATGTCGAATTGGAAATCGTCCCGGGTAAAATCCACGTAGTCGTAAACCTTGCTCAGCTTGATGGCCCCTTTGGGACAGACCTCTTCGCAATAGCCGCAAAAGATGCAGCGCAGCTCGTCGATGACAAATTCCTTGGGATACCGGATGCCGCCCTCTTCTTCATAGGGCGTCAGATCGATGGCCATGGCCGGGCAGATGGCGGCGCACAGGCCGCAGGCCACGCAATTGAGTTCACCGGCCTCATTGCGGGTCAGTTCATGCAGGCCCCGCCAGCGTTCGCTGACCTCGCGTTTCTGGTCGGGGTACTGGATGGTCTTGGGTTTGGACCAGAATTTTTTCATGGTATAGCCCAGCCCCTTCAACAGCGGCGCGACATATTTTTCTTTTTCACCCTGGCGTCTTCTGACATGGATGATGTCTGAATCTTTCATACTGTTCCCCTCAACTTAGAATATCGCGAGCACGAAGCCGGTTACAAGAACATTGGCGATGGCCACGGGCAGCAGGAACTTCCATTCCAGCTTCATGACGAAATCCCAGCGGAGTCTGGGAAAAGTGGCCCGCTGCCAGATGCAGAAAAAAATCACGGCAAAGGTCTTGATGAAAAACCAGATGACGCCCGGCAGAACAGGCCCGTGCCAGCCGCCCAGAAACAGGGTGGTCACCAGACAGCCGAAGACAAAGAGGTGGGTGTATTCTCCGAAAAAGAACAGGGCGAATTTCATGCTGCTGTATTCCACGTTATACCCGCAACAGAGCTCGGCTTCGGCTTCCGGCATGTCGAAGGGGGTCCGGTTGAGTTCGGCCAGGCCGCTGATGATGAAGATCACAAAGGCCACGGGTGCCTTGAAAATATTCCAGACCCCGGCCTGGGAGTGGACAATCTCCACCAGGCTCAGGGAATTGGAGAGCAGGATCACGCAGATCACGGCAAAGGCCATGGACAATTCATAACTGACCATCATCGCGGTGCTGCGCACCCCTCCGATGTACCCGTATTTGTTGCCCGAGGCCCAGCCGCCGAGCATGCCGCCGTAGGAGCCCAGAGTAGAAATGCCCAGGACAAACAGGATGCCGATGTCCGGATTGGAGAGATAGAGGGTGTATTCCCGGCCGAAAAGGGTGACGGTGTCTCCGAAAGGAATGACCACCAGCAAAAGCATGGGAGCGGCAATACTGATGATCGGGGCCACGAGAAACACCTTGCGGTCGGCATTGTCCGGAGTGACTTCTTCTTTGAGAAAAGCCTTGATCCCGTCGGCTATGGGCTGCAGCAGCCCCCAGAATCCGACCCGGTTCGGGCCGTATCTGAGCTGGATAAACCCCAGGATCTTTCGTTCGGCCAGGGTCAGATAGGCGACCATGAGCATGCACACGCTGACGATCAGGACGGTTTTCACCGCAAGAGTCAGAAGAAATTCAGACATTCCATTCCCCCTTACCGATTCACAGGAAGCGTTTTCAAACCTGTTGCTTTATCAGGGTCCATTGCCTGTGATGCGGTTTGAAACGTGAATCGGTATATAACGGTCTTTCCTTATTCTTTGTCTTAACAATCGAAAATCGTAAATTGAAAATCGCAAATACTATAGAAACGCGGCCTTCGCATGGGGCAGGCCCTGTGTATACAAACGCGGTGTTCCGGGATGCCGGAGGTCGGAACAGGGCCAGGCCAGGCTCTGACGGGCGATGCGCGGATAGGAGACCCCGGCCATCAAGGGGTTGATCCCGGCGATTTCATCCATGACAGCCCCTGCCGAGGGGAATTCCATGGCGAGGCCCAGACTGCGGGCCAGGTCCATGAGTATCCGCAGATCATCACGGGCTTCACCCGGCGGATTCAGCCCTTTGCGCATCCGCTGGATAAGCCGTTCACTCGAGGTCAGGGTTCCGTCTTTTTCGGCGAAACAGGCCCCGGGCAGGATGACATCGGCCATGAGCGCTGTTTCCGTCAGAAAAATGTCCTGGACCACCAAAAAGGAGAGTTTGCGCAGGGCCTGCTCCACCGCGCCCTGGTCCAGGTTCGGGTTCAGATCGCCATCCAGGGGGTTGTCTCCCAAGAGGTACATGCCCCTGAGTTGTCCGGCCTGGGCCTGTTCGAACATCGCCGTTCTGGTGAACCCCGGGGATACCGGCAGACGATTGACCTTCCAGGCATTCATGAATTTCTGCCGGAATTCATTGGTGGAGAGGACTTGATACCCAGGGAAACAGTCCGGGAGGACCCCCTGATCGCAAACCCCCTGAGCGTTGCCTCCGGCAGCCAGAGGATACAGGCCGCCGCCCTTGCTCCCGGGCTGATTGCAGGCCAGGGACAGATTGATCAAGGCCTGCACCAGGGCTGCCTTGTGCGGAACACCATGCATTTCAGAACCGAAAAGCGTGGCCGCGGGCGTGGCCTGGGCGAAGATGGCTGCGGCCTTGCGCAGCCGATCTTCCGGTACCCGGGTCTTCACGGCCACAGCGTCCGGCGTGAACGCGGCCAGGGATGCCTTGAGCGCTTCCAGATTGCTGGTCCGGGCCGTAAGCGTTGTCTGGTCAATCAGCTTCTCCTGGAGAATGCACATGAGCAGGCCATTGACCAGATCGGCTTCGGTTCCCGGTTCGGGTTGCAGCCAGATCTCAGCCATTTGGGAAAGCCGAGTGGCTTCGGGGGCAATGACCAGGAGCCTGGCTTCCTGCTGATGCACGGCCGTGAGCAGGGTGTTGGCATACACCGGGTGTTCGGCTGTGGTATTCGAGGCCACGACCAGTATGGCCTGAGACTTGGTCAGATCGTGGATGGGATTGGTCATGCCCGGGAGGCCAAGGCTGTCCTGCAGGCCGGCCAGGGCAAGCCAGTGTCCGTCCCGGGCGGCACTGTCCACATTATTGGTTCCAATGGCGGTGCGCATGAAGCGCTGGAAGAGATAGCCCTCTTCGTTGGTGCAGGTGGTGGAGGTCATTCCGCCGATGCTGTCCGCTCCAAAATCCTGACGAATGGTCTGCAGGTGATCCGCCGTGAACCGCAGGGCCTCTTCCCAGGTGCTTTCCTGAAGGGTTCCGTTCTTTCTGATCATGGGACGCGTCAGCCGATCCGCATCCGCGATGAACTCGTAGCCGAAACGGCCGGTGACACATAAGCTGCCCTGGTTCGAGCCCACATCTTCATGGCTGGTGATTCCAACTACCCGGTTCTTGTGGACGTTGAGCTCCATCTGACAGCCGCAGCCGCAGAACGGGCAGGTGGTTGGCACCCGATCCGCCAGCCAGGTGCGGTATTTGAAACGGCTCAGATTTTCGGTCAGGGCCCCGGTGGGGCAGGCCAGAAGGCATTCGCCGCAGGCTTCGCAGCTATCGGCATTGACCGCCACAACCCGGCCCTGATTGCCGGTGCCCAGGATGTCGATAGCCCCGATATGCTTATAGTCACGGCAGGCGGAGACGCAGCGGTAGCAGAGAACGCAGCGCTCCGGCCAATACCGGATCAAAGAGGTGGCGTATTCAGGCGGGAGGTCCCGGGGGGGCTCGGTCATGGGAACATGATCCACACCATAGTCATGGACCAGATCCTGCAGGGTGCATTCTCCGCCCTGGTCACACACGGGGCAGTCGTGATGCCCTCTGGCGATCAACAGGCGGAGGATCTCTTTGCGGGCCGCTGTGACCCGCTTGGAATCGGTTCGAACGTCCATGCCCGCATTGGCAGGGGTGGCACAGGCCGGAACCAGGATATCGCTGTCGAGCAGTTCTACAACGCAGATTCTGCAGGTCGCCGTGGGTCCGGTCCGCGCCAAATGACAGAGGGTCGGGATGGGGACCTTGTTGTCTTCGGCCACTTCAAGGATTGTCTGCCCCGGCGTGAAGGGAACTTCCCGGCCGTTGAGCAGCAACGTTGAATCCATGTTTACCTCGTTCATCGAATTGAGAATTGGAGAGTGAAGATTGAAAAGGATTGCCTCCACAGGCACTGTTTCAGGACCGCTTCTCCATCGTCGCCGGCCTGTGCTACAATGCCGCCAGCGCGATCCGATAGCAGCGCAGACAGCGGGCCGCCTCCTTGACGGCCTGGGGCCGGGTCAATCCAGAATCGACTTCATCAAAGGTTTTGATGCGCTGGACAGGATCCAGGGCCTGCTGCCGCGAACGTTTGGCAAAACCGCGATACGGCAGTTTTTCATCGGGATCATAGACCTGCATCCGGGCAATGAGCTTTTCCATGTGATCGTCGTCTTCGCTGTAGCAGGTGCTCTGGTCCAGAAACTGATTGATGTATTTGGCGCCCTTTTTCCCGGCATTCAGGGCTTCAATGAGCGTGGCCGGTCCGGTGGCGCAGTCCCCGCCGCCGAAGACCCGCTGCTGTCCGGTGCGGAATGTGTATTCGTCTACCTCAATGGTTTTCCAGCGGGTGAGTTCAATGCCCCGTTCCTCCGGCAGGACCAGATCAACGGAACAGGTCTGGCCGATGGCCGGAATCATGGCCTCGCATTCGATTTCAAAATTTGAACCCTTGATGGGTTCCGGCCGTCGGCGACCGGATGCGTCCGGCTCGCCCATCTGCATCCGCAGGCATTCCAGGGCCCGGACTTTGCCGTTTTCCGCGACAATGCGCACCGGCTGGATTTGAAAATGAAATTGGACCCCCTCTTCCTGGGCCTCTTCGATCTCCACAGGATCCGCCGGCATTTCCGACAGAGTCCGTCGATAGACCAGGTTGACCTCTTCAAAACCCAGGCGCAGGGAGGAGCGCACGCAGTCCATGGCCACATTTCCCCCGCCGACGACCACGGCTTTCTTCCCCTGGAGGGGCTTTTCGCCGAAGGCAAGGCGGCGTAGAAATTCCACACCGGTCATGAAGCCCTCATAGCCGGCATCTTCGCCTTCGCAGCGCATTTTGGACGGTTCGTGGGCCCCGACACCGACAAAGACGGCCCGATAGCCTTCATCCTTGATCTGGTTGAGGGTGATATCCTGGCCGACCCGGACATTGTAGCGAATTTCCGCCCCCATTTTTTCCACGAGGCTGACTTCCCGGCGCAGCAGATCCCGGGGGAGACGGTAGTCCGGGATGCCCACCGCAGCCATGCCGCCGGGTTCGGGCAGCGCCTCGAAAATGGTGGACTGGTAGCCCATGCGCCCCAGGTAATAAGCACAGGAGAGCCCGGCGGGGCCGGCGCCGATAATGGCCACCCGCCCCTGTTTCCGCGGTGGAAGGGTCATATCGGGTTCGGACTGCTGCTGAATTTCGTGATCAGCCACAAAGCGTTTCAAGGATTTGATGGCGATGGATTCGTCCATCAGGCTTCGCCGGCAGTGGAATTCGCAGGGACGGACACAGACCCGTCCGATGGTGCCCGGCATGGGGCAGTTCTCGCGGATGACCGCCAGGGACTCCTCAAAGCGCCCGAGTCTGATGTTTTCAACGTATTTGGGGATATCCAGTCGAGAAGGACAGGCATCTGTACACGGGGCGGTGACTTTAAACAGATAGTTGCCTTGAAAACGCCGTTGTTTTTCCTGGATGGCCGATGCAAAGCGATCCCGGTATTCGTGCAGGGCGTCCAGAAGCGGCCTGGGCGTGGTCTCGCCGATTCCGCATTTGGAGCTGTCTTTCATCAAGTAGGCCAGATCCTTGAGCCGTTCAATGTCGCCGGCCTTGCCGAATCCGTCACAGATGCGCTGCAGAATGCGGCAGATCTCTTCCGTCCCCAGGCGGCAGGGAAAGCACTGGCCGCAGGATTCGTTTTTGGCCCGGAGCATGTACTCACGGCACATATCGATGATATCCACGGATTCATCCAGGACGATGATGCCGTCCCAGCCCATGAAAGCCTTGAGTTTCCGGTTGCCGCCGAACACGAACTGAAACTGGCTGTGCAGCGGTTTGGCGTTTTCGCCGCTCCAGTGTCCCCATGTGGAAAACAGCACCCCTGTATCCATAATCACTCCAAAGAAGGTTCCAGGTTCACGGTTCACGGTTCACGGTAAAACACAGAAAAGATATTTCAACACGAATACTCATTCTCTCTGCTCAAAAATAACAAAAGTCGCTCATCACCACCACTCTAACCAACACTTTTTTTTTCAGAATTTCTTCCTCTTCAACCGTGAACCGTGAATCCTGAACCGCAATCCTTTGCCGGCAAAGACACCGGGCAAAGTCATATTCGAATCAAAAACAGTCAATCATTTGCGTGTTCTTACCTATCCACCTCGCCCAGGACAATATCGATGCTCCCGATCAAAGTGATCACATCGGCGATCATGTGGCCCTGGATCATCTCGGGCAGAGCCCCCACCAGATAGTAGCAGGGGGACCGCATTTTCAAGCGGTAGGGTCGGGCGCTGCCGTCGCCGACCAGGTAAAAGCCGAGTTCCCCTTTGGCTCCCTCCACGGCATGATAGCATTCCCCGGCGGGGATGCTCGGTCCTGGATACACGAGCTTGAAACGGTGCATCAGGGCGCCCACATCCTGTCTGACCGTCTCCAGATCAGGCGAGGCCACCCAGGGATTGTCGGTTTTGACCGGTCCGGCCGGCAGATTGTCCACGGCCTGCTCTATGATCCGTAAAGACTGGGTAAACTCTTCCATGCGCACCAGATACCGGTCGTAGGCGTCTCCCATCTCGCCGACAGGAATCTGGAAGTCGAAATCGTCATAGCTGCTGTAGGGGACGGTCTTTCGGACGTCATACGGGACCCCGGAGGCCCGCAGGCTGGGTCCGGTCATTCCGAAACTCAAGGCTTTTTCAGCGGAAATAACCCCGATATTTTTGGTTCGTCTGGTCCAGATGGGATTCTCCGTGAGCAGGGTGTGGTAGCCCTGGACCGCGGATTTCATTTTGCGAACGTATTCTTTGACCTTGGTTGCAAAGGTGGGGGTGACATCCCTGGCGACGCCTCCGATGCGGAGATAGCTCGGGGTCAGTCGATAGCCCGAGACGTCTTCGGTGATATCCATGGCCATTTCCCGATCGGCAAAGGCATAAAAAATCGGGGTCATGGCTCCGATATCCAGGGCATGGGTTCCGAGCCAGAGTTGATGCCCCATGATTCTGGAGAGTTCTGCCATGATCACCCGGATATACTGAGCGCGTTTCGGGGTTTCGACCCCCAGGAGTTTTTCCGCGGTCAGGCAAAAGCCGAGATTGTTCACAGACGCAGCCGCATAGTCCAGCCGATCGGTTAAAGGGATGATCTGGAGCAGGTTGCGCTCTTCAGCCAGTTTTTCAAGTCCTCGGTGCAGGTACCCTACATGCGGCTTGGTCCGGTTGATGGTCTCCCCTCCCAGTTCGAGCTCCAGACGCAAGACGCCGTGGGTGGCCGGATGGTGAGGGCCCATGTTCAGGATGAGGTTTTTGTTCTCATCCCCTTGCGAGTCGGCGCTTCCGGACTGGGAAAAAGCTGAATTGACCTGGATGGCCTCCGGATCAAACGCTTCTTCAAAAAAATTGTCCCCTCTGATGGGGAAATCCTTGCGCAGGGGATGACCTTCAAAATTGTCCCAGGTCAGGATGCGGCGCAGGTCCGGATGTCCTGTAAAGCGAATGCCCATGAGATCAAACACTTCACGTTCAGCCCAATCCGCTGCCTTCCAGAGATGCGTGGTCGTGGGGACCTCCTGATCGACCTCGACTGGGCAATTGACAATGAGGCGCTGTTCATTGCGAATGGAAAAGAGGATATAGTTGAGGTCGAATCGCGGGGAGCGGTCCAGATAATCCACGGCTGCGATATCGCTGAGAAGTTCGAATTTGAGTTCCGGATGATGCAGAAGGGCCTCAAGCAGGGGCACAAGATGCTCGAGATCGGTTGCAATCCGCAGTTGATCGTGGGCTGTTTCCCTGCCGCGTATGCTTTCCGGCAGGGCTTTTTGAATCAGACCGGCAATCTGCTCATTGTCCATAGCATGCTCCGAGATAGAACCAAATTAAAAATGGGAGCTTCGCAGCCATTCTTTCGTCAATATACTGATCCAATTTTGGACATTCTTTTGGTTTCTGGTGTCAGTCCTGCCTCTGGCAGGACTGACACATAATTCTTTGATATTTAATACAATATTCGACTGAGATGTTATGCTGAAGTTTCATACGAGGTGTCGGGAAGGGCAAAATCCGCAAACTGAAACCTGAAACCTGAAACCAGACACCTGAAACCTCAAACCACGGTTGCCACAGGCGGATCAGCCGTTCTGGGCATCGAGTGTTTGATCCGGCCGCATCTCCAGCCGTTCGGTTTTGATTTTTTCCTGGAGCTTCATCAGTGAGGCCAGTAAGGTTTCCATGCGCGGGGGGCAGCCGGGGACATACACATCCACCGGAACAATTTTATCCACGCCCTGCAGGGTGGCGTAGCTCAGGAAATGTCCGCCGCTGCTCGCACATGCCCCCATGGCGATCACCCATTTGGGTTCGGGCATTTGCTCATACACTCGTTTGACCTGCGGAGCCATTTTATTGGTCACAGTCCCGGCCACAATGAGCAGATCGGATTGCCGCGGCGAGGGACGGAAGACTTCGGCGCCAAATCGGGCCATGTCGTAGTGCGGCATCATGGTGGACATCATTTCCAGCGCACAGCAGGCCAGTCCAAAGGTACAGGGCCAGATGGAATTCTTTCTGGCCCAGTTGACCACGGTATTGACACTGGTGACAACAATGTTGTCACCCGTGAGATGTGATTCTAATCCCATTCCAAGGCTCCCTTTTTCCAGACATACACATAGCAAACCAGGAGGATGCCGATAAAAATGAGCATTTCAACAAAGCCAAAGAGGCCCAGTTGGTCATAATGCACGGCCCACGGATAGAGGAACACGCATTCCAGATCAAAAATCAAAAAGAGCAGGGCAAAGACGTAAAATTTGATCGGGGTCTGGATATACTGGAACCCTTCGCTGGGGAGGCCGCATTCATAGGAAGCCGCTTTTTCCCGGGTCTTTTTCTTGGGTCCGATGCAGCTGGACAGGATCACGGTGACGGCCCCAAAGCCGATCGCTACCAGCAAAAGATACAAAATAGGTATATATTCCAAAAGCATAATATCCCCTCGCACAAAACTAATCGGTACGTGTCTGCCAAGGACACGATTCCCTATCAGAACGCTAGATCGTGGTCAAGTTTTCCTGAGCAGCCCAAACCGCCCTGGTCACACCCGATACGAGGACGGTTTCAGGTGAATGAACGTTCTGACCTTTTGCCCGCCAGAGGCCGGGCTCATCAAGTTCACCACTGGTTGATCAGGTCTTCGCCCTTGATTTGGGCCAAGTGGTCCTGAAGGTCGATAAACCTGGATCCGACAATTTTGATCAGTTTGGAAAGGAAAAAATAGCCGATGGCATGATCCTTTTCAAAAAGTCTGAACAGATCCGTCTTGTCGATTTTCAGGACCTGACACGTCGGCGAGACGCAATAGGCGGAAAGGCGGTATTTATAGGGGGGAACCAGACAGGACCAGCCGATGAGCTGGGCATTGTCCGGGCTGCCGGTGATACTCCTCAGGGTCTGATCCGAGGACGTGGCGGAAGTGCCCGGAAGTTCAAACCGCAGTTCAATGGTGCCGTTGTAGTTGATCCAGAGGGAGTGGGCGTTTTCCTTTTCCTTAAAAAGCCTGTCTCCCTGGGCGTAGTCGGCCTGAAAGCAAATGTCCTTGATCTGGTCGAATTGTGTTTCATTGAGCCCTTTGAACAGTTCCAGACTCTTCAATATCTCGGCCTGCATGGGATAACCTCCACGAGGGTAAAAAGTTCAAAAGCATATCCAAACGTTCAAACGGAGATGCATTCCTCCGGTGTCGGGCTGCAGCATCGTAAATGGTGATCAGGCGCATTTTTCGATTTTTACGGCACAAACCTTGTACTCCGGTATCTTGGCGATGGGATCCATGGCCGGATTGGTCAGCTTGTTCACACAGCTTTCCACATAATGGAACGGTACAAACACCGTCCCCTTTTTCATCCGACGGGTCATCTGGGTCCGAGCCGTGATGGACCCCCGCCTGGAGGCGATTGTTGCACGGTCGCCCTGGTTGAGGCCGAGTTCCCGGGCATCTTCCGGATTGATTTCCAGGAAATTTTCCGGATACTCCGCAGACAGGGTCGGGGAATTCCGGGTCATGGTCCCGGTATGATAGTGGGAAAAATTGCGTCCGGTGGTCAGCCACAAGGGATAGTCGGCATCCGTGCTTTCGGCCGGAGGCTTGAATTCAATGGCATGAAACAGTCCCCGGCCCCGGGCGAACTTGTCTTTGTGCAGATACACCGTGCCGGGGTGATCCGGATTCGGACAGGGCCACTGCAGCCCCTGACCTTCCAGACGTTCGTAGCTGATGCCTCCGTAGGAGGGGGTGACCGCGGCGATTTCTTCCATAATGGCCTGCGGGGACTCGTAGTGCATGGGGTAGCCGAATCTGGAGGCAACCTCCTGGATGATTTCCCAGTCCGCTTTCGCGTCTCCTGGCGGGTCCACGGCTTTTCTGACCCGCATGACCCGGCGTTCGGTATTGGTGAAGGTCCCGTCTTTTTCCGCAAAACTCGAGCCCGGCAAGACCACATCGGCCAATTCAGCCGTGGGGGTTAGAAAGATGTCCTGGACAACAAGGAAATCAATACTTTCTAATGCCTTGGCGACATGAGTGCTGTCCGGGTCGCTGACGATGGGGTTTTCACCCAGGACATAGAGGCCCTTGACCGTGCCCTGTTCAATGCCGGAGATCATTTCCGGAATGGTCAGACCGACCTCATGGGGAAAGATGCCGCTGTCCCAGGCCTTGGCCATCTTGTCATGGGAAGCCTGGTCGATGACTTTTTGATAGCCGGAAAACACATTGGGCAGTCCGCCCATGTCGCAGGCGCCCTGCACATTGTTCTGCCCCCGCAATGGGTTCACCCCGGTGGATTCCCGTCCGACGTTGCCGGTGAGCATGGCCAGGTTGGCCAGGGCCTTGACATTGTCCACACCGGTGGTGTGCTGGGTGATGCCCATACAATAGAGAATGCTTGCGGTATCCGCTCTGGCGTAGATTTCAGCCATTTCCTGGATTTTTTCAGCGCTGATGCCGGTGACCTGCGCGGCGTCCTCCACCGAAGTCCTGTCGATGACCGCTTTGAAGGCCTCGAAATTTTCGGTTCGCTCCTGGATAAAGGTATCGTCCTGCCAGTTGTTGTCCAGGATAACCTTCATCATGGCGTTCAACAGGGCCACATCCGTCCCCAGGTTTTGCTGAACCGCCACATCCGCGATGTCGGCAACATGGATCTGTCTTGGATCGGCCACGATGACTTTGGCCCCTTTTTCCTTGGCCCGGTAGACCCGTGTCGCCACCAGCGGATGGGAGGAGGAAGTGTTGGATCCGATAATAAAAATGCACCCGGTGTTTTCAATTTCAGCCACTGAATTGGTCATGGCCCCGGAACCGAACGCAGCGGCAAGACCTGCCACTGTGGAGGAGTGTCAGAGACGGGCGCAATGATCGATATTGTTGGTTCCCACCCCGGCCCGGGCGAATTTCTGGTAGATGTAGTTTTCCTCGTTGGTCACCTTGGCCGAGGCCAGAAAGGCCAGGCTGTCCGGTCCATCCTTGTGGGCGATTTCCTTAAGCCTGGAGGCGGTGTAGTCCAACGCTTCCTCCCAGTCCGCCTCGACGAGTTCGCCCTGTTTTCGAATGAGAGGTTTGGTCAGGCGCTTGGGGTTCTGCACGAATTCATGGACATTCCAGCCTTTGATGCACAGCTTGCCTTCATTGGTGGGACTCGTTTTGCAGGGGATCGTCCCGATCACCTGCCCGTCCAGCACTTCAAGATAGAAATTGCAGCCGCACCCGCAGTAGGTGCAGGTTGTCAACGCGGTGGTATAGTTCATGCGCTCACCTCAGGGAGGATTGGACATTTGAAATTTGAAATTTGAAATTGGAACGGTGCGCTATATCCGGGATTGCAATTTTAGAGCTCTTGACTGTACTCGTAAATTTGGAAAATTTTTTTGACATTTTGTGGTTTTACTTGCTTCTTTTTCAGGTTTCAGGTGTCGG
>CAZUMF010000059.1:0-9837 GCA_964621385.1 uncultured Desulfohalobiaceae bacterium
GCGAGCGAAGCGAAGCAATCTTTCAGAAAAGTCTCTTGTAAGGGATTGCTTCGGCGAAGACGCCTCGCAATGACGGGTGAACGCGACAGCCTTTTGGAAAAACAAAGTTTCTTCACTGACCAAACTGGCAGTCGTTGTTTTAATGAACGTATAACAGTTCTGTCGTATATTATGTTAAATATCAAATAATTATGCTTCAGCCCTGCCCGAGGCAACGCTAACAAAGGGGATCGAACAACGCATGGATACCGTCCAGAAAATGGCCGTCCAGACCACCAAGGAGATTGTGGTCAAATTCATTGAGATCGGGAGGATTTCACCGGGCAATTTCAACCAGTACTTTGCTCCCATTTATCAGGAGGTCCTACGAACCATGCGGGGCGAACAGCCCGAGGAAAGCGAATCCAAGGGTCATGACCCGGAGGAATAACCACCTGGAGGGTGCTGCGCACGGTCGCAGTATCGCCTCCATGTTCAACGGCATTGCCTCCTGGTATGACCTGCTCAATCGCACCTTGAGCTTCGGCCTGGACAGGAGGTGGCGGCAGCGTCTCGTTCACGCGGTCAGGCCCGGCCCGTGCAACAGGATTCTGGACCTGGCTTCGGGCACCATGGACGTGTCCGGACAGCTTCAAGATCTGCAGGAAGGAGCGAAAATCCTGGCCTTTGACTTTTCCCTGGCCATGCTCAAGCAGGGTCGGACAAAGATCGATCCGCGCCAGGTGTTCCCGGTCTGCGCCGATGCCCACCACATCCCGCTTCCGGATCACAGTGTGGATTGCGTGACCATCGCCTTTGGCATCAGGAACATTCTGCCGAGGGCCTCGGCCTATGCCGAGATCTTCCGGGTTTTGACTCCCGGCGGACGCTTGTGCATCCTGGAGTTCGGCTCTGCCCGGCAAAAAATTTGGGCCGGTCTCTACAATCTCTATCTCAGGCGCATCCTCCCAGCAATCGGCCGCCTTGTTTCCAGGGACCCGTCAGCCTACCGCTATCTGGCCACGACCATCACCCAGTTCCCGCCAGCTGAAGAACTCCGTCAGGAGCTCCTTGAAGCCGGCTTCCGCGCGGTCCGCTACCAAGCCTTGACCTCCGGCATTGTATATCTGCACATTGCCGACACCTGAGCCAGCTTTGGTACTTACAGCTGTCGTCCCAGATACACCAGGCCCAGGCCGATGCACAAGGCCACCAGACCGATGCGGCGCAGCGCCCCCGGGGGTTGTTCAAGCAGCATCTTCAGGAGCCTGGGCATACGTTCGGCAAACAAAAAATACGGCAGCCCCTCCAGGATCAGGGCCAGGCCCAGGGCCATGCACAACAGGGAAAAATCGATTCGCATATCACTCCCGAATCCAGGTCCAGACCTTCACGGCATACCATTCAAAGACCATGACCGGGTTGGTCTGGTAACTCAAAATCTCCAAGGCCTTATTCAACAGGTTTTCAACTCTGCCAAAGGAGAGCCGGTCTGAATGCTCGACCCAGAACTGCGCCGCCGGAGTCTGGGCCTGGCCGCACATGGCCTGCACCAATGAGCGCTGGTTGTCACTCAGGATACTTCGAACCAGGTTGCGATCCAGCTCTTTTTTCAAGCCGGTCCGGGCAAACAGGCCGCGGCCTGTTTGCCAGAATTCGAGCAGCAGCTGCTCCCATTCCCGGGACAGCTCATGGGCCGGGCTGCTCCGGACAGACCAGTTCAAGGTCAAAACCATGCTCCGGGACACCAGTGTGGGCAGCAGGCGGTCCCGCAGGGCGACCAGGAGGACAAAAACATTGCCGGGAAGCGGCTCTTCCATGGATTTCAGGAGGCTGTTGGCCGCTGAAACCGTCAATTCCTGGGCTTCGTGAAAAAGAAAGCACCTGGTGCCGCCATACTCGGGCCGCTCGCCCATCATGCGCCGGATGTGCCTGACATCGCCGATCTTGACCGTCCCGTCTGTGCCGTCAAAAAAATAGACATCCCGGAAGACCTGTTCGCCGATCTGCCGGCAGGTCGGACAGGACAGACAGGGAGAGGCTTCGGATTTGCAGTTCAGCAGGGCGGCCCAATACAGGCCAAGATCGCGGCGCTCTGCCTCATTTCCGCCTTCCAGGAGCAGGACTTGCGGGGGGGCCTGACGCAGGCGGCGCAAATACCCCAGCAGGCGCTGCTGGTTGTCCGGCACCGACAAATCCCTGGATTCCCCGGGACGTTCACTCATGCCGCCCACCCATGAAAGCAGGCTGCGCCCCCGACCCAACATTCCAGGTTTCCAGTGACATTCAACATTCGAAATTCGAAATGTGCCGAGGCCTTATAGAACACGCTTCCTTTCTGCATTCTTCTCTTGCCAATTTTCCGCTAGCCGCGGCGACTTGTCTCGTCGAAGCTCTCACGCGAAGACGGAAGCTTCTGAGCGTAGCCGGGCAATTTCCAATTTCAACTGAGCGCTCATTCACGGACAAGCGTCTGGCCGCGATCAGGCCCCACGGACACGATGGACACCCGGGTCTGGAGGGACTCTTCAATGAACAGGATATAGTCTTGGGCTGCCCGGGGCAGCCCCTCCCAGGAGCGGACCCCGGCTACATCCTCCTCCCATCCCGGCAGGCTTTGATAAACCGGCTCCACAGCTAAAAGCCCGTTTTCCCGTTGCGGAGGATAGGCAAGCTCTTCCCCGGCATGCCCATAGGCTGTGCACACCTTGATCTCGGGCAGGCCGCTGAGCACATCGAGTTTTGTCAGGGCGATCGCCCGGGGCGAATTCAGGCGCACCGATTCCCGCAAGAGGACCAGGTCCAGCCAGCCGCAGCGCCGTTTTCTCCCGGTGGTGGCCCCGAATTCCGAGCCTTTTTCCTGCAGATGGGCCCCGGTTTGATCAAAAAGCTCGGTAGGAAAGGGACCGGCCCCGACCCGGGTCGTGTAGGCCTTGACAACCGCCATGACCTCGCCGGCACGGTTCGGGCCGCATCCGCTTCCGGCCGAGGCGTTCCCGGCAACAGTATTGGACGAGGTCACAAAAGGATAGGTGCCGTGATCGATATCCAGATGCGTTCCCTGGGCTCCCTCGAACAGGATCAGCTCGCCGTTGCGGCTGCCCTGCTCCAGTTCGGCGGAGACATCGGTCAAATAGGGCGTCAGTCTTCGGGCATAGGGCTCTATGCTCTCCCAGACCTCCCGGGCGGACAAAGGCTCGACCCGGTAGCGATGTTGAAAAAGGACGTTTTTCTCCGACAGGCCCTGTTCGATCTTGCGCAGCATGAGATCCGGATCGCTAAGGTCCGCGGCCCTGATCCCGATCCGGGCCGCCTTGTCCTCATAGGCCGGACCGATCCCCCGTCCAGTGGTCCCGATTTTGTCTTTTCCGGATCGCTGCTCCTCCCGCAGGGTATCCAGCTGCTTGTGATAGGGCATGATCACCTGGGTTTTCCCGCTGATCTTCAAACGCTCGGGGCCGGCGTCCACCGAAAAATCAGCAAGCGTGTCCACCTCGGCGCAGAAGACCTCCGGGTCAAGCACCACGCCATTGCCGATCAGACATTGCTTGCCCGGATGGAGGATGCCGGAAGGGATCAGATGGAGGATCAGTTTCTGCTCCCCCACCACCAGGGTGTGCCCGGCATTGTTGCCCCCCTGGAACCGGACGATGATGTCCGCGGATTCGGTGAGCAAGTCAACAATCTTGCCTTTGCCTTCATCCCCCCATTGGGCGCCGATGACCACGGTGTTTTTTGACATGATGCGAGTGTTTGACTTCATTTATTCCTGCTCCGGCTTCTGGTTTTTCTTTTTGAACGACAGGATTTTCGCGGATTGTTTTGCTTTTTTCTCCGGCAACCCGGACAAACCCGCCAACCCGGTTTTTTCCGACGGCAGCCGTGCCTGGGGATGGGCCCGCCCTTTTTTCGTATCAGCCCATTTCAGGTTAAAGAGCTGGTTTTTCCAGTGAACCGTCTGGATAATGCCCAGAACAAGCACGTTCGTCTCCCACTTCTTGGTGGGCTCAAAGTGCTTCACCTGGTCGTGATATTTTTCCCACAACTGCATCAGTGAGGCCTCGTCAAAGGACTGCAGCTCCCGTGCCATTTTTTCCAGCCTTCGCTCCACGTCAGTCCTCCCTGTTTTCATGTGCCGACCCGAGACTGAACCGGTTTTTTTTGCATCTCCAAACAGGCAATCAGAACCGTTTTCCGGTAATTGCCTCTGAACTCGTCTTCTGATACACTGTTCTTCTTCAGTAGACAGCAGACAAAAAAACCCATCTCTTCATTTCAACATCTTTTTTGTCTGTCAAGGAAAAAAAGGAGCATCTCATGAGCAAACTCCGAAAAATGTACCATTCCCTTCAAAGCGATCCCTTTCCTGAAGACCTGCGCATCAGCCTGGGAGACCGGGAGCTGTCCTACACCAAGCAGACCTGGATGATAGGCGGCAGCGACAAGGGCCTGCGCTACGGGGAGAACCCGGATCAGCCCGCGGCGGTCTATGCCTGCCGCCGGGGCGGTCTGCAGCTCGGAGAGGTGGATTTCCGACAACCCGGCCTCTCCCTTCTCTCCGGACTGAAAACGGAACAGATGCTCCAGTCCGGCAAGCATCCCGGAAAAATCAATATAACGGATGTGGACAATGGAATCAACATCCTGCAATATTTGCACGCCAAACCGGCCGCAGTGATCTTGAAGCACACCAATCCCTGCGGTGCGGCCTGGTCTGATCAGGGCATCCTCACGGCCGTGAACAAGGCCTATTTCAGTGACCGTATTGCGACCTTCGGAGGGACCGTGGTGCTCAACAGCCCGCTCAGCAAGGAAGCCGCGGCCTTCATGAGCGAACTCTATTTTGAAGTCGTTGCGGCTCCGGAATACGAAGCCGGCGCCCTGGAACTCCTCATGCAGCGCCCGAATCTGCGCATTCTGCACATTCCCGGCCTTGCCGATCTGGAGGCCCTGAGCGCGACCCCCTATCTGGATGTCACCTCGCTGGTGGACGGCGGCCTCATCCTCCAATTCTCCTTTCAAAACCGCATCCGCAGCGAAGAGGACTTCCTGCCGGCCCAGGCTGAACAGGACGGCCACACGGTGCTCGCCAGAAAACCCACCCCCCAGGAATTTGAGGACCTGCTTTTCGCCTGGGCGGTTGAAGCCGGGGTCACCTCCAACTCGGTCATCTTTGCCAAAAACGGGGCCACCGTGGCCATTGGAACCGGCGAGCAGGACCGGGTGGGCTGCGTCGATCTGACCATTTACAAGGCCTCGATCAAATATGCGGACAAGCTCAGTTTTGAAGAAACCGGACTCTCTCTCTACCAGCTGCGCACCCAGGCCAGGCAGGACGAAAGTTCCGCCAAGATCCTGGAGAGCATTGAGCAGCGGACCAGAATCGCCCAGAACGGACTCTTTGGTTCAGTGGCGGTCTCCGACGGATTTTTCCCTTTCCGGGACGGGGTGGACCTGATCATCGACCAGGGAGTCACGGCGATTGCCCAGCCCGGAGGCTCAGTCAACGACCGTGAAGTCATTGAAGCGGTCAATGAAGCCGATCCCCAAGTGGCCATGGTTTTTACGGGACAGCGCTCCTTCAAGCACTGATGACTTTTCCCGCATACAGCATCACCCCGGGGACCCTGGTTGAATACCTCGACGATAACCAGCCTCTGCTCGGGTTTGTCCAAGAAGAACACGGACGGCAATTCAGGGTCCTGAACAGCAACAAGCGACAGGTCAAATTGACCCTGCCCAGGATTCTACCCTGGGTCGGGCCGCGACTGTCCAGTGATCTGTCCAGGTCGGACATCCTGGAAAAACTGCAGATCCATCACAGCAAACGCCAGGATTTGCAAGCCTCCATCGATGCGGCCTCTCTCTGGGAAATCGCCGCGGAAGAGGTGCGGGAGGCCCCGGCGCGCTGGTTTGCCGAGCTCATCTGGAGTGATCCCACTGAAGACCACATTGCCGCCCTGGGACGGACCCTCCTCGAACACAAGGCCCTTTTCAAATTTCAGCCCCCGAATTTCAAAATCTTCGATGCAGAGACGGTTGAGCGGAAACTGGCCGAGCAGGAAGCCCAGAGCAAGAAGCGGGCCCTTCTGGCCCAGGGGCAGTCGTTTGTCCACGCCCTCTGGCAAAGGACCCAGGCGAACGATCCGGCTCCTCTTCCGGAACTGCCGGACGACGTCGAGACCGACCTCAAAACCCTTCTTCTCAACGGCATCAGAGATCCGGAAAACCGTGAATTTCAGGTCACCTGGAAAATCCTGAGCAAAGGCCTGCCCGAGGACGCCCACCTTCCCCTGCTGCTTGCCCAGGCCTGGGGCCTGCTTCCCAGACACTATAACTATCTCCTGGATCAGGCCGATTACGAGTGGGGGGACGCATGGTCGCAGGCCTTCTCCGATGCCGTCGAATCCCAGATCCACACAGTCCGGCAACAGGCAAGAGACCCAGAATCAACGGATCTGATCAGCATCGACTCGTCCAGCACCTCGGATATCGATGACGCCTTCACCGTCCGGGAGACACCCGGAGGCTTCCTCCTGGTCCTGGCCCTGGCCTGTCCGGTTCTCGGCTGGGAATTCGGCTCCAGCCTTGATCAAAAAGTCTTTCAGCGGGTCAGTAGCCTCTATCTTCCCGAAGGGTCCTCCCACATGCTCCCTGAAAAACTCGGCACGGACCTCTTCAGCCTCCATGCCGGTAAAGTGAAACCCGCCCTGCTCTTTGAAGCCCGGCTGGACATCGAGGGCCGTCTCCTGGACATGGACTTCAGAATAGCCTGGATATCCATCCGGGAGAACAAGACCTATGCCCGGGTTGAAGAGGAACTGGACGCCGGCGGCAGCCCGCCCCTCAATCTCGGGCTTCAATTGGCGGAACGATTGCGGGAGCAGCGGATCAAAAACGGGGCGGTGATTATCGAGCAGGCCGAACCGGACGTCTGTCTGGAACCCGGACCCGATGATTATGCAGTCAGCATCCGGGAACCCGCCGCGTATGACCGGGCCCAGCTCATGGTCAGCGAATTCATGATCCTGGCCAATTTTGCGGCTTCTCGCTGGGCCATCGAAAAAAACATCCCTCTGTTCTACCGCACCCAGAATATCAGCCTGCCCAGCGACCGGGCCGGGGTCTGGACAAATCCGGTGGACATCTATCACTTGATCCGGGAACTGAGCAGTGCAAAAATCAGCACCGATCCCAAACCGCACGCCAGCCTCGGGGTCAGTTCCTATGCCTCCATCACCTCCCCCCTGCGCCGCTATCCGGATTTTTTGAACATCGCGCAAATCCAGGCCCAACTGGAGACCAACAAGACCCTGTGGTCCAAAGAGGAGCTTGAAGCCAAACTGCCCTATCTCAATGTCCGGCTTCAAGCCGTGACCCATGTGCAGCGCAATCGTTCGCGGTACTGGAAGTTGCTTTATTTTCAAAGACATTGTAAAAGCAAATTCTGGTCTGGGATCGTGGTCGGCATCAATGAAAAGCAGGTCACACTGGCTTTGCCCGCTGAGCAGATCCTGGTCTCAGGCCCCAAAAAAATCTTCAATGAAAAGATCGCCCTCGGTGATCGCTACACCCTCAAGTTAGGAAAAATACATCCGTTTCATGATGAAATCAAAATCGTGAATGCCTGGGAGGAATCATGAGCGTGTTTCTGGCGTGTACTGTCTGGGTGGCCTTGACCTATGTGATCGGCGCCGTGCCCTTCGGCCTCATCGTTGCCAGGGTCTGGTGCGGTGAAGACCCAAGGGAGTCAGGCAGTCACAACACAGGCGCGACCAATGTGGCCCGTGTCTGCGGCCTGCGCTATGGCCTGGCCACCTTTTTTCTGGACCTGGCCAAAGGCTTTGTTCCGCTGCTTCTCGGCATGGCCTTGAGCCATTCCGCTTTTTTTCTGAGCCTGACCGGCCTGGCAGCGATTCTCGGCCATATGTATTCCGTTTTTTTGAATTGGAAAGGCGGCAAAGGCGTGGCCACCACCATCGGCGTCTTTGCCGTCCTCACCCCGACGCCGTTCTTTTGGAGCCTGGTGGCCTGTCTGTTCTGCATCTGGCTGACCCGCACCATTTCCGCGGGATCCCTGGCCCTATCCCTGATCCTTCCTGTTTTCATCCTTCTGAGCGGGGCCGTTGCGTATCTGCCGCTGAGCCTGGTGGTTCTCGTCCTGATCTATCACAAACATCGCGAAAACATCCTGCGTCTGGCCAAAGGGAAAGAGAACTCCTGGAGGGAGAAAACAGCCTCCTGAGCCAACAGCAGCCCTTTTGCTGCGTGTTTCGTGTTTGACAGTCACAACATCTCGGAGCAGGAAATGAGCACAGTCTTTGCCCATGCGCCTCTGAAGCTCGCTCTTGGACAGACCGCGCTCATCGGTCCGGAGACCGATGCGCCGCTGCCGGCTCAATTGATCCTGAGCGGCGCCCCCACCCCGGCGCAGGCCGGAACCTGTCTCGGGCCGGATGAGGAACATCCCTGGCTGCAGATCACTGGGGCGCTGTGGCTGCCAGGCGAGCCCCATGCCCGGCAAGGGGCCGTGGTCCGCGCCCTTTCCGCCTGCTCCTTCACCGCAACGCCACAGTCCATCCGGATGTGGCGAAAGGATTTCAGCCTGGCCTGGATCACCATGAGCGACAAAGGCTCCCGCGGCGAACGCAGCGACGCCAGTGGTCCGCTTATTCCCGAGCTCGTGGCTTCGGTCCTGAACCTGAGCATGGTCCAGGGGTTCCTGCTCCCGGACAGCCGATCCGGGCTCAAAAGCCTCCTGGCCTCCCTGGCCCTGGAGCAGCGCTTTGATGTGATTATCACCAGCGGCGGCACCGGCGTCGCTCCCAGGGATATATCGCCTGAGGTTACGGCCTGGATTGTGGAGAAACGCCTGCCGGGATTTGAACAGGCCATGATGTCCGGTTCATTGTCCAAGACCCCGCATGCCATGATTTCCAGGGCAGCGGCCGGGATCCTCGGCACCAGCCTGATCATCAACCTTCCCGGCAGTCCCAAGGGAGCCCGGGAAAACCTGGAGGCCCTCCTGCCGGCCCTCAAGCACACTTTGGACAAGATCCACAACGATCCCGCCGACTGTGGGGTTGAGGATTGAAGAATGAATATTGAAGATTGAAAATTGAATATTGCTGCAGGAAAGAATCAGGATTAAGGATTGAAGAATGAATATTGAAGATTGAAAATTGAATATTGCTGCAGGAAAGAATCAGGATTGAAGATTGAAGAGTGAATATTGAAGATTGCGGAAAAAGAATTGAAGAGTGACGATTAGAACTTGCTGCTGGAAAGAATGAGAATTGAAGACTTATGATTTAAAAAAGCGCACCAAAAAGTTTGCCCATGATTGCGTGAAGTTGGCAATGCAATTGCCTGAAACTGCGCTCGGCAAACATATCCGCGCACAGCTCATCCGCTGCTCAACGTCCGTGGCTGCGAACTATAGAGCCGCAATTCTTGCACAATCAAAATCAGCTTTTATCGCAAAATTAAGCATTGTTTTAGAAGAAAGCGATGAATCTCATTTTTGGTTAGAATTTATTCTTGAAGAAAAACTCATGTCTGAATATGCTCTCACACATCTCTTACAAGAAGCTCACGAATTGACTTCTATTTTTTTCTCATCCAGAAAAACAGTACGAATGCAAATGTGAGTCGAAAGTGCAATATTCAATATTCAATCTTAAATCTTAAATTTTCAACTTCTGCATTATTCAATCTTAAATCTTAATTTTCAACTTCTGCATTATTCAATATTCAATATTCAATCTTAAATCTTAATTTTCAACTTCTGCATTATTCAATATTCAATATTCAATCTTAAATCTTAATTTTCAACTTCTGCATTATTCAATATTCAAT
>CAZUMF010000059.1:9937-19150 GCA_964621385.1 uncultured Desulfohalobiaceae bacterium
ATCTTAAATCTTAAATTTCAACCTCTTCAATCTTAAATCTTAAATTTCAACCTCTTCAATCTTAAATCTTAAATTTCAACCTCTGCAATATTCAATATTCAATCTTAAATCTTAAATTTCAACCGTTACCCATGGATTTCTTTTATTCAGACCTGCATATCCATTCCAGGTACTCCAGGGCCACGAGCAAGAACCTGAGCCTTCGCAACCTGGCGGCCTGGGGGGCCCTGAAAGGGATTGACGTCCTGGCCACCGGTGATTTCACCCATCCGAAATGGCTGGAAGAGATCAAGGACACCCTGGTGCAGGGGGACAACGGGCTCTTCAAACTCCGGGAACCGGCCGGACTGGACCGGGAAATTCCCTGGCTGCGGGGGGATGACATCCCCGGCAGGATACAGTTCATGCTCTGCACCGAGATCAGCTCCATCTACAAATACCGTGGGGCGGTCAGAAAAATCCACAATCTGGTCTTCATGCCGGACCTGGAAAAGGCCGAGCTGTTCAACAAACGCCTGGACCAGGTCGGCAACCTCAACGCCGACGGCCGGCCGATCCTCGGCCTGGATGCCAGGGACTTGCTGGAAATGGTCCTGGAGACCGATCCCCGGGCCTTCCTGGTCCCGGCGCACATCTGGACCCCCTGGTTTTCGCTTTTCGGGTCCAAGTCCGGTTTCGATACCCTGGAAGACTGTTTCCGGGGCCTGAGCAAAGAAATCTTCGCCCTGGAGACCGGCCTGTCCTCGGATCCAGAGATGAACTGGCTCTGGAGCCGACTGGATCGCTACACCCTGATCTCCAACTCCGACGCCCACTCCGGTGAAAAACTGGCCAGAGAGGCCAACATCTTCGCCGGAGAGCCGGGATATGAAACCATCTTCCGGGCCTTGAAAAAACAGAGCCTCGGTCATAAGTTCCTGGGCACTATTGAATTTTTCCCTGAAGAGGGCAAATATCACCTGGACGGGCACCGGAAATGCGGGATCGTGGTGGATCCCAAGGAAACGCTGCAGCCCGGCCGGATCTGTCCTCACTGCGGCAAGCCCCTGACCCAGGGTGTCCTGAGCCGCATCGTCTCCCTTGCAGACCGCAGCCAGGCCCAACAACCCCCGGACAGTCCCGGCTACATCTCCCTGATACCGCTTCAGGAAATCCTGGCTGAAATCCTCGGGGTGGGGCCCCGCACAAAAACGGTCTTCAACACCTACCGGCAGCTTTTTCTGACCTACGGCCCCGAGCTCCGCATCCTGCAGCATGTCTCCCTTGACGCGCTCAAATCCTTTAACCCGTTGCTGGCGGAAGGCATTGCCAGAATGCGGCGCAAAGATGTCTATAAAGACCCCGGGTTCGACGGCCGGTTCGGCAAAATCGCCGTTTTCACCCAGAAGGAGCGGGATCGTTTCGCACGCAAGCCTTCCCGGTCCAGACGGCCTTCTGTCCCCAGGCTCTTGGAACAGGGCGAACCGCCGGTGCCGGAGAGCGCAACGGACAGTGTGCAACCGCACCCCGAGACCGGTTTGAACCCGGAACAACAGCAGGCGGCCGCATCCTCGGGCCAGCCCATGCTCGTCCTGGCCGGACCGGGAACCGGCAAGACCAAAACCCTGATGGCCAGGGCACACCATCTGGTTCAAAACGGCTGCAGTCCACGCCGGATTTTGATGGTCACCTTCACCAGGGCCGCTGCCGCAGAAATCCGGGAACGACTGGCCGAAGCCTTTGGTCCGGAACAGGCTGTCCCCATCGTGGATACCCTGCACGCCATGGCTTTTGAAACCTGGCAGCAGACCTACCAGAAAAGCCCCACCCTTTTGTCCGACGAAGAAGCCCGGACCATATTCGCCCAGGCCAACCTGCATCTTTCCGGCAAAGAGGCCCTGGCCGCGTACCAGGAACTCAACCTGGGCAGAGAAAAACGCGACATTCCGGAGCGCATCGCTGCTGCGGCCCAAAATTATGCAGAGTATAAGGATTCCTGGAACCTGGTGGATTACACCGACCTGCTGGAAAGCTGGCTGGAGCTCATTGAAGCCGGGGTCTACAGCAACCCCTTCACCCATGTCCTGGTGGATGAAGTTCAGGATCTCTCCGAACTGCAGACGGTTCTGGTCAAAAAACTGCTTCCCCAGGACGGACGGGGTTTTTTTGCCATTGGCGATCCCAATCAGTCCATCTATTCGTTTCGCGGCGCTGTGGGCGAGGTCAGCCGGGATTTTGCCCACTCCTGGTCCGGACTGCAGGTGGTGGGACTGCGGCAAAGCTATCGCTCCCGCCAGAATCTCCTGGACTTTGCCGGTTCCCTGTTCCCTGATACCAGGAGGCTCACGGCCGTTCCATCAGGCCGGGCAGACATCGCCTTTTACCATGCCCAACATTCCAAGCAGGAAGCCATCTGGATCGGCAAACAGATCAAATCCCTTCTGGGAAGCACCTCGCATTCCCAATCCGATCAAGGACTTGAGGGCCGGCTCAGCCCCGGCGACATCGGCGTCCTGTTCAGGTTCAGGGCCTTGATCCCTCCGGTTGAAAACACCCTGCAACGCCTGGGGCTGCCCTGTAGCGTCCCGGAGACAGCCCCCTTCTGGGAAGATCCCCGCATCCACCTCATTTTGCAGGGTGTCGCTGATTTTCTGGGCATCGCCCCCCCTGATGTGGACGAAACCCAGTCCCTGGATTGCCCGGACTCCATTCTGGCACAGGGCCCCGAGGGCGTGGCCGCCTACTTTGAGGATGTCCACCCTTTTGACCGTATTTTCTGGAAAGGCCAGGCCTTCCAGGATCTGAAAAAAGCCTATAAAGAGCATGGCGGGTGGACCAACCTCCTGAGCTGGATTCGCCTGGAAAGCGATTTTGCCCTTGTCAGGCAAAAAGCCCAGAAGATTCGGCTTTTAACTCTCCATGCCGCCAAAGGGCTTGAATTCGAGGCTGTGTTCATGCCGGCCCTGGAACAGGGCATTCTCCCCTTTGCCGGCAAGGGATTTCTGGCGGGACGGCCGGTGGCTGAAGGCGACAAACCGGATGACAGCGAAGAAAAGCGACTCTTCTACGTTGGCCTGACCCGGGCCAGATCGTGGCTTTTCCTGAGCCGGGCCGAGCAGAGGAAAATCTACAACCGGCACTACAATCTCCAGGCCAGTTCCTTTTTGGATCTTCTGCCCAGGGACGGTTTCCGGCAGGTCCGCAGCGTCCCTCACACCGTCAAAAAAGAAAAACAGCTGTCCCTCTTGCCTGTTGATTCCTGACAGCGCAGATCGAAAATCAGAGCTCTTTACAAGAGGCGTAAATCTGAAAAAATTTTTTGAACATCTTGATTTCAGGTGTCTGGTTTCGGGTATCTGGTTTCAGGTTTCAGCGCCAGCCGCTGGCTGGGCGGACCAGCCAGTTTGATCATTTGAACGTCCAACGTTCGATGTTCATTCTGACCTTTGATACTCCAATCTCTGACATCTCTTTTCCACACCCACTTGTTTCAAAATAATTTTGAAGTTTCATATGGGTTTGCAGATTTTGCCTCTCCAGACACCCGACACCTGAAACTCTCCGAGGCGTAGGCTCTACGAGCCGGAGGCCAGAAACCAAGGGACGTTGGAGCAGTATAAGGCCCCGGCATTTTTCTCAAAGACCTGTACAGCAATCACCACTTGACTTTTTCGTTAACTGGATTAGGACTGAGAACTGTTCTTGTATAACCCGGGTCGGTCACATACTTTTCAAAACAGAGGCCGCACCCCGAACGCGTGTTTGAACATATCCGCATTGTGTATGTATTATTTCCGAAAGCTCGTAAACAAAACCGCACAGCTCATGGGCCATTTCAATAAAAAAGAAAATTGGCTCATTCTGATTTCCGGAGATCCGGATGCCCTGGCCTCTGCCATGGCCTTGAAGAGAATCCTGGCCAGACGGGTCAACGGGGTATGCATTGCCATGATCAATGAAATCTCCAGGCCGGACAACCTGGCCATGGTCCGCTATCTCCACATTCCCATCAAACGCCTGACCCCCCCGTTGGCGGCCCAGTATGACAAGTTCGCCCTGGTGGACTCCCAGCCGCATCACCACCCTGCCTTTGCCGGCTTTCCGTTTACCATCATCATGGACCACCATCCCGTAAACCCGAAGAACGAGGTGGAAGCCCCCTTTACTGAAATCCATCCAGCCTATGGCGCCAACAGCACCCTGCTCACCGAATACCTGTACAACCTCAAGATCAAGCCGAGCAAACTGCTGGCCACAGCCCTTTTGTACGGCATCAAAACCGACACGCACAGCTTCGAGCTCAATTTTCACGATGCCGATATCCGGGCTTTCCGCTACTTGAGCAAATACGCCGACCACACCCTGCTCAGAAAAATCGCCCGCAGTGAATTTCGGGTGGAATGGCTGAGCTATTTCTCTTACGCTTTTCGCAAGATGCGCCTGATCGGCGACGGCCTGACCGTGTTCATGGATCAGGTGGATTCAACGGATATCCTGGTCATCCTGGCGGATTTTTTTCTCCGGGTGCACGATATCTCCTGGAATATGGTCAGCGGCATTGCCGATGACAAGCTCGTGATCATCTTTCGCGGGGACGGCATTAAAGTCGATATCGGCAAGCTGGCCGGCAATCTCTTCAGCGATATCGGTTCCGCCGGGGGGAAAAAAGCCATGGGTCGTGCGGAAATCCCCCTGGAAAATCTCGGCAATGAGCATCCCCAGCAGATCATCTGGGAGCGGCTGCAGGATTGCAAACTGGCCCGGACAAAATCCAGCAAGCTCCTGGCCGAAGAAGACGAGGCTTCCGAAGAAGAATTCGCGGACATGGAAACCAAAACCTGAAATACCAATGCCCATCAAAGAGCACTTTCACTGGTCCCAGGAGCCCCTCTTTCTCATTGACGGGACCTCTTTTCTCTATCGGGCCTTTTATGCGTATCCCGACCTGAGCCGCTCCGACGGGTTCCCTACCAATGCCCTGTTCATTGTTCTCCGCCTGCTGCTCAAAATCATCCGCCAGGAACAGCCGCGCTATGTGTGTTTTCTGCTCGACGGCAAAGGACCGTCCTTCAGGCAGGGCATCATGGTCTCCTACAAAGCCCAGCGCCAGAAAATGCCGGAACCGCTCTCGCTTCAAATCCCGCCGCTGCTTGAAGGAGTGGAACTGCTGGGCATCAAACAGCTCACGGGACAGGAAGGGGAGGCCGACGACTATATCGCCAGCCTGGCCGCCCGTTTCAAGGCAGAGGTCCCGGTGGTCATCCTGGGATCGGACAAAGATCTCCTCCAGTGTCTGGATCACCAGGTCGTGGTCTGGGACCCCGGACAGCGCCAAGAAAAAATCGTCTCCCTGCAGGACTTTGAAGACACCGAAGGGCTCAGTCCCGGGCAATGGCCGGACTTTCAGGCCCTGACCGGGGACAAGAGCGACAATATCCCCGGCGTTCCCGGAATCGGGCCCAAAACCGCCCGCAAGCTCCTGCAGCGCTACCCTTCGCTTGAGGCCTTACGGGATCACTTTGACCATCTGACCCGCAGGGAGCAGGAAAAACTCCAGGCCCATCTCCGGGACATCTTCACCTATCGTGAGCTGACCCGTTTGCGCATTGATCTGGGTGAAGGGTTTTCCCTAAAGGACTGTTCTCTGAATCCGCCTGATCCGGAGCAACTGGCCTCCTTTTTCCAGCACTACGAGTTTCAATCCCTGCTCCGGGAATTGGGAGACATGCCCGAAGCATCCATTCCGGCCAACGCAGAGGCCCGTTCCAGCCGGACCGATTTCAAGGTTCACCAGCCGGAAGACGCATTGCCCGACCTGCAGGGCCGCCGGATCGGTCTCTGGTTTGACCCGGACCAGGAGCGCTCCTTCCTGGGCTGTGACCAGGAGGAGTTTCTCACCACCTGTTCCTGTTCGCACTTGCTGCCTCGCATCAAACAGGCCGCGGCCGTCTTTGTTCCCTCCAGCAAGGCGCTCATTCAAAACGATCAACGCTGGGAAGAGCTCCTGGACCGCCTCTATGATCTGAGTCTCATGGCCTACCTGATCAATCCCGAAGAAAAGGACTTCGGCTGGGAGCACCTTCGGCAGGCCTACCGGCACGAGGTCCAGATCCACCAGGACAACCCCGGGCTTTCGGTTCTGTCCATCGGCAGGCTTCTGCTTGAGCGCCTGCAGCAGGCCAATTTGACCTCCCTGCTCCAATCCGTGGAAACGCCACTGGTCCCGGTTCTGGTGGCCATGGAAAAACGCGGTCTGGGCGTTGACCTGCAGGCCTTTCAAAGCTTTCTGCAGGAGGTGGAGGACCGGATTCAGGCCCTGAGCCGGTCCATCTTCGCCCATGCCGGCGAGACCTTCAACCTGCGCTCGCCGCAGCAGCTAGCAGAGATCCTCTTTCACAAGCTCGGGCTGAAGACCAGGCGGAAAACCCCGGGAGGTCTGCCCTCAACCGCCGTCCCCGTCCTGGAGGGTCTGCGCAGCGAGCACCCCATTGTCAAGGAAATTCTCGAGTTCAGGGCCCTGGAAAAACTCCGCTCCACCTACCTCGGCCCGCTCCCGCGGCAGGTCGGGTCTGATCAGCGGCTACACAGTACCTTCAACCAGCTCGGCACCGCCACCGGCAGGCTTTCCAGCAGCCGGCCGAATCTGCAGAACATTCCCATCCGCGGCGAATTCGGGACCAGGATGCGCTCCTGTTTCATCCCCCAACCCGGACTGTGTCTGGTGGCCGCCGACTACTCCCAGGTCGAACTCCGAATCCTGGCCCACTTTTCCCAGGACGCCACCCTGCTGGAAGCCTTCATGCAGGGCCAGGACATCCATACCCGCACCGCCGCCCTGATCTTTGACACCCCCCCTGAGGCGGTCACCCCTGATCAGCGCCGCAAGGCCAAGACCGTGAATTTCGGTCTGCTCTACGGAATGGGGCCCAGACATCTGGGTCAGGAACTGGGCATCACCGTGCAGGAAGCCAAGCAATTCATTGCGGTTTATTTCGAACGGCTGGAAAATGTCCGCCGCTTCTATCAGCAGACAGAAGAAAAGGCTCTGGAATTCGGCTCGATAACCACACTGGCCGGCCGGAGACGCGTTCTCAAGGACATCCACTCCAGAAATGAGAATCTGGCGGCCCAGGCCAGACGAATGGCCATCAACACCGTTGTTCAGGGCAGTGCGGCCGATATTATCAAAATGGCCATGAATCGGGTCTATCGGGATGAGCGGCTCAAAGAGCTGTCAGCCGGACTGGTGCTGCAAATCCACGACGAGCTGCTCCTGGAGGCCCCGCTTGAAAACGGACAGGCCGTGGGCGAGCGCACGGCAACGATCATGTCCGGGGTGGTTGAACTCAGCGTCCCCCTACTCGTGGATTGGGGCCTGGGGCGCAACTGGGGGGAAGCCCATTGATCCAGAAATCTGAAGACAGATTTCTGGATTTGGAAATTCGAAATTTGAAATTCGAAATTTGATGAGGCTCGATAAAACACTCTGCATCTCTGTATTCTTTTCTTGCCAATTTCAAATTTCAAATTTCCAATTTCGTTTACAAGGACTTCAACAGCTTCGGAGCACCACATTCTCTTGTTTTCCATGACAGAGATGCGACGCGAAGGCAGGCAAGTATCAATCAACGTAAGCTTTTATTTTCACCTATATTCACAGATATTCGTCGACAACCCGCAAGGAGGACCATATGACGGATGATCCCAGCACCAAAGGACCCGGAAGCGAACAGGACGCCGATGCCGGGCCGAGCAAACAAGAACGGAGAGAAGCCAAGGACACCTATCACTCCGTGTCTTCGGAAAAAAAAGAGGCCTCCCCGCTCCCGAAAGTCGACTTCAACACCTTTGTCCTTTCTTTGAGCTCCTCGGTCCTGGTCCATCTGGGCGAGATCAATGATCCTGCCTCTGGACAGCCTTCCCCAGACCTGGATATGGCCAGGCACACCATTGACATGCTGGACATGCTGGAAAAAAAGACCCAGGGCAACCTCGACGCTGATGAAGACCGCCTGCTCAAGAACGTCCTTTTTGAAATGCGCATGAAATACATCCAGAAGACCAAATAGGGAGCCAGAAAATGCACAACACCCGTCGGGTCGGCATTGTCGGGGTGAGCGGCTACACCGGGATGGAGCTTGTCCGGCTGCTCATCAACCACCCGGTCTTTGAGTTGACGCTGCTCACCTCACGACAGGAAGCCGGGAAAGACCTCCAAGAGCTCTTTCCCCAGCTACAGGGCTCGCCAGCAGGCCGCCTGGGCATTGAGCCCCCGGACCCGGAACGTATCGCCCAGGCCTGCGACCTCGTGTTCCTGGCGGTTCCCCACGGCGCCGCCATGCACCTGGCCTCCTCCCTGTATCCCAAAAACATCAAAATTGTCGACCTCAGCGCCGATTTCCGGATTCGATCCCCGCAGACCTACGAAGCCTGGTACAAGGTGGAGCACGCCTGCCCGGACCTGCTCCCTCAGGCGGTTTACGGATTGATCGAGCTGAACGCTCCGGACGTGCAAAAGACCACCTTGACGGCCAATCCGGGCTGCTATCCCTCGTCCGTGATTCTCGCTCTGCACCCCGCGCTTGCCAACGACCTGGTGGAGCCGGCGGGCCTGATCATCGACAGCAAGTCAGGCGCAACCGGAGCCGGCCGGAGCACGCAGCTTGCCTTTCAGTTCTGTGAAGTCCAGGAGAATTTCCGGGCATACGCCCTGAGCGGATCACACCGCCACACCCCAGAAATCGAGCAGGAATTGGGACGAATCGCCGGGCAGGAGCTGACCGTCTCCTTCAATCCGCACCTGCTGCCCGTCAACAGAGGCATTCTGAGCACCATGTACGCAGACCTCAAACCCGGCATCACCCGCGAACAGGTCCGTACAGCCTATCATGAGGCCTGCCGGCCCCATGCCTGGCTGCGCCTGTTGCCCGAAGGCCTGCTGCCCCAGCTGAAGCATGTCCGGGGGACCATGTTCTGCGACATCAGTCTGCATGTGGATCAGCGAACCAACAGGCTGCTCGTGATCACGGCCATTGACAACCTCTGCCGCGGAGCTTCGGGACAGGCCGTGGCCAATGCCAACCTTATGGCTGGGCTGGAACTGAAAACCGGGCTGGACCTCCCGGCCCTGGTCCCCTGACATCCGGCCGGCATCTATGGACACCTCAATCTGGACGGACGCCTTTCCCCTGCTTTCCACGATCCTGGGCTTGATCCTGGGCAGTTTCTCCAATG
>CAZUMF010000060.1:0-19107 GCA_964621385.1 uncultured Desulfohalobiaceae bacterium
ATTACCACCTATGCGGTCAACGCCCTCTCGCCGGCCCGCATCCACAGCATCACCGTTGATGAAGATGAAAAAAAGCTGGAGGCCGTCGTGCCCGACGACCAATACCACCTGGCCGTTGGACGAAAAGGCCAGAACGTCAAGCTGGCCAGCAAGCTCCTGGGCTGGGATATCGACATCATCACCGACAGCCGCTACGGGGAGCTCTACGCCGACCGGCAGGAACTGGAACAACTCGGCAGCGTGGTGAACATCGGCATTGAAAATTTTCTCGCAGCCGGGTTTCAATCCCTGGAAAGCCTGCAAAATGCCTCTGAAGCGGAACTGCTGGCCATTCAAAATATGGATCTGGACAAGATCGTCGATCTTCGTTCCGCCATGAATCTCCTGGGACACTCCGACTCGGGAAACACCACTGAAGACGATTCAGAATGAGCGATACCCGTCATGGACAGGATACACCAGAGGCACATCCCCATCAGAATGTGCATGATCTGCCGTGGGCGTTTTCCCAAGAGCAGCCTGATCCGGTTTGTGAAACAACTGAACAGCCACGGGAGACCAGCAACGGTCCTCGACGAAAAACAACACAGGCCCGGACGCGGGTTTTATATATGCAACAGCCCGAACTGTCAGAAAAAAATCGAAAAAGTGAGCGGTTGGCACGGTAAGTGCGGGGGGGAGTCATGACCACCATGATGCGAGTGAGAGACCTATCAACACAACTGAATATTTCCAATAAGGATTTACTGCATTTGCTCAGAGAAGAACATATTCCGGTCAAGAGCCACATGAGCGGTCTGACAGAAGAACAGGTCCAACTGGTCCGGCAGAAAATCATCGAACACGGCAGAGACGGTCAATCCCAGCGAAAAGTCACCTCCAGCGGGGTGATTGTCCGTCGCAGGCGTCATCCCAAAAAAGAGGAAGCTGCCCCCCCCAGCCCTCCCGCGGATCAGGCCGACGTCGAGACTGCCCCGGCTGAACCCACTGAAACCGAAGCCCCCAAGGTACCGGAAACGCCGGAGAGGCCTGCTCCCGTGCCGGAAGCCGAAGAATCCGTCCCGGAGCACGTCCCGGAAACAGCCTCGGAACCAGCCGAGACCGCAGCACCTGCCGGGACTGTGCAAAAGGACCAAGAAGCTGAACCTCCGAAGACAGCTCCGAAAAAACGCTCCCGCAAAAAGAAAAAGGCAGTGGAAGCACCGAGCGTCACCGTGATTTCGAGGCCCGACCCCAGTGCCAAACCTGAGCCTCCGGAGAAAAGCCTCAAACCCGAAACTCCGGCTGACAAAGCAAAAAAGAAACGCAAAAAAGACAAACGGGTGGTGGATGTTTCCGGCTTGTACCAGAAGACGGAAGCCCCCCAACCGCAGGCAGCCCCGCCGAAAAAGAAAAAACGGGGCGAGGTCAAGGAAAAGCAGCTGGGTAAGTTCGTGAAGAGCAGACGGCCGGCCCGGGGCAAAGTACAGAAATCAGAAACCAAAAGCACCACCCAGCCGATCAAGGCCGCCAAACGGAAGATCCGCATGGAAGAGGCGATCCGGGTCGCGGACCTGGCCCAGGAAATCGGCGTCAAGGCCCAGGAGATCATCAAGACCCTGTTCAATTTCGGGGTGATGACCACCATCAACAAATCCCTGGACCTGGATACGGCCACCCTGGTGGCGGCTGAATACGGATACGACGTGGAAGATGTCGGCTTCTCCGAGGAATCCTTCCTGATGCCCAAGAAAGAAGATCAATCGGAAGACTTGCAGATCAGACCCCCGGTGGTGACCATCATGGGGCATGTGGACCACGGCAAGACCTCCCTTTTGGATGCCGTCCGGGAATCCAAAGTCATGGCCGGCGAGGCCGGAGGGATCACCCAGCATATCGGGGCCTACCATGTCAGCATGGACAAGGGCTCCCTGGTCTTTCTGGACACTCCGGGGCATGAAGCCTTTACGGAAATGCGCTCCCGGGGTGCTCAGGTCACGGACATCGTCATCCTCATCGTGGCGGCCGACGACGGGGTTATGGACCAGACCAAAGAGGCGATCAATCATGCCAAGGCCGCCGAGGTGCCGATCATCGTCGCCATCAACAAAATTGACAAGGACAATGCCGACTTAGACCGGGTCAAGCGGGAACTGGCCGATTTCGGACTGATTTCCGAAGAATGGGGCGGCGACACCATCTTTGCGACTATTTCCGCGAAGCAGCGGGTCGGGATTGAGCAGCTCATGGAAATGGTCCTGCTCCAGGCCGAAGTCCTGGAACTGAAGGCCAATCCGAACAAAAGGGCCCGGGGGCACATTGTCGAGGCCAAGCTGGATAAAGGGCGGGGGCCCGTGGGGACCGTCCTGGTCCAGGAAGGCACCCTGCACACCGGGGACTTTTTTGTCTGCGGCCTGTTTGGCGGGAAAATCCGTGCCCTGCTGGACGACATGGGGCATTCCATCAAACAGGCCGGTCCTTCCATGCCTGTTGAAATCCAGGGCTTTGACGGAATCCCCAATGCCGGAGACGAACTGGTGGTGGTTGAAGACGATAAAACCGTCAAAAAAGTCGTTGACGCCCGCCGGACCAAGCACCGGGAACGGGAACTGGCCAAAGAGGGCAAGGTCACTCTGGAGGGCTTCTTTGCCGCCAAGGCCGAAGAAGAAATCAAGACCTTGAATCTGATTGTCAAAGGGGATGTTCAGGGCTCCCTGGAGGCGATTCAGGACTCCATCAACAAACTCTCCACGGATAAAGTTAAGATCAACAGCATTCACGGAGGCATCGGCGCCATCACGGAAACAGACATCAAACTGGCCGCCGCCTCCTCCGCCGTGATCATCGGCTTTAATGTCCGGCCGTCGGCCAAGGCCAAGGAAGAGGCGGAAAAGGAACAGGTTGACATCCGATTTTACGATGTCATCTATCACCTGGTCAATGAAGTCAAAGAGGCCATGGCCGGGATGCTGGCCCCGGTGATCCGGGAGGTCTATCTGGGCCAGGCCGAAGTCAGGGAGACCTTTCAAATCCCCAAAGTGGGGATGATTGCCGGATGTTTCGTCCTGGACGGGAAACTGCTGCGCAATGCCAAGGTGCGTCTGCTTCGGGACGGGGTGGTGGTCTATACCGGACAGCTCAATTCATTGAAACGCTTCAAGGATGATGCCAAAGAAGTGACCAAGGACTATGAATGCGGGGTGGGCCTGGAAAAATTCAATGATATCAAGATTGGAGATTTGATTGAGGCCTATGACGAAGTCCAGGAAAAAGCCACCCTATAATTTTTCCGGGGTCGGCAGGCCGCCCCGGAAAAATTATGAGTGGCTTTTTCCAAAATGAAAAGATCAATATATGACGACCGTAAGTATTGGCACCTTGAAAATTGCATTCCGGCTGCACGGAATTGTTTCCCTGAAAGAAAAGAGAGGCATCGCCAACAGCCTGAAGCAGAAGCTCCGGAACAAGTTCAATGTGGCCGTGGCTGAAACAGGTGTTCAGGACAGCCTGCACAGCCTTGAGCTGTCCGTGGTCACGGTCTCCGGCGATGTCCAGCGCATCCAGAGCATCCTGAGCAAGGGCTTGGCCATGATCGAAGCCATTTCGGACGATGAAATCGTCGACGTCAGCACTGAAGTCTTCGGAGTCTAGGACAAAAAATCGTCGACGATTTTTTCGATAAAATTTTTCCGGGCGGGAGGAATACGCTGCGCTGCACCATCACTGAGGAACAGCAGCTGTCAAACTCCCGGAAAATTTTTGAACCGTATTCCTCCCGCCCGGAAAAATTTTATGAGGAAAGCACATTCCATTCGGGCGCATCGCCTTGAAGAACAAATACTGCAGGAGCTGGGGCGCATCCTGGTGGAAGAGATCCAGGACCCCAGATTGAGGCTGGTGACCTTCAGCGGGGTTCGCCTGAATGCGGATTTGAGCATTGCCGAGGTCCTTTATACCCACAGCGGGGAGCCGGAAAAAGAAGCCGCCGTCAGACAAGGCCTGGAAGCGGCCCGCAAGTTCCTGCGCTTCAGGCTCGGGAAAGCCGTCGATCTGCGCTACGTCCCTGAACTTCGCTTTCAATGGGATGAATTTCTCGAGGAAATGATCCATGTCGACCCAAAGAAAAGCCATCACTGATATCATCCAACAGGGACAGCGCTTCCTGGTGAGCGCCCATGTCAATCCTGACGGGGATGCGGTCGGCTCACTAGTGGGCCTCTTGCACCTGTTGAAGGCACTGCACAAGCACTGCGAGCTGGTCATACCCGTTCCCGGTGTTCCGGATAAATTTGCCTGGCTTGACTTCGGCACTGAGCACGAGGCCTATGAGATGACGGATCCGGCAACATGCTGCCCCCCGTCCAAGGACCTCGACGCGTTTCTGGTAGTGGATTGCGGGTCACGTGAACGCGTTCAGCGGGAACTTCAGCCCTGCCTGGACGCCTGCCGCGTTGTGAATATTGATCATCATCCGGACAACACCCGTTTCGGCGATCTGAACTGGGTTGATGCCGGCAAATCGTCTGTGGGGGAAATGATCGCTCTGCTGGCCATGGATCTGGGCATTCCTCTGACCGGCGCCCTGGCCGAAGGCCTCTACCTGGCCATCGCCACGGATACCGGGTTTTTCACCTACAGCAATACCGGGCCGGAAACCTTGCGCATCACCGCGCAGATCATTGAAAACGGCTTTGATCTCGATCGGCTGAACCGGCGCCTGCAGCGTCAATCGAGCCTGAATAAAATTCATCTGCAGGGCCTGGCCCTGTCCCGGGCCCGATTATACGCAGAGGGACAGATTGGCGTGGTCCGCGTGGAAAAGGACCTTTTCGAACAAACCCAAACCCGTCCGGAAGACTGTGAAGACTTGATCAACCACATCAGGGCGATCCAATCCGTGCTCGTCGCGGTCAGCCTGCGGGAAGAAAACGGGGAGATCAAATTCAGCCTGCGCTCCTGGGGAGAGGTCGATGTCAAATCCATTGCGGCCCGGTTCAACGGAGGCGGCCATATCAACGCAGCCGGCGGAAGAATCCAGGCCTCCATGGGCGAAGCCGAAAAACAGCTGGTGAGCGCCGTCCATAACCGGATCCGAAAAATCGATGGCTGAGACCAGGACCATGCAACAAAGCCTGCCCGGGCAACAGCACGGCATCCTGTTGGTGAACAAGCCAAAAGGTCCCACGTCCACCGACTGTCTGGAAAAAATCAAGTTCCGGCTGGGACAGAAGAAAATCGGACACGCCGGCACCCTGGACCCGAATGCCCAAGGGCTGCTCATTGTTCTCCTGGGCCAGGGCACGAAACTGGCCCCCTATCTCGGACAGGGGCGCAAGACCTATCAGGGGCGCTTGCGTCTGGGCCTGGAGACAGACACCTATGACATCCAGGGGGAGGTCACGGCCGAACATTCCTGGGAAGACATCGATCCCGGATCGGTCCTGCAGGAGATACAGGCCTGGACCATGATCGATGAGCAGCGTGTCCCACCCTATTCAGCCGCCAAGTATAAAGGCAAACCCCTGTACGCCAGGGCGAGGCAAAACCGTTTTGTCCCGGAAAAAACAAAACCGATTACTATTGACCATGTCGAGGCTTTCGATTTATCATTCCCATCTGTGTCCTTCCGAGTCGTATGCTCGCCAGGCACGTATATACGCTCCCTGGCCCACAGCCTGGGGAAGCGCCTCGCTTGCGGTGCGGTGCTGACTGACCTGGTCCGGGAAAAGAGCGATCCGTTTGAACTCTCCCAGGCCCATCACCTCTTGGATATCCTGGAGGAGCCCGGAAGACTTCGGCATCGGGTCCGCTCACTCGCCGACAGTCTCCCCCACTGGCCCCGCGCCCGGCTGAACGCCCGTCAAACACGAGACATACAAAACGGTCTCCGGGTGTCTGCCGGGGAAATTGCGCTGGAACGTCCTGCGGCTCCAGGCGATACGGCCCTTCTTCTGACCCCGGAAGGAGAGCCGCTGGCCCTGGCCGAAGCCGAGCAAGAGGGCACCCTCTTGTATTGGGCGGTCCTCCGGGGACTCTGGTCCGCGTCAGCGAACCGGCAGCAAGCAACAAACACGAAACATTGACCTACACAGGAAAGGAGGATTGGCTGTGGTTTTAAGTGTCGAAGAAAAAAAGAGCGTGATTGAGAAGTTCAAGCAACATGAAAATGATACCGGATCCCCTGAGGTCCAGGTCGCCCTGTTGACTAACAGGATCCAGTATCTCACCGAACATTTTAAACAACACAAGCATGACTATCATTCCAGAAACGGACTGCTCAAGCTTGTGGGACAACGCAGAAAACTGCTCAGCTACCTGAGAAAAAAAGATGTCAACCGCTACCGCGAGTTGATCAGCAGTTTGAAGCTGCGCAAATAAAAAGGAGAAAGAAGTACTTTGAGACACACCACACTGCACAACACACGACTCAAGACCGAAATCGACTCCCGGGACTATCTGATCGACTCCGGGAAGATGGCCCGGCAGGCCCACGGCGACATCTGGATACAATCCGGGGATACCGTGGTCCTGGTCACGGCCGTGACCCAAACCCTGACCAGGGACATCGATTTTTTACCGCTGGTTGTGGACTATCAGGAAATGTCCTATGCCTCCGGACGGATTCCGGGAAGCTATTTCCGCCGCGAGATCGGACGGCCCAGCGAACGGGAAACCCTGGTTTCCCGCCTGATCGACCGGCCGATCCGGCCGTTGTTTCCAACCGGTTTTTTTCAAGAGATCCAGGTGATTGCCACGGTCCTCTCCGCTGATCCGGACTATGATCCCGATGTCCTGGCCATTACCGGCGCCTCGGCCGCCCTGCACATCTCCAAGATCCCCTTTCAAGGGCCCATTGCCGGGGCCCGGGTCGGCTATGTGGATGAGCGCTTCATCCTCAACCCGACCCAGGAGGAGCTCAAACGAAGTGCGATCAATATCGTCATGGCCGGCTCACACGATGCTGTAGTCATGGTCGAGGGCGAATCCACTTTCGCATCCGAAGAACTTCTGGCCGAGGCCTTGTCCTTCGGCCATGAAAAGATGCAGCCCCTCATTGATCTCCAGCACGAACTCAGGGGGCTGAGCGGCAAGCCGAAAATCGAAGTTAAAGAACCTGAACAGGATGCGGAGCTCATTGCCGCGGTTCAGGAGGTTGCCGCTGCGCCCCTGGACAAGGCCTTGCGGGTCGAGGACAAGATTGAGCGCAAGGAAGCCAAAAGCCGGGTCAAAGAGGATGTTCTGGAGAGCCTGTCCCAACGCTTCCCGGAAGAGCCGGAGCGACTCAACAAGGTCTCCGCCCTGATCAAAGACCTGGAGAGCGATATTGTCCGGGGCATGATCCGGGAGGACCAGACCAGAATCGACGGCCGGGACCTGACCACGGTTCGGGAGCTGAACATGGAAGTCGGCCTGCTGCCCAGAGTGCACGGTTCAGCCCTGTTTACCCGGGGGGAGACCAAGGCCCTGGGAGTCGCCACCCTGGGCAGCGCCAGGGACGAACAGCGCATGGAGACCTTGAGCGGCGAACAGAACAAGCGCTTCATGCTCCACTACAACTTCCCCCCCTATTGCGTGGGTGAGGTGAAGATGCTCCGCGGGCCGGCCAGGCGGGAAATCGGACACGGCGTTCTGGCCGAGCGGTCTTTGACTCCGGTTCTGCCGTCTGCCGAGGACTTTCCCTTTACCATTCGCATCGTGTCCGAAGTCATGGAGAGCAACGGCTCGTCCTCCATGGCCACGGTCTGCGCCGGGAGTCTGGCCCTCATGGATGCCGGCGTTCCCATCACCGCCCCTGTAGCCGGGATCGCCATGGGCTTAATCAAGGAACAGGATGACTATTTCATCCTGACCGACATCCTGGGTGACGAAGATCATCTGGGCGATATGGATTTCAAGGTCGCGGGCACCAAAGACGGCATCACCGGCATCCAGATGGATATCAAGATCTCCGGCATTCCGGCGGACATTCTGGGCAAGGCCCTGATCCAGGCCAGAACCGCCAGGCTCCACATTCTGAAGCAAATGGAAACAGTCCTTCCCGTCCCCCGCAGCGACCTGTCGGAGCATGCCCCGCAGTATCGAAGCATTGAGGTCTCCACAGACAAGATCAAAGACGTGATCGGACCGGGCGGGAAACACATCAAGGCCATCACCCAGGAGACCGGAGCCTCCATCGATATCGACGACAACGGCGTCATTTCGGTTTTCGCCCCGGACAGCCAGGCCCTGGAACATGCCACGGAAATGATCCTCTTTTATGATCAAAAAGCCGAAGTGGGCAAGGACTATGACGGAAAGGTGAAAAACGTGAAAGACTTCGGCGCCTTTGTCGAGATTCTGCCCGGACTCGAAGGGCTGGTCCATATTTCGCAGATGGATATCGGCCGGGTTGAAGACATCAACAAAGTGGTCAATGTCGGCGATGAAATGAAAGTCAAAGTCATTGAAATCGACGAGCGGACCGGCAAGATCCGCCTCAGCCGGAAAGCGGTGCTCCTGGAAGAAAAGGGCGAGACCTTTGACCTGGAAAACTCCGGACGGCCGTCCGGCAACAGAGACCGGCGGCCCAATCCGAGAAACCGGCGGTCTTAAGGCATACTGCTCCAACTTCCCCTTATTTTTTAAAAGTTATGTGCCAGCCCTGCCGGCGGCAGGACTGGCACAGCAAACCTCCCTGTTCAACGGCCTATCGTGAATACCTCCCTGGATCGATGTCCGACCGTCTGGATCAGTGCAGCCGAGACCTCGGCCGATCTGCACGGCGCCAGGCTCATCCAGGCCCTCATCGGAGACAATCCCGGCATCACCTGCATCGGGGTGGGCGGTCCGGAAATGCGTTCCATGCCTTTCACAGCCGTCCATCGCTCGGAAGAACTCTCGGTCATGGGCTTGACCGAAGTCCTGGCCTCGCTTCCCCGCATTCTGCGAATCTTCAAGTCCATCAAATACCAGTTGCGAACAAACCGTCCGGATTGCCTCATCCTCCTGGACGCGCCGGATTTCCATTTCCGAGTGGCCAAAATGGCCTCCCGAATGGGTATCCCTGTGTATTATTACATCAGTCCGCAAATCTGGGCCTGGCGCAAAGGACGGATCCGCTTCATCCAGAAATATGTGCACAAGATGCTCTGCATTTTCCCCTTTGAAAAGCAATTTTTTGCAGAGCACGGCGTGGATGTTGAGTTTGTGGGGCATCCTTTGATGGAGGAACTGGAATGGGACACACTCGATCAGATCCGGCCCGACCCGAAAAAAATCGGGATCTTGCCTGGCAGTCGCAGCAAGGAAATATCCGCCCTGCTTCCAGTCTTTGCCTCCGCCGCCCGCGGCATTGCACAACAGGCCCCGGGCATCCGTTTTCAGCTTTTCCTGTCCTCGGAAACCCACCGCCCCCTGATTGAATCCCTCTGGCCCCGGAATGTGGCCCTGAACATCATCCCCTTTTCCGAGCGCTACGCCGCCATCAAAGGCTGCGGATTCGTTCTGACCGCCTCGGGCACCGCCACCCTGGAATGCGCGCTTCTCGGCGTACCGGCCATTGTTGCCTACCGGGTTTCCCGACTGTCCTATCTGATCGCTCGTATGGTGGTCGATGTTCCCTATATCAGCATGACCAATATCATCCTGCAAAGGGAAGTCTTTCCGGAATTCATTCAAGCCAGGGCCTCAGGAAATCGCCTGGCCAGCCAGGCCCTTGTCTGGATGCAGCATCCTGACACACTTCGTACGATCAGGGAGCGGCTCACCTCCGTACAAACCCGGCTGGGGCAGAAAAAGGCCTCCACAACCTGCGCGCGTATTATTCTGCAGGCCTTGCACAAGGAGTGTACATGACGCATCCTCTGGATATCGGCGTCATCGGCGTCGGGCACCTGGGACGGCTCCATGCCGAACTCGCCGACCACAGTCCCGCGCTCAACCTGGTGGGCGTCTATGATATTGACCGGGTCAGAAGCCGGATGGAAGCCGAACGCTGCCATACCCGCGCTTTCGACACGCTTGATGAGCTCTTGTCAGCCGTTCCGGCCGCCAGCATCGTGGTCCCCACCGAAGACCACCACCGCCTGGCCCTGACCGCGCTTGAACACAACTGTCATCTCTTCATCGAAAAACCGATCACCGCCACAAGCGCCCAGGCCAGGACCCTGCTCGAACTGGCCAAAGAAAAGAACCGGCTGGTTCAGGTCGGCCATATCGAACGCTTCAATCCGGCGTTTCTGGCCCTGGAAGGGTCCGACCTGCGGCCCATGTTCATTGAAGTCCACCGCCTGAGCCGCTTCAACCCGAGGGGAAACGATGTCAGCGTCATTCTGGATTTGATGATCCATGACCTGGACCTGGTGCTCACCCTCATCAACGCCCCGCTTGAATCGGTCCATGCCTCTGGCGTGGGCGTAGTATCCCCGTCCGACGACATTGCCAACGTCCGCCTGGAGTTCGCCAACGGGGCCGTGGCCAACCTGACCTCGAGCCGGATATCCGCCAAGGACATGCGCAAGATGCGGATCTTTGAGCCGAACTCCTACGTGTCCCTGGATTTCCTCAAACACAAGACAGAGATCCTGGAACTTGCCTCTCACGAATCCCTGAAGCCTGAAGACTCATCCGCCTCGCGTGCCCTGGGCTGCATCGGCACCGGAGCACAGAGCAAAGAGGTGCGCATGCGCCTGCCCGAGATCCCGGCAGTCAATTCCCTGCTCCTGCAGCTGGAAGCCTTCTCCCGGGCCGTCCAGCAAACCACCCCGCCCGTGGTCAGCGGCGAAGACGGGCTCCGCGCCCTGGAACTGGCCGAAATCATTCTGGAACAGATGCGCAGGCCGGGGACCGGAAGCCTGTGAAAGGGCACGCGGTCCAATCGAAGACCGGCCCCTGACCAGTGCACGACTGACCACCTAAGGGCACGGTCGCACCTGGGAAGAGCTCAACGATCTCTGCACCACTAAAAGCAAAAAAGGAGGAAAAAGGCGTCATGGCCAGACGAGAAGCTGATCAACCGTTGCAGGTGAAGGATGTATTGTCCACTATCCTGGTGGATGATCTGCGAACCATGGTGAGAACCCTGCAAAAGCACCTGAAGACCGACCGGTCCGGTTCGTTTGCGGGAGGGCTTGAGCCGGTCTCGCAACGAAAGCCGGATGTCATCAACTGGATCCAGACCGTGATAACCGATCCGAACAGGGCCGAATTGCTCTATAAAAAAATGCATTCTTTGGAACAGGCTGCCTTGCGTGAAACCGTCCACGCACCTGACGGCGTCTTGAATCGAAAAAAGATCGCCGCCAAATACGGGAAATTCCCCTTACTGACGACATCGGGACGCAGTGGTCTTGTGGGCGGCGAAACATCACCCATACCAGGCAAACAGTGTCCCCTGCTGGGCATCATCCTGGCCGGGCAGTCTAAAATCGCCACGGACGTCCAGAGGGTTTTTCGTGAGTTTGTGCCGCAACCGGTTATGCCTGAACCCGAACAGGCCTCCTCCTTGCCGGAAAAGATCCGAACACCCGCTGGGGACTCGACCCGCGACTACGTCATCCATTCTACAGAGCAGAGCGCCCTTTTTGATGTCCAGGCCATGCTCAATCTGGTGGTCCAGGGGAAAGTCGGGGTCGGGGCCAAGACCGGGCGGGTGTCCAAGGCCGGCGCCCGTGTTATCCGGGCAGCCCTGTCCCAGGGAAATTTTTACGAAGAAGATGTTGAAGCGCCCCATCAATACGATGTTCAGATGGGGGCGGCGGGCATCCGGCCCTTTGCCTGGCCCCTGTTGCTCCAGGCCGGAAAACTGGCCCAGATCGAGGGCAACAAGCTGGCCCTGACCAAAAGCGGACAGGCCGCCCTGAAGAAAAAACCCCAGGAAGTCTTGAAAATACTCTGGGAACGATGGCTGAAAACGACCATCCTCCATGAAATGAACCGGGTCGAGGTCATCAAGGGACAAAAATCCAAGAAGCATCCTTTATACGCCGCCAAGACCGGCCGGGAATCTTTGGAGGAAAGTCTGACGGACCTTGAGCCGGGAAACTGGATTATGCTTCAAGATTTCTTCAAGCACCTCTTCGCCCGAGGGGATAAGCTGGACATGGTGCGCAATGATTGGGCCCTGTACATCGTGGATCCGGTCTACGGGAGCTTCGGTTACTCTCATATCGACTGGGATATGCTGACCGGACGATTCATTCGGGCTTTTCTGCTGGAGTACGCCGCCACTCTGGGAATGATCGACGTGGCCCTGGTGCCGCCCTGGGATGCTGTCTCGGATCATCGTGAGCTCTGGGGAGCTGATGACTTGAGCTGCCTGAGCCGTTACGACGGCCTGCTGGCCCTGCGACTGACGCGCCTGGGTTCCTGGATTCTGGGGCAGACCTCGGAATATGTCCCTGCCAAACCGACCGGTTCTCTGGAGGTGAGCCCGGAACTGGAGATCAGACTGCGCAATCCCCGGGAAAATGCTCAGGCCAAGGCCCTTTTGGAACGCTTCAGCCTCCAGACTGAGGACGGCGTTTTCCATCTGGATGCCGGCAAGGCCCTGCAGGCCGTGGAGCAAGGCCTGCCCCCCTCGGACATGCGGAATTTTCTTGAGGACAATAGCGACCAGGACCTGCCCGGGCAGGTGTCGGCCTTTTTTGACCAGGTGGAGCAGCGGACCAGCCTGTTCCGCATCGCCGGCCAGGCCACCCTGGTGGAGTGCAGTGATTCCAATGTGCTGCGGTCCGTTCTGGAAGATCCGGAAATGCGCAAAGTGTGCCGGCCGGCCGGGACGAACAGTCTGGTCGTACCCTCGGGAAATGAAGAGGCCTTTCGATCCTGTCTGCACAGACTGGGATACGGCCTTCCGCTGGGATAGGGGGGATTGAATATAGAATTTTTTCTTAAGGCCTCACTTTTCGAATAGGGAATAACTTCAATGTATGACGAGCAGACGTGTATGACCCACTCCCAACGCCAGGGCCTGCAGGCCTATGAACAGGAACTCAGTCACGATGAGCAAAAGATCCTGCAGATCTGTGCCTTGCATAACGAGCCCATCAGCCGCACCGATCTGATCACGGTCATGCGCCGGATCAAAGTCCCTTTGGTTTCCAAGCTGAAGAAGGTGAGTCTCCTGGATCCGGTGCTTGAGAAACTGCGGCGTCTCAGGCTCCTGGATTCCGAGCAGATGTGCATGCGCTCCATGCAGGAAATCATCGCCAGACAAGCCTCCCATGATAAGAGCTTTCCAATCCTGGCCGAATTCATCAGGAAAACCTGGCCCGCCAAAAATCCTTTCGCCCGCAAAGGAGACAATCCTTTCAATGCGCTGCGACTGGTCCGGGACCTCCGCTTGGCCCTGCTCGAAAAAAATCAAGTGGCCTTTCATTCCGTCTACGGCTTGATACAGGACTGCTTTGGCCATGAACTGGAGCACAGTACCCCTTTGCTGCCCATGTGCCTCAATCCCTTCGACCCTGCCTGGATGCGGACCATGCCATTGGATATGCAGTGTTTCATGTTGATGGATGTCCTTCACTACTGTTGCTGGACCGGAACTCACGATCAGACGGTTCTGGACTATGCCCTGCAGCTCAAGCTGGACCGTGAGACTCCGGCCTTTGTTCAGGACCTTTTTTTGTCGGCACTGAGCAAGCGCCTGTTTCTGTCCCTGGAACTCGACCAGGCTGAAGCAATCCTGGCTGGTATTGAAAATACCGGCATCGCCACAAAGTTGCAGGGCTGGCTGATGTTTTTAAAAGGGGCTCCGGACAAAGCGGCTCAAGCCTTTTCCCAGGCCCTGAAATCACTCCGCAAACACGGCAAGTCCAAGAAGGGATATTTTGGGGATGAATGCGGCTTGATCCATGTGTTGAGCCTTTTCAAACTCCAGGATCCAAACTCCCTGAAAGAGGCACATTCCATCCTCCAGCTGGCCCAGGCCAAAGAGAACAGAACGATTTTGTTCACTCCGGCTTTCAGGGCCTTGGAGGCCGGGCTCAAATCCCGGGATCTCGAACTTGATCAGGCCCGGCAGATCGTACAGGACAGCGAGGGAAGCTCGGGCGCCTTTCCGCAATTGCTGTGTCATCTCGGCGCGTATTGGGTCAAAGGGAAATTGAGTTCTCATGAACAGGCTCAACTCCAGCAGGCACTCACAAATGCCCAGACCAATGCAATGGACTGGCTGGTTCTGGAAATTGGGGCCTTGCTGCAAAAAGTCAGGTCCAAAGCCCTTCCCCGGAAAACGATCACGATCGTGGACAGCTTGAAAAGTCAGACGGCCTTATCGCCTCTGGCGGAACTGTTCCCTGCTAGCGAACCCTGGCACAAAACCCTGCAGGCTTTGCAGCAGATTGCGGCCCAGACCACTGAGCCGGAGACGGCTGCAACGACCACCCCACAATCTGAACGCCTGGTCTGGCTGGTGCAGCCCCAGGGCGGTCCCTATATCCAGCTGCAACCCAAACGGCAGAAGCAAAACACCAAAGGCCAATGGTCTAAAGGTCGGAATGTGTCCTTGGACAGGCTCTTTTATCATGCCAGGAATATGGACTTTCTCGACGAGGCCGATCAGCGGATTGTGAACTGCCTGCAGCATTTTTACAGCCCGTACTCCGGGGGCTGGTATGATTTTGATTCCCTGAAGGTCCTGCCCCAACTGGTGGGGCATCCCAGGCTGTTTCTCATGTCCGACCCTTCCACGCCCCTGGAATTCATCCAGGGTGAGCCGGAAATCAGCGTGGTGAAATCCGGCGATTCCTTTCGCTTGTCGATGAACCCGCCACTTGGTGAACAGAGTTTGGACCTCATTCAGGAAACCCAGAGCCGGTTCAAAGTCCTGCATATCAGAGAAGAGCACAAACGAATTGCCGCCATTCTCGGTTCCAATTCCTTTTCCGTGCCCAAAGCCGGATATCAGAAATTGGTCCAAACCGTGTCCAAACTTTCAGGACTGGTGACCATCCATTCCGATATTCAGGATCAGGTCGCCGATGTGCTCCAGGTTGCAGCCGATCCCCGGCCTTGTCTCCACATCATTCCATCCGGAAATGGATTCCGGGTGGATATGATTGTCAAACCACTGGGCGAGTCCGGCCCGTTCCTCAAGCCCGGCGTGGGGCGCGTGAGTTTGATGGCCGAAATCCAGGGTCGGCGGATGCAGACTTCGAGGGATCTTGAGCAGGAAAAACATCGGGCCCGGGCCGTGGAACAGGCCTGCCCCAGCCTCTCCATCTTTGTGGAAGAGGATCGGACCTGGATCGTTCCTTATCCGGAAGATTGCCTGCTGCTGTTGACCGAATTGCGGGAGCTGCAGGACCAGGAGCTGGTGCAGGTCTTGTGGCCCGAGGGAGAGACCTTGTCCGTGACCGGAACCGTTTCTCTGGATAAGCTGCTGCTGACGCTTTCCAGCCGTCAAAACTGGTTCGAGCTCAGTGGACGTTTGGAGGTGGACCCGGAGACCGTCCTGGAATTGGAGAAACTCCTGAAGGCAGCGCCCAAGGGACGCTTTGTACCCCTGGATTCGAAGCGTTATGCAGTCCTGAGCAGGGGACTCCGCCGCCGGTTGCAGGAGATCGGACAGTTTGCCGATACTCAGGGGGAAAGACTCAAACTGCCGGTGCACAGCGCCCTGGCCCTGGAAGCCCTGGAGCAGGAAGTCGGAGGACTGCAAGGGGACCGTTCCTGGACCAGACGCAAGAAACGTATCCAGGAGGCTTCCCGGCATGCACCGACTTCGCCGTCCACTCTGAAGGCTGAACTCCGGGACTACCAGCTCCAGGGCTATCAATGGCTCTCCAGAATAGCCAAGATGGGATTCGGGGCCTGTCTGGCCGACGACATGGGCCTGGGCAAAACCCTGCAGGCCCTTGCCCTGATCCTGGAACGTGCACCGGAGGGACCCACCCTGGTCGTGGCCCCGACCTCGGTCTGTTCCAACTGGCTGGCCGAGGCCGGCCGTTTCGCCCCCACCTTGAAGCCTGTTCTTTATACGGGCAAGGACCGGCAGGCCATTCTGGAGCAGGCAGGCCCCTTCAGCCTGATCATCTGCAGTTATGCCCTGCTCATGCAGGATGCCGAGATCATGAGCCGCGCATCCTGGCAGACCCTGGTCCTGGATGAAGCCCAGGCCATCAAAAACTGGAGTGCCAAGCGCACCCAGGCGGCCATGCGGCTGCAGGCCGAATTCCGGATGGCCACCACCGGCACGCCCCTGGAAAACAATCTACAGGAATTGTGGACCTTGTTTCGTTTTCTGAATCCCGGTTTGCTTGGATCCAGAAAACGATTCCAGGAACGTTTTGCCGTCCCGATTCAAAAACATCAGGACCAGGAACAAAAAAAGATCTTGAAAAGAATGATCCAGCCTTTCCTGCTGCGCCGCCTGAAATCCGAAGTGATGGAAGAGTTGCCGGCCAGGACGGAAGTGACTTTGCAGGTGAAGATGAGTCGGGAGGAGGCCGCTCAGTACGAGGCCCTGCGCCGGCAGGCCGTGGAGAATCTGGAGAATGCGGATTTGCAACCGGGCCAGAAGCATCTGCGCATCCTGACCGAATTGACCAGGTTGCGTCTGATGTGCTGTCATCCGCAACTGGTCTACCCGGAAAGCACAACCCCAAGCTCCAAACTGGCCCTGCTGGAGGAGGTGATCTCCGAACTCCTGGCCAATGGACACAAGGCTCTCATCTTTAGTCAGTTTGTCAAAAATCTGGATCTGGTTCAAAAACATCTGCAGGGCCTGGGGATTGAATATCGCTATCTGGACGGCAGTACCCCCGCCAAAACACGGGAACAGGAGATTGCCGCCTTTTAGGCAGGACAGGGAGATATCTTTTTGATCAGCCTCAAAGCCGGAGGTCTGGGCATCAATCTGACAGCCGCAGACTTTGTCATTCACCTGGATCCCTGGTGGAATCCTGCGGTGGAAGATCAGGCCGCGGACCGGGCCCACCGCATCGGGCAGGAACATCCGGTGACCATCTACCGTCTGGTCACGGAAAACACGGTGGAGGAAAAAATCGTCCGGCTCCATGCCGAGAAACGTGAACTGGCGGACAGCCTCCTGGAAGGCAGCGACATCGCCCGGGCCGTGGATGCTGAGGAGCTGATGGATCTGCTGCGGGGAGAACAAGCGGTTGAGATGCGCGACACCCCAGCTGAAGCAGGGTCTCGGTTTCAGGACTTACCTCTTCCGGGCAATGCCTGAACTCAGTAAAAATGCCATTTACCCAAATTCAGAGCTCTTTACAGGACGCGTAAATCTGAGGGATTTATTGGACATCTTGTGATATTTCTGGCCTCATTTTGGGGTTTCAGGTGTCTGGTTTCAGGTTTCAGTTTGCGGATTTTGCCTTTCCAGACACCCGACACCTGAAACCAGAAACCAAAAGCATGTCCAATTTTAAGAATATTTCAGACATTATTCATTATTTTAGGACGTTAAGGTTCAACGGCGTAATGTCGGTACGAGGTCTGAAATTAGATATTGCGCGGGAGGGGTGGGCCTTATCCCTGACGTACCTGCAAAAAGTCGAAAGTAAACGATTCGAGTTACCCAACGTTCTTATAATCATCTGGATTTACTGACCTCTGACACTTGCCGCGGAGTAGCTTCTTAGCGAAGCCGGGTCTGACTACTGACCTTTAGCGGCTGCAAAAGAATTTATTGCAGCCGCATTTTGGATGCGTATCCTTCAAGTCACACAACGACCTGTCATCGAAACAATCCCAAAACCTGGATGTATTTGAGCAGCAGCTGCACTGCCTGTAATACGATGGTCCCCTTAATCTCGCTTTCATCCAGATGGGAGATGTCATACAGAATGTGCTCAAACCTGGGAATATACAATAAAAAGTACGGATCAGCGGGATTACCCTGCTTCACACTGGTCTGTGCTGTTCATTCTACTGCATGAGGAAGCGTATCCGGACGATCTGGAATACCTGCCAAATAGACAACATGGTCCGTATGATTGGCATAGCCTTGAAATATGAATTCGTTCCAGTAATGCCGATTCAATCCGTATTTCATGAATTGTTCATAGGCCTTGATTCTGTCCGCTTCACCTGTTTGACCCAATGTGCGATCGAGAAACTGCTGCCAATCATCGAGAATGCCGGCATTTGTGAAGAAACCTTTCTTTACTTTTCCAAGCACATATGGCGTTGTAAAAACAACAGAATAGCCCAATGACCATTCGAGATTCCTGCATTCGTTGGTAGAGAGTGATCAAATTTTGATCTGCTGAAAGGGCTTGACTCACTTTGATGGCAATCTTTGCCATCGATTCCTTCTCCTTCCCTGTTTCACAATCAAGCAATGACCAACATGAAAAATACGATGGCGTTATAGGGCTGATTGGCGGATACGAAGGCATAATGAATAATCATATATTCGTGAGTCTTCGTGTACTTCGTGGACAATGCTCTTTTCTTTTCTGAATTGTCTCGTTTAACAAATTGTCAGGATATTAGTGGAGGACTCCCCCCTCCTGACCGAGCTCAGAATATCCGTGATATTCCCGGGATCCGTGGAGACTGCCCATCGCCAGGTCCCGAATCCGCCGTGCTCGTTCACACCCCGCATCCATTCGTATAGGAAGCGCTGCTTGGTCCGGTCCGGGGCAAAAACCGGATCAAGCCTGGTGATGATCCATTACTCGCATGGGACATCGACTTCCCAATACCCTCCTCTGGCTCCCCCCTTGCGCCGCAATAGGCCTTTGTCTTTTAAAATCTGTATATGACGCTGTATGGTTTTTCGGTGCCTTCCTGTTCTTTGGGCCAATTGGTTATAGGTGATACGCGGATTCTCTTTTATCAAGGACAATACCTGTTGGACCAGAGCTTTTTTGGGGACATCTTTAAGGACACTTTCAGGGACATTTTGTCCCTGATATTGATATTTATTGGATTCTTTCTGTTTTTCAGGGACAAATTGCTCGCTGGAGTCCAAAGCCGACCTGGCCATGATGGTCGTCTTGATATAATCGTCACCAGCTTCAAAATCGGGGTCAATACCGGTAAATTGCCTGGTGAGGGGGATCACTTTGGTCCTGACCCCCATGCCTCTGGCATCTACATAGCCATAGTCTCGCATCACCTCCAGAACTATGGGGTTTCGCGGCGTTCTCCGACCCGCCTTCATTTTCTCAATGG
>CAZUMF010000061.1:0-18979 GCA_964621385.1 uncultured Desulfohalobiaceae bacterium
TCAATTATTTTAAATTTTTAAAGTTCAAAGACGTGATGTAGGTACGAAGTCTGAAAAATGACTCAAATATGAGCTTTTGGCGAAGAGCTCTGAAACAGGTTCAGCCGCCCTAATCTCCTTTGTTTTCCTGCCATCCTTTGAGCAGAGTGTCTTCCACCGTTTGCCTGTCCTGGGGTTTGGCAAAATAATACCCCTGCCCCAGGGTGCAATTCATTGTTTGCAGCTTCATGAGCTGCTCGTTGGTTTCGATCCCTTCCGCCATGACCTGGAGCTTGAGTTTGTTGCAGAGATCAAGCATGGAGGACACGATGCTGTAGTTGACCATGTTGGTGGGGATATCTTGAATCAGGAGCTTGTCGATTTTCACGAGGTCGATGGAGAACTGCTGTAAATATTTCAGTGAGGAATAGCCGGTCCCGAAGTCGTCAATGCAAATGGAAATGCCGAGTTCCTTGAGCCGGCGGATGGTGTCGATGGCCAGATCATTATTCTCCAGGAAGATGCTTTCCGTGATTTCCAGACGGACATTGTGCAGAGGCAGCCGGTTTTTTTCCGCCACAGACTTGATGTCCTTGACGATATCCCTGTGGTAAATCTGTTTGACTGAGAGATTGATGCTCAAACAGAGGTCCTGGACCCAGGGATAGGCCTCTATCCAACGCACATAATCCTGGAAGGCCAGTTCGAAGATATTTTGGCCCAGGGGGATGATCAGGCCGGTTTCTTCAGCAATGGGGATGAAGCTGTTGGGCGGAATAATCCCTAAATCCGGATGATTCCAGCGCACAAGGGTTTCAAAGCCGAAGAGCCGGTTGCTCTGCAGATCCATCAGAGGCTGGTACTGGACGAAAAACTCATTTTCCTGGATTCCTTTCAGCAGCTGATTTTCCAGAAAGAGCTTCTGCTCAATCTCTTTGTCCGCAATATCGTGAAAATAGACAATTTTGTTTCTGCCCTGCTTCTTGGCTTCATACATGCTCATGTCAGCCAGCCGGATCACGTCCGATGCATCGATGGGTTGGGCCCCGCTCATCAGAATGCCCATGCTGATGCTCATGAAGATTTCATGACCCTGGATATTCATCGCTGACTGGAATTCCTCCAAAATTCTCCCGGAAACCCTTTCACAGTCGTGTTCGCTCTGGACGTCTTCCAGGAGAATCACGAATTCATCGCCGCCAAATCTGGCCACGGTGTCCATTTCCCGGACGCAGTTCTTGATCCTTTCTCCGACCCGGACAAGCAGCTGGTCCCCGATATGATGCCCCAGGGTGTCATTGATGTTTTTGAAGCGGTCCAGGTCGATAAAGATAACCGCGTATTTGGCCTCCGGATGGCGGTTGCACTTTCGTATGGCCTGTTTGAGCCTGTCCTGGAGGAGCATCCTGTTGGGCAGGCTGGTGAGCGGATCATGAAAGGCCTGAAAATGAAGTTTTTTCTCAACTTCCTTGAGAGGTGTGATGTCCGTGAGGGAAATGATATGTAGGTTGTCAATCCCGAGGGGCGAGGTCTGCAAAAAAACGGTTCTTTTCTCCTGCAGCCGGTTTTCAAAAATATATTCAATGGGTTTGACCGGGTCCTGAGCTTGGGTCTCCTGAAGCAGCCGGGCAAAATTCAAGCGCTTTTTGATGATGAAATCGGCAAACGGTTTGTTCCAGAGTTCTTCCCGGAGCCATTTGGAAAAATCGACAAAACGGCTGTTGGAGTAAGTGATTTTTCCAGAGCGATCAACGATGATGGTCGGATTCCCGGTGTTTTCAAAGACATTCCGGTAGATGATTTCCGATTTCGAGATCTGTTGGTTCTTGGCGGTGAGCTCTTCGTTCTTCAGGTCGATGAGTTGGTAGAGTTCAAAATTTTCCAGGGCGTAGCAGGTGGATTTGATGATGATGGTGGTCAGCGTGTCAGTGATCCCGTCCTCCAGAACCCGGTTGTTCAGAAAGCAGATGAACAGGCCGTAGGCCTTGGAGGTCGTGGTCAGGGCGTGCAACAGCAGGGCGTGTTGGCCGTCCTTGGTCTGTGCACTCAGGGTGCGTTTTTCCCGGAAGGCCTGGGCCACCAGTCCTTGTTCAATCAGATCTTCAAGCGTTTCATTGAGATACGCTTTCTGCTCGGGCTGATCGCAGTGCTCCAATTCGATGTCGAAGCTTGCTTCGTCAACCACATAAAAGGCGTAAAACGTAATGGGCAGAATCTGCCTGAGGCCCTGCACCGAGCGTTCAAAGATATCTTTTCTGTTTTTGAACTTGGTGAGAGATGTCTGATAATCACCAAGGGACGCACACAACTCCAGGGCCTTTCTGGAATCGTGGGCCAGATTGTCTTGTCGGTTCCGGCTCTGGTGACTGCCTGTGTTATTCAAGGGTACCATAGATGATGGCAAAGGTTTCATCGAGACGGTCCTCGATTTCATTGATCACCGGCTGCAGGATTTCCTTGTCGAGACTGAGTTCCTGGCAGACTTTCGGTTCAATGACCGGGACAAGCGTCTCGCCACTGTTGCCAATCTCAAGGGCGTTGACAAGGATATCTGCCAGATTGACAATGGCTGCTTCCCGGAAGGAGCGTCCGTATTCCGGGAAATGGTGGTTTTTCAGCATGCTGACCAGGCTTTCCGGCAGGTTCCAGTGAACAGCCAACCTGGCTCCGATCTCGGAGTGATCCACCCCGAATTTTTCGGTTTCGGCGGCAAAGAGAAAGCGCTCTTCCTTTCTGACATAGTGGAGCAGGGACAGATATTCTTTGGAAAGATTCTGAACGAGGATCAGACGGCCGATATCATGGAGCAGCCCAGCCACAAAGAAACGTTCAGGATCCATACGTTCCGGGAAGTACCCGGACAGAAGCCTGGCAGCCGTCCCGCAGGCGATGCTGTGCTCCCAGAAGGAGACCATATTTAACAGCTGGGATGGAATATGTTTGAAGAGCGACACAGCGGAAACGCCACTGACAATGGTCATGAGCTGATTGGTGCCGATCAGGGCCAGGGCCCAGGTCAAGGTGTCCACTTTCTGTCTGAGGCTGTAAAAGCTGCTGTTCACCAATTGCAGGACTTTGGCCGAGAGGGTGATGTCCTTGCTCACAATGTTCGCAATGTCGTCCAGGGAGGCCTCGGGGTTGTTGATGGCGGCAATGGTTTTATAATAAATGTCCGGGATGGAACCCAGGCGCAGGGTCTTATTGATGAGAAAGTCGATATTTATTTTTTTGGCTTTGGGTTTGACCGACCGGCCGGACAGAGAGTCCTGGTCGCCTGGTATCGTATTCTCCGGAGTGTCCTCGGGATCCTGCTGGAGCCGTTTCCCTTTTTTCAAGCAGCTGATGCGGAAGAGCTCGGCGGTGAAAGGATCGTTCAGATCGTTGTACTGGAATCTGTGACGGGTGACGGCTTCGGCTTGCAGGCGGACTGTCTCCGGGAGTTCAGGCTCGGCGTCCACTGCCTGATCATGATCAGCTGATTCTTGAATCCAAAGCTCTGCTATGCCCCAGATTTTAAAAATCCGGATCATTTTTTGCGTCAGGACCTGTCCGGATGAGGCCAGCAGATGGCCGCTCTGGTCTTTGACGTCCCGGCTGAGGGTCATGCCGGGGGTCACCTCTTTGATGCCGATTCTACCCATGGCCCTTACACCGGTTTCCGGGTTTTTGATTTCAGGATTTCATAGCCTTCATTGATCAGGGCCATGGTTTCTTTGTCCCCGCCTTTGTCAGGATGAAACTTTTTGGCCATGCAGCGCCTTTTCCACCGTAAATCAGCCGCCTCGTCAATCACGGAATCCAGGTTGTACAGATTCTTAAAGGCAGCGACTTTTCTCGCATATTCCAGTTTTTGGATTTCTTCGAAGACGGTGGGGGCCAGATTTTCAATGTACAGGGCAAAGCGTTTCTTGCTGATTGTTTCCCGCAGAGACGAATTGGTGACATACCGGACGATGAATTCCAGAATGTTTCGCTTGTCAAACTGACTGAAACGGCCCAGGGCTTCAAACTGTTCCATGGTGTCGGTGTCCTGTATCCAAAGAATGCAGCAATCCTTGCTGGCGGCGCTCCAGGTCACTTTAAAGCTGTAGTTATCAATGACAATTTCAGTCAGGGTTTCATAATACGAGCCATCCATTCGACATCAATGTTGTGATCTACTCAGGTTGTTGGTGAGCGTTGCGCGTTCTTTGATCGGAGAAGCTGCTTTCTCCTGTCATGTTTCTGAACGGGAGCCGGAAGGCTCCCGTTCAGATAAATGACATCAAAAGAAAAGAAGCGCTGGATTTTTTCTTGATTTGTTGGTGTATCTTTAGCAGGGAAGCGCCGCCGAGGTCAAATGAATCTTCGATCATCCGGGAGAAATCGGCTGCACCGTTGCCGCTGTTTCCCAACTGGCCGTTGTTCACCAGCAAATTGGCCAGGGAGCAGATTTGAACCAGTCTGGGGTGGTCTAAACCGTGTGTGTCATGGGGGTGATGGTGGTGGCCGATGACTTCGATGATTTCTTCAGGCAGTCGCCATTTCCAGCCCAGCCAGGCCCCGGCCTGGGCATGATTCACTCCCAGCAGACGGGTTTCGGCCTCATGGAGCGGGAAGGCCTCTTGATGGCCGACGTTGACGACCTGGACAAACTGGGCATGGAAGTATTGCTCAAAGATGATTTTCCCGATGTCGTGCAGCAGGCCGCTCAATTGCAGGGTCGTGTTGTTGTAATCGGTTTCCTCAAATTCGGGAATTTGATTTTGGACCACTTCAGCAGCAATGCCGGTGTAGATGCAGTGCCTCCAAAAAGCCGCCCGGTCAAAGGATTGTTCCGAATGGGCTTGAGGAGGAAAGGTTGAAAACACGGCTACGGACATGGCGATATTGCTGACGGTCTGAAAGCCCAGTCGGACAATGGCCGATTGCAGGGAAGTGATTTTCTGAACACCGGAGTAAAGCGTGGAATTCACCACTTTCATGATCCTGGCCATAATCGCCGGATCATCCTCAATGATTTTCGCGATCCGCTTGGCGGAGACATCGGGATCTTCCATGGCTCTGCCGAGATGTTCGATCACCTGCGGCAGAGTAGGGAGATTTTCAATGGCCTCCAGCCTGGATCTGACAGCTTCCGGTATATCCATTAGGCTTGCTCGCGGTTCTGGTTTTGTCCGGTGGGACGGCCTCTGACTTTTTCGATGGCGTCCCGCAGGGCCGCCTGGATCTGTTTTTCAGTGACCGGTTCCTTTAAAACAATAGCCGTTTCCTGGGTGTACCTGGGAGGGAGGGCATTTAAAGCGAGGGCATAAATATCTTGGATATCGATGATGTCCGGTTCAAAGTCAGGGTACTCGTCCAAGATCAGGGTGAAGTGCTCCAGAACACGGCGTTCATTGCGATTCCGGATCTTTCCCAAATCCAGACTCTCCACCAGGCCTCGGGTTTTCAAGGTGTCTTTGCTTGGCATGGTCCCTCCTGGAGGTTGGGTCGGGAAACCCTCTCGGATTCCCGAACCGCGGTCTCATATGAGCCTCTCATGTTTTTTTCGATTGTTCAATGATTTTTCGCATTGACCAGTTCAATGATTTTTGCGGTGATGGAGGTCAGTGGCAGGATATACTCCGCCGCCTCCAGTTTGATGGCTTCTTTGGGCATGCCGAAAACAACGCTGCTCTGCTCGTCCTGGGCAATGGTCCTGGCTTGACTGTTGCGCATCTCCAACAGGCCCGAGGCCCCGTCCCGTCCCATGCCGGTCAGGATCGCTCCCACGGCATTGCGTCCGGCGGCCTGGGCCACTGACTTGAACAGGACTTCCACACTGGGCCGATGTCCGCACACCAGGGGGCCGGATTTGGTTTGTGCATAAAACCTGGCCCCGCTCCGGCGCAGCATCAGATGGTAATTGCCAGGAGCGATCAAGGCCAAGCCGGGCATAACCGTATCATTGTTTCTGGCCTCGCGCACTTCCACGGCACAGATCTGATTCAGACGGTCCGCCAGGGAAGCGGTGAACTGTTCCGGCATATGCTGCACAATAACAATGCCCGGAGCATTTCCCGGCATATGGGTCAGGACTTCCTGAATGGCCTGGGTTCCGCCGGTGGAGGCTCCAATGGCGATCACGGTGTCCGTCATCTTGGCCTGTGAGATTCGAATCGCCGCCTGGACAGGTTTTTTATGTTCCGCACCCGTGTCGGTCTTATTAACCCTGGCCTTGGCCGCGGCCCGGATCTTTTGGATGAGGGCCTCCGACATGTCGTTGACAGAGAGCGAGGAGCCGGGTTTGCACATCACCTCAACAGCTCCGGCGTTGATGGCTTCCAAGGCCAGTTCCCCCCCCTTCGGGGTCAGGGAGGACACGATAATCACCGGTAGCGGAAAGTGCTTCATGAGTTTTTTGAGGAAGGTCAGCCCGTCCATCCGGGGCATCTCCATGTCCAGAAGCACCACATCCGGGCGGAGCTGAATGATCTTGTCCCGGCCCACATAGGGATCCGGAGCGGTGCCCACAACCTGAATATCCTCAGCCCGATCGAGTTCCTTGGACAAGACCTGTCGGACAATGGCAGAATCGTCAATAATGAGTACTTTAATCATGGTCACTTCTCAGTTATGATAAATTCAGACTAGGTACCAACATTAGGCCGTTGAACTTTAAGGGGATAAAATAATGAACAATGTCTGGAATATTCTCATTATTGGACATATTTTTGATCAAACCGGCAGTGAAAGAATTCAGCATCAGCCTAGTGGCACATTCTTGTATTTCTAATTATTTTATGTAGATATGTGTCAGCTTTGCCGGAGGGAAAGCTGACACCCGACACCCCTCCGGGGCGTAGGCCCCTCCGGGCCGGAGGCTGAAACCTCAAAAAGAGGCACGAAATATCCCAAGTTGTCCACAGAATCCTTCAAACTGACGCGTCCTGTGAAGAGCTCTGAAATTGTACCAGCATAGGCGATTCATCAACCCAGAACAGCTCATGCTGCCCATCTTGGCAGCAGCTGTTCCAGTGCTCTTCGGAAACCTGGCTGGTTTCGGGAATCGAGAGGTCAAAGACCTCTTCCGTTCCGAACTTTTCCGCCAGAATCGAACCGCAGGAGACGTTCAGGATTTCCTTCAAGGCGTTTTCACCGGCATGCTCCGGGAGTTCTTCGGTCTCAGCCCCCAGTATATTTTCAGCCAGCTCCGAGCAGAGATCTTCTGGTGCGATCACTTTCAGGGTGCCTTGCTTGTCACGGCTTTGAAACTGGATATCCGCCTGAAGGCAGGTGCCTGGATTTTCCGGGTCCAGGTCCGGCTCCTGTTCGACAAACATAAAGGCGAATCCCTCAAAAACCGATGAAAAACTTCTCAGTAGCAGCTCAGTGTTGTCTTGACTCATGTCTGACCCCCCATTCGGACGTGGTAACGAATGCTGGTTTCAATGCAGAAGCTTTTTGACCACTCGAGTGAATTCTTCAGGGATGAAAGGTTTCTGCAAATAGGCCTGCACCCCCATGTTTTTCAAGGCCTCGATACGTTCTCGGCTTCGTTCCGTGGAAATGATAACCACCGGCGTACTGGAGAGCATGTCCTGCTTCTGCATTTCAGCGACGAGTTCCACCCCGTTCATCTCCGGCATGTTGATGTCGGCAAACACGATGTCGATCCAGTTGTCCCGGAGCAGCTCCAGGGCCTGCCTGCCGTTTTCTGCGAAATAGCATTCAGCAATGTCCAGGTCTGAAATGCTCAGGGTCTTGGCCACCATTTTCCTGATAATCATTGAATCATCGACGATCAAAACATTGTATCCCATATGGCTTCTCGTGGGTTATAGAGAATTGAAGATATACTATTGCTAAACATAAAAAAAAGAGGTTACAACGGCAATATCCACAATCATTTTCTTAAAGGCTATAAATTCAGAGCTCTTAACAGCAGCTTACAATTTGAAAGCATTTTTGGGCACCAGGTCTGAAATTGGACGGATCAGGTCAAGATGCTCTCCAGTTCCCGCATTTTATCCAGCGATGTGCTGGCCACGGCCTCCAGATGCTTCTTCCGCAGACCGAGGGTGGTGATGGTTTCCGAGGAAACAACGAATTGCAGGCCGTAAATTCCGGTGCCGATCCCTTCCGAGAGGGACAGCATGTCAGCCAGATGAATGAGATATATAAGTTCTCGGTTTTCATCGGCTTTTTCTGGCTGATGATGCCATCTGACCCCGGCAACGACTTCTGGGCCGAGATGCCAGCGCTTCAGTATTTTGGCTCCGGCCTCGGCGTGATCCATGCCGAGGATGTCCCGCTCGGCCTGATCGAATGCCTTGTCTTGGGTTTCAAGGGTCCGGTTGAACCGGGTTCGTTCGGTTTTGAGGTACGGGTCCAGAAGCAGTAGACCCAGATCATGCAGCAGGCCGATGGTGAAAATCATGCCCGTATGCTTCATGTTCAGGATGGTACCCAGTTCCTGCGAGGCCACGGCCGTCCAGATGGAATGCCGGAGGAGGTCGTTGGCCTGCAGACCGTATCCGGGAAGACTGTTCTGGAGTCTGGAGGAGATGTTCAGGGACAGGATCAATTCAAACACGCTTTTGGTCCCCAGACGGGCCAGGGCGGCCTGCAGGGAGTTGACCTGCCGGGTCGCTCCGAAATGCACCGAGTTGGCCATTTTCAGGACATTGGCCGTAAGACCGGGATCAAACTGAATAATGTCCTTGATGGTTTTGAAGTCGACATCAGGGTCGTCCAGATAGCCCAGCAGGTTCTGGCACAGGGGGGGCATCTCCGGAAAACTGTCGACGTGCTGTTCGATCTGTTCACGATAGGTCATAGTGCACCACTTTCCCGCTTGATTTTATAGAAAACCGGCCGGTTTTGATGTTCAGGCTCACTGTTCTGGATTTGTTGCCGCCCACATCCTGGTTTTGCATGAGCAGACCGTTTTTCCAAAGAATTTTACGCAGTACCGTGAAATTTCGCTCGCCGATCTTGAAGATGTTCTGATTGTCCAAAACCTGGGAGCCTCCCGCCACATTGACCACGGCCCTGTTTTTGCGCATTCCGTAATTATACATTTCCGTGAGCATACTCTGCATCCCGGTGTCCACGAACATGAAAGGCCGGTTTTTGGCCTTTTCCTTGTCAACCTTGGACAATGGGAGCATGCAGTGCAACAGACCCCCGAGATGAAGCGCAGGGTCATAGACCGAAACTCCGAAACAGGAGCCCAAGGAGTAGGTGATCAGGGTCTCGGCAGGATTGTCGGAAATCCGCATGTCGGCAATATCAACAATGATCATGGTCATAGGTCCCTGTGCTGTTGAGATTGAGCGGTTAAAAGGGTCGAAAACGCGGAGCGCGGAGCGCGGAACTCGAAAGGCCGAGAACTGACGGCGAAAAAATTGCCTCTTCCTGCTCACTGCCCTCTGTTTCTTCTCTTCCTGACCTCTGACTTCTGACTTTTGACATCTCTCTTCTCCTCTCTGCCTCTTTTCGGTTTCTGGAAATCGTGAACCTTTTAACCCCTTCTTTTACGTTTTCCTGTATACCGACGGCCGCACCGATTTGAATGAACTCATCAGGCCGGACAGGCTTTCGGCGTGGCCCACCATGAGATAGCCTCCGGGCTTGAGCAGTCGATACATCTCATTCAAGAGGCGCTGTCTGACTTCATTGTCGAAATAGATCATCACGTTTCGGCAGAAAATGACATCGAGAGGCCCGCGCATGGGAAAGGGAGGCGTGGATAAATTGAGCCAGGAAAATCGAATCAGGTTTTTGATCTGGTCATTGATCTGGAAATTTTTCGGTGCCTTATTCTGAAGGGGTGAGAAATATTTGTCAATAAGCCGTTTGGATATCTTCTCCAGCTTTTTGGCGTCGTAGACTCCTCTTCTGGCGGTGTTCAAGACGGTATTGGAAATGTCCGTGGCGAGGATTTTGACGTCGCGGGTGGAGGGCAGGGTTTCGGAAAGCGTCAGGGCAATGGTGTAGGGCTCTTCTCCGGTGGATGAGGCTGCACACCAGATCCGAAACCGGGTCTGTCCGGCGGCAGCCCAGTCCCGGAGCACGGATTCCAGCATCTCAAAGTGTTTTGGTTCACGGTAAAAATAGGTGACATTGGTGGAGATGGCATCCAGCAGTTCGATGAGTTCCTGTTGACTCGATTCGTTCTGGACGAAGTCGTAGTACTCGTCGAAATTATTGATTTTTAAAAACCGCATGCGCTTTCCCAGCCTGGCTGATACCAGGGAATGCTTGTGCTCAGCCAGATGGATGCCTGCCTTTTGGTAGATAAGATCGGCAAATTGTTTGAAGGTCTTCTGGTCCAGTTGTGCAGAGCCGTTCATTGGCGTGTACCCGCTTCCAGTGCAGCTTGGCTGTTGTCCTGGGAGTGTTGTTCCCCGTGTTCATCGTTCTGGGGCGAGTGATCAGTCGTTCCCTTTTTCCCGCCGATCAGAGCCATCAGTTGATTGACCATCCCTTCCAGGTCTCCGGCCTGGATTGAGAGTTTTTCAGCTGCCGTTGCGGCCTCTTCTGAGTCCGCCGCATTCTGCTGGATCACTTTGTCCATTTCTGCAACAGCGGCATTGATCTGGTCGATACCCTGGGACTGTTCATTGGAGGCAGAAGCGATTTCGTCAATCAGTCCACCGACGCTGGCATTGTGTTCTACGGTACGGGTGAAGGCCTGCTGGGTCTTTTCCACCTGGTCGACCCCCTTGTCGATCTGGGTCACTGTTGTTTCGATCAGTTCCTGGGTGGTCTGGGCCGCTTCAGCGCTTCGCCGGGCCAGATTCCGGACCTCTTCGGCGACAACCGCGAATCCTTTGCCCGCCTCTCCGGCCCGGGCTGCCTCCACTGCGGCATTCAGGGCCAGCAGGTTGGTCTGGAAGGCGATGTCGTCAATAGTCTTGATGATCTTGCCGATCTCTTTCCCCTGGGCATTGATCTGCTGCATGCCGGCATGGGTTTCCTGCATGGCGTCAGTGGCCTCCTGCATGGCCGTGCCGGCTTGTTTCCGCGTGGTTTGGGCCTGCAGGGCGCTGTCCGCATTGTGCCTGCTCATGGAGGCGAGTTCTTCCAGGGAAGAGGATGTCTGTTCAAGACTGGAGGCCTGTTCGCTGGCGCCTTCGGCGATTTGGTTCGAGGAAGCGGCGATGAGATCGGAGGCTTCATTGACCTGATCCGATGCTGTGAACAGATTCTGGATGATTGTGCGCAAAGGCCTGGTGATGCCCAGGGTGCTGAAGAAGGCCAGGGCAATTCCGACAATGACCGCCAGGGCGGAGGCGACGAGCAGGATCGTGCTCAGCTGTGCGATCGAGGCGAACATTCCCGATTTTTTGGCGGATTGGAATTGTTCCGCCGTGTTCTGCACTGTACCCGCTGATGCGAGCATGGTGGCTTTCGCCTGTTTTTGACTCCCGGTCAGCGCGACAAAGCGGTCAAAGGCCTGCCGGTAGTTCTTCGCCAGCTGGACAATGTCCGCAGCCATGGTTTGCTTGGTCGGTTCGGAGAATCCGGAGCCGAGTTTTTGGGCCACGGTCACGATCTCTTCAACCAGCTGATGAACCTGGGCAACCGTATCGGGACGGCCCGACAGAGCGAAATCCTTTTCCGCAAGGCGGCTGTTCAAGGTCCGGGTGATCAAGACGTTGACCTGCTCTCCGGTAGCAATCGTCTGGTCCATTTTTCGGCTGATTTCCTGTTGGAGCCGGGCATAGGTTTGTTTCTGCTCCCGGCTGATCGCCTGCGCGGTTTCCTGCAGGCTGCCGGCTGCACTGAGCATGGCCTCCTTGCTCGCCTGCTGTTCCTGGTCGGTTCGGACCAACTCGTCGAATTTCTTCAAATACATTTTGGCTTTGGCGAGGACCTTTTCGGTATAGGCGATGCTCTTTTTGATGGAACCCTCTTGGCTCGTGTCGTCAAGGGCGGACAACTGCTGCTGGAATTTGCTCTGCAGTCCCGCGGCCGTGCTCACGATCCGGTTGGCGGCGGTTCGGGCGGCTTTTGCAAATTTGGCGTTTCCGGTCAGCAGGAAGTCTTTTTCGTTTTGCCTGGCCAGACCCGCGAATTGCCCGATAGCGTTGCAGGACTGCATCTTGGCCACGCTGTCCTTGATTTGTGCGGTCCCCCCGTCATCGATCAGCAGGAACATCAAGGACGCCCTCTGCAGCATGCGAATGTCACCGGCGGTTTTGACCACGTCCTGCGAGGCCTGGTCCATAGCCTGCAAGGCCGCCTCCAGTTCCGATTCAATATTTTGATAGGTTTGAAATCCTTGTTCATATTCGGCAATGCTCTGGATCAGCCTTTGGGACTTGTCCTGATCATCCTGGTCCTGGAATCCGGCCGACAGGTCCCGGGAGAGTCCGTCCATCTCCTGGATATGGGCTTGAATGGCCTCAGCCGTCTCCAGGCTGCCGTTTTTGAGGTATTCGGACTCCAGTTTTCGGCAGGCAAAGAGCAGACTCACCAGGTTCTGTGCTGCCTTGGAGCTGGCCTGGGACTGCTGCATCCGTTTCTGGCTTTGGCGCTGCGAGTCCCTGAGGTCGGTTCGGCTGGTCTTTTTGATGGCCCCGGCGGTTTCCTGCAGCCTGCGGGCGCTGTCAACCATGACCGCCTGGGCCGCTTCCTTATCCCGAACCAGATCGACATAGCCGAGGAAGGTCTGCTGATAGAGCCGGGCCTGGGATTTGATCTCGTCCATGGCGCCCTTATCCTCGTCCGACCGGAGTTCGGATTGGAAGGCTTCCGTCTCCCGGATCAGCGCACGCATCTCCTGTGCGAGTTTATCCTCCGCCTCTTTGTCGCTTGCAGCGATAAAGGTCTGTTCATATTCCCTGGCCTGTTGAATGTGTTGGATCAGGGTCCCGGCTTGATCGGACTGCTTGACTTTGCGAACCACATTGTCAAACCCGAAAAACCCGGTCAGTCCCAAGGCCAGGGTCAACAAGAGGACAATTCCGAAACTCAGGCCGAGCCGTGTCGCTAATTTCGCATGTTTCAACATGTATGTTCCTTATGTACAGAGTTCTCTACAGAAAGTTGCAGTTTGAAACCATTATTGGAATTTTTGTTGTGTTATTTTAGTTTGATGAGGCTTTCGAGAACATTCTGCATTTCTACATTCTTTTCTTGCCAATTTCCAATTTCCAATTTCCAATTTCTATGACAAGGACTTCAACTACATCAGAGCAACACATATTCGTGTTTTCTATGACAGCGATGAACCAATAAGTCTAAGCCGTGGCCATTTTAACCAAACCGTTGACGTCAATAATCAATCCAGGGGTGCCGTCAGGCATGATGCTGGCCCCGGCAATGCCTTCCACCTCACGCAACCCCTGTCCCAGGTTTTTGATGACGGTCTGGTTCTGTCCCAGGAGCTCATCCACCAAAAGGGCGATCTGCCGTCCGGAATCTTCGATGACCACCACCAGGGCCTGGGTGGGATCGGTCTGGGCATCGGTGATCCGAAACAGGCCGGCCAGCCGGAACAAGGGCAGGAGACGCTGCCGGAAAGGTACGGTCTCGCCTTTGCCGGACACTGTGGAGACCATTTTCGGCCCGGGCTGAAAAGACTCGATGATAGAGAGCAGGGGCAGAATATAGCGCTCAGAGCCCACCCGGACGATCATGCCATCAATGATGGCCATGGTCAGGGGCAGGACCAGGGTGAAGGTGCTGCCTTTGCCTTTTTCCGAAGCGATCCGGACGTTGCCCCGCATGCTCTCGATGTTGCTCTTAACCACATCCATACCCACGCCCCGGCCGGAAACATCGGTGATCTGTTTGGCCGTGGAAAAGCCCGGCTCGAAGATCAAGGCATAGATCTCTTCGTCGCTCATGTTTTCCGCACTTTTGATCAGCCCGCGGTCAATGGCCTTGGCGATGATCACCTCCCGGTCCAGCCCCCGGCCGTCATCTTGGATGTCAATGTGGATGTTGCCGCCCTGGTGATAGGCCTTGAGCAGGATATGGCCGGTGGGATCTTTGCCTGCAGCCCGGCGGTCGTCGGCCGTAGGTTCAATGCCGTGGTCCACGGCGTTGCGGATCATGTGCACCAGGGGGTCGCCGAGCTTTTCCACCATGCCTTTGTCCAGCTCGGTTTCCCGGCCTTCCATGTTCAACTCGATCTTCTTGCCGGATTTTTTGGCCAGATCCCGGACCAGGCGATTCATTTTCCGAAAGGTGTTGTCGATGGGGATGAGCCGCATGGACATGCCCATGTCCTGAAGACTGCGGGTGATTTTGGTGAGTTGACCGAGGTTGCGCTCCAGCTCGCGGGACTCGTTGCCCCGCCGCGCGGCTTCCTGGGTGACGATGGATTCTACAATGACCAACTCGCCGATGGTCTCCAGGAGCAGGTCGATGCGATCCGCATCGATCTTCATGGTCTGCTTCACGGTTTTGCTGGAGGTCGCCTGGGCCGCCCCGTTGCCGGCGGAAGGTTTTTTCTGAGTCGGGGCTTCCGCTGCTGCGGTCTCCAGGTCTGAAGGCAGGGCTGCCGGTTCCTCATCTTCTGCTGCCGCCGGCTCGGGTTTCCGGGCCGTCTGGGTCGTGGATTCGCCGGACAAGGCCTTTTGCAGCTGGGTGAACACAGCGGGCATTTCAGGGTCCGGCACAAACGGCTCCCCTGCATTCAAGGCCTCTTCCAGTTGCTTGATCATGGTTTTCAGCAGATCCAAAGCGTTGAAGGTGGCATCCACCACCAGGCCGTCAAAGGCCAGATGCTTTTTCCGAACTTCGTCCAGGAGGTTTTCCGCTTTATGGGCCAGAACCGAGATCGGCGTCAGGCCAAGGAAGGAGGTGGTGCCTTTAATGGTGTGGAAGGCCCGGAAGATGGAGGCGATGGCTTCCTCGTTTTCCGGATCGTTCTCCAAGGTCAGGAGATTTTCATCGGAAATTTCGAAATGCTCATTGGTTTCTGTTATAAAGTCGGCTGTGATTTCAGGATCTTCGATGGTCACAGGGGTGAGGAGTTCCGCGAATTCATCCGCATCCTTTTGCGCATCATCCCTAGAGGTCTGGACTTCCGGCTGTGGTTGGGCGATCCCGGAGGGATCCTGGGCCGGAAGTGCGTCCTCGGCTGCTGCACCGGCTAAAGGTTCGGAGGCTTCCTGCGGTTTTTGTTCATCGGATTCAGGGGCTTGCGTGAGCGCAGCCAAAAGCCTGTCCTCCGGCGGGGGCTCGGCTTTGTTTTTGAGGGCGGCCAGGGATTGTTCAAACCAGTCCTTGAATTCCAGGAGGAGATCGACCTGCAGCCTGCCGCCTTCAGCAGCCTGGAGGTAATCCTCCACCTGGTGACAGACCCGCTCCACCTGGTTGAGACCAATGACGCCGGATTCCCCTTTGGCGGTGTGCAGCAGTCGTTTGAGCTCCTTCAAGGCCTGGGGGTCGGTTTCCTGCTCCAAGGTCAGGACGAGATCTTCCAGTTCCGAGAGCATGCTTTCCTGTTGATTGAGATATTCCTCCAGGATCTCCTCATCCACCACCGCGGACAGCTCACTGCGGGAGTCGGCCGTGGCTGCGCTTTCAGACACTTCGCCTGCCGGGGCAAATGATTTAGGAAATTCCAGTCCGGCTTCTTCAATTGCTTTGCCGCTCAATTCCTGCAGAGCGGACAGGGTCTGTTCCACAGCGCGGAGATCGGCCTCGGAGGGTTCTTCCTGGTTTTCAGCGTATTTCTGGAGCAGCTGCCCGGCACCCAGAGCAGCCTTGCTGCTTCTGGGGAACTGTTCGCTGAGTTCCTGAGCGATCCTGGCGAAAGAATCGGAGAGTCCATGCAAGACTGCGGGGTCAGTCAAATCTTCCATGACAAACTGTTCCGCCTTTTCTTCGACAAATCCGTGTATTTTTGCTTTGACTGCATGCATCTCACTCATATCGTGTGCCTTTTCCGGTTAGAGATACTTTTGAAACTTTTTTTGGATCAAATCCCGGTCGGCCGGGGTGATGAGAATGTCTGTGGCGCCGTACTTCAAGGCCTTGAAGACCATGCTTTTCGTCCATTGCGGTCCGGCCAGGATCAAGGGACAATCCTTTTTTAAGGAGGAGCGGACCTTGATGGCCTTGGCCAGACCCTGCTCGTTCACCTTGTTGATCAGGAGAAAGACACAGCAGAGGTTGTCTCTGGCCAGAGGTTCCTTGAAATCGCCGTCCAGAGAGAGTTTGACCAGATCGATATCCTCGCGGTCGATGCTTTCCTCGACCATCCGGCACTGGTCGGGGTCCTCGCCGATGATGGAGATCAGCCGGCCTTGAGTTCCTGTCTGCCGGGTCTCAGGGGCAGTGTCGGTTTTTTGTCCCGGATCCGGTTTTTGACGTGGGGTCTGGTCAGCAGGCTGCTGCGTCGGCTTTTGCGCTGCGGCAGGCGCAGCGTCATTTTGGGCATGATCTCCGAGTCCGAGCACAGGCATGGGGAACACCAATTCCAGGGGGCCATAAGATTTGCCCTCCATCTGGATGGTAGCGGATAACCGCGTATAGTTCTGGCCGGCAAAGGGCTCATCCCCTGTCACATCCACCTGGGAGGGGACCATGGGCTCGGCCTGTAATTTCTTGAGGCCTAGTTTCAAGGGAAACGTGCTTTTGAAGTGGTTGGAGAAGCAGCCTACCAGAATATTCGCGATTTCATCAAAGGCGTCGGTGACCTCGCCCTCGAATTTCCCCTGCTTGACGGTCTGGGTTATGGTTTCTTCGGGCATCATGAGCAAGAGGCCGGCAAAGGTAATGGCGTCGCGAAGAGGGAGCAGCATGAAGCCCTCTCCCTCCCGATCACCGCTGATGGCAATCCTGGTCAGGATCTGTTTGCCTTTGGTCTTGGCCAGAAGCTCCTGTTTGTTCTTGTGCTGGACCGTCTGCTCAATCAATTCCACAGGAGAACCCAGGAGGCCACCCAATTCCTCCTGGGCCACTTCAAGACCCTCAAGCAGGAGACTCTCCACCTGCTCTTGGTTTAGAGCCTCTGACCGGGATTCAGACTGCCCAGGCTCGGAAGCCGGCTGCTCAGAAGCGGAGGGCGGCCCGTCTTCCCTTACCTCATTTGCTGTCGGCTCGGGGGAGATGTTTGGTTGAGAGGTGGGCGCCGGAGTTTCCACAAAAGCTTCTTCTGCGGCAGCGTCTTGAAAGGCCTCGGTTTCCGGTTCCTGGATCAGACTGTGAGGCAGAAAAAAATGAAAGGCCCCCAGGCTGGTCTCCCCGAGGCTCAGGGTTCCGGAAAAACAGGACAGCTGTCCCTCCGGAAGGGGCAGATCGCTGGTTTTGGGGGGGTAGACCTCCAGCTTCCCCTTGACAAAATGGAGTTTGTGTTTGGGGAGTGCGTCATGAAAGACACTGTTCATCACCCCGCTGATGATGTTGGCGATCTCGGAAAAGGCATCCAGGAGCTCGCCTTCCAGTTTTCCCTGTTTTTTTCCGGTCTTTATTTCATCTTCCGGGAGCATGATCAGCCGCCCACCCAGCTCGATAGCGAGATCCAGATCGAAACCGAGATGAGCCTGGTCCTGCTCCCGTTCTTTGACATTGAAATCCGTCAATCCGAATTTCTTCCTGGGAGGGGAAAAGACCTCCTGCAAAGGACCCTGGGTATTGTTCACATTGGTGAGCACCAGAGACTCGCCGATGAGATCCCCCACTTCCTGAGCGGCATTTTCCAGCAGATCTGGAAAGAGTGATTGAAAAAGCTCGGATTGGGTCATGCTTTCTCAGAGGTTATGAAGTTAAGAGGTTAAGAGGTTAAAAGAATCACGGTTGTAAAGAGGCAAAGGGCATAGAGCATAGAGCATAGGGTAAAAGAGGTTAAGAGGGTTCACGGTTCACGGTTGAAAAGAGGCAAAGGGCATAGAGCATAGAGCATAGGGAAGAAGAGAGAGGTCAGGAAGAGAAGAGGCAGAGGGTTCACGTTTGACTGCTCTCCTTCCGCCTTCGCCGTTCCGCGTTTCTCCCTTCTTCCTTCTCTCCTTCCGCCTTCGTCGTTCGTCATTCCGCCTTCCGCATTCCGCGTTCGTCGCTCCGCGCTCCGAGCTCCGAGCTATCCGCTTCGCCCCGGGTCCTCCCTGATCAAAATTACGTCTGCTTCTTGATCTCCAGGCCCACCAGGAAATTTCCATGCGTGACCTTGAAAGGGATGAGAATCCAGTCGGCCTTGTTGATCACGGTCAGGGTGTATTCTTCGCCGTGCACCACGGAGGGAAGGGAAAGCTCGACTTTGCCGCCGTCATTGGAGATGAAAGGTTTCAAGGAGCCGGCCAGCATATTGGCCAGCTCCCCCATGGCGTCTTCGACGTCTTCATTGATTTCTTCAACCTCCATACCCAAGAAGTCCTGGGTCAGCCCTTTGGCGACATCTTCAGAGGCATGGATGGCCAGATTGCCCTGCTTGAACCCGGCAAAGCCCACCATGGCGCTTAAAGAGAACTTGAATTTGGAAACGTGTTCTGTCAGGGGTTCTCCCGGGTCAACATCCAACATGATCATGGTCTCAAAGATCTCTTTGGTGGATTCGATGATTTTTTCCTGAAAATCCATAATGTCTCTCCTTAAACACGATTAAAGCAGCGGCCCGAGGACATCGTTGACCATGTCCGGAGTGAAGGGCTTTTTAACACAACCTTGGGCACCGAGGGACAGGGCCTGTTCCACCATGTCCTCGGAACCGCCTTCTGTGGTGACCATGACCACGGGAATGTCTTTGATGGATGCATCGTTGGCCTTTTGTTTCAAAAATTCTAGGCCGTCCATGTTCGGCATGTTGATGTCCGAGAGGATGATGTCCGGTTTTTCTCCGGCCAGGACCTCCAGGGCCGCCTGCCCGTCTCCGGCTTCCAGAACCGAATCGAACTCCAATCCGGCCTGACGCAGGGAGCGGTTCACGATTTTGCGCATGGTGTTGGAATCATCCACGATCAATACTGATTTACCCATACTGTTCTCCTTTGAGTGATGTGAGAGGTTTCATACGAGCTTTATTGACTTATCGGTTCATCTCTGTCACAGAAAACAAGAAAATGTGTTGCTCCGAAGC
>CAZUMF010000062.1:0-18269 GCA_964621385.1 uncultured Desulfohalobiaceae bacterium
GGGAACCGGTCCGCTGCACCGCCGTTTGCCCCGGGGTCACCGACACGGACCTGACCCGCTGGCGCTTCGAGCTGGACGCCGGCTTCTTCCAGTCCACCCCTGAAGATCGGGAGGCGGCCATGTGCCAGACCATTCCCCTGGGACGGATGGGCAGCATCGCCGAAGCCGGCCGCCTGGCCGCCTTTCTGGCCTCCGAGGCCTCATCTTATATCACGGGGCAGGCCCTGAACATCACCGGCGGCCAGCTCATGGAGCTGTAGCGCTTTCAACCGTAATCGCTAATGAATGATCTTTTAAGTGAATTATTCTAAATATCAAATAATTATGTGTCATTCCTGCCAGCGGCAGGGATGACAAGAAGGAGGCCTCTATGACGGAAAAAACCGGTGCGGCCCTGGCGGCCGAAGCCCTGCAGAACAGGCAGGTGGAATGGATCTTCACCCTGAGCGGCGGACACATCACGCCCTTGTACGCTGAGCTCGAAAAGACCTCGATCCGGCTCTTCGACACCCGTCACGAACAGGCCGCGGTGTTCATGGCCGAAGCCTGGGGCCGAACCACCCGCCGGGCCGGTGTGGCCCTGGTCACGGCCGGACCCGGGTTCACCAATTCCCTGACCGCCATCGCCAACGCCGGCATGGCCAACTCCCCCCTGGTCCTTCTGGCCGGCTGCGTGGGCATCGGCAACCAGGAACGCCTCGATTTGCAGGACATGCGCCAGGCCCCGGTCATCGAGCCCATGGTCAAAAAGGCCCTGGTCTGCCAGAAAGCGGAGCGGGTCGCCGAATACATCGATCTGGCTTTTCGAACCGCCGAGTCCGGCCGGCCCGGCCCGGTCTATCTCGAACTGCCGGTGGACGTGCTCAACACCGCGGTTGCGGAAGCGCCCGGCCCGCGGTCCGCGACCAGTCCCCTGACCCGCTCGGCCGATCCCGAGGCGGCGGAGGCAATCATGGACATGCTCGTCCTGGCCGAACGTCCGGTTATCATCGCCGGGAGCGGGGCCTGGTACGCGGACAGCCGGGACGAACTCAAAGCGTTCGTGGAGGGCTGCGGCGCCCCGGTCTTCACCGCGGAGCTCGGACGGGGCCTCATCCCGGACGAGCACCCCCTGTGCTTCGAATCCTCCCTGGCCATCCGGCCCGGGGCGGCCATGTCCGCCTTAGCCGGAGCCGATCTGCTGATCCTGCTGGGCAACCGGATCAGTCTCTATTACATGTTCGGGGAACTCTTCAGTTCGGAGACCAGGCTCGTCCAGGTGGATATCCACCCCGAAGAACCCGGCCGCAACCGTCCCATCGACCTGGCGGTTCAAGGCGATGTCCGACAGACCCTGGCCGCCTGCAACCGGGTCATTGCGACCCGGGGACTGGAGGGCTCTCTCCCCCAGCGTTTCACCCAGTGGGGCCAGACCCTCAAGCAGGCGGAAGAGGAAGGCAAGGCCCAGTCCCGGCCCGACTGGGAGAGCGGGGCCGTCCCGATCCACCCCTTGCGCCTGGCCCGGGAAGTGGACGCCTTCATGAACCGGCCCGATGACTTCGTGGTCGCCGACGGCGGGGACACCCAGATCTGGATGGCCATGACCCGGACCTTCCGGCAGCCCGGCCACTATCTCGACTCCGGGATTTTCGGCTGTCTGGGGGTGGGGCTGCCTTACGCCAACGCCGCCAAGCTCATGTTCCCGGACAAGCGGGTCTGTTTGCTCGCCGGGGACGGTTCCATCGGGTTCAATTTCATGGAATTCGAAACTGCCCTCCGCCGGAAGCTTCCGGTGGTCACGGTCATCAGCAACGATCTCGGCTGGGGCATGATCCGGCACAGCCAGGAGCTGAAGATCGGACACGCCATCGAGACCGGGACCTGGATCGGTCGGGTGGAGTATCAGGCCATGCTCGAGGCCATGGGCGGCTTCGGTCGGCTCGTGGAGCGTCCCGAGGACATCGCTCCGGCCCTGGAAGCGGCCTTTGCATCGGGCAAACCGGCCTGCATCAATGTCATGACCGACCCGACCACGGTCAGCCCCGGCAGTGTCATGCTGGCTGGTGTCGGAGGCTACAAATAATGGATCCCATTGCCATCGATCAGATCAGGCTGCATTTCAATCCCCAGGGACTGTTCATTCTCAACGCAGCCATCGGTCTGATGATGCTCGGGGTGGCCCTGGACTTGAATCCCGAGGATTTCAAGCGGATCATCCGATCCCCCAAGGCTCCCGGCATCGGGCTGGCCGCCCAGTTCCTCCTGCTGCCGGCCTTCACCTTTCTGCTCACCCTGGTGCTCAGTTTGCACCCCTCCATGGCCCTGGGGATGATCCTGGTTGCCGCCTGTCCCGGCGGCAACCTCTCCAACCTGATGACTTATCTGGCCAAAGGCAACACCGCCATCTCCATCAGCATGACCGCGGTCTCCACGGCCGCGGCCATCTTCATGACCCCCTTCAACCTGGCCCTCTGGGGAAGCCTGAATCCGAGCACGGCCCCCATCCTGCGCAGCGTACACCTTGATCCCATGGACGTGTTCATCACGGTCTTCGTGATCCTCGGCATTCCCCTGATCCTGGGCATGACCCTGTCCCGGCTCTTCCCCGGCCTGGCCGACCGGATCCGCCGGCCCTTCAAGATCTTCTCCCTGGTCTTCTTTCTGGCCATCGTGGGGATGGCCCTGGCTTTGAACTGGATGATCTTTCTTCAGGTCATCGGCCTGGTGGTCTTTGCGGTGTTTCTGCACAACGCCCTGGCCTTGAATCTCGGCTACTGGTCCGCCCGGCTGTTCCGGCTCAGAGAGGATGACTGCCGGGCGGTAAGCATCGAAGTGGGAATTCAGAATTCGGCCCTGGGCCTGGTCCTGGTCTTCAACTTCTTCGGGGGGCTGGGGGGCATGGCCATCCTCGTGGCCTGGTGGGGAGTCTGGCATATCCTGGCCGGGCTGCTCACCGCCTTTGTTTTCACCAGGAGGCCGCTCCCATGAAGCCCGGCGTGTTTCAGGACAAGGTGGTGCTCATCAGCGGAGCGGCCAGCGGGATCGGCCAAGCCCTGAGCCTGGAATTCGCCGCGGCCGGGGCCAGGCTCGGACTGCTCGACCTGGACGGGGAAGGGGTCCGGGCCTGGGCCGGTCTCCTCCGGGACAAGGGCTACCAAACCCTGCCTCAGGCCTGCGATGTCGCGGATGAGACCGCCTGCCGCAGCGCGGTGGAAGCGGTCCAGGCTCACTACGACCGGCTCGATGTCCTGGTAAACAACGCCGGGATCACCCAGCGCGACGCCTTTGCCAACACCGGCCCCGGGGTGATTCGAAAGGTCATGGACGTCAATTTCTTCGGCGCGGTCAACTGCACCAAGGCCGCCCTGCCCTTTCTTCTCCAGAACAGGGGGCAAATCATCGTCACTTCCAGCATCGCCGGTCTGGCCCCCCTGCCCGGCCGCACAGGCTACTGCGCCAGCAAGCATGCCCTGCACGGCTTCTTCCGAAGCCTCCGCCTGGAGCTGAGAGACCAGGGCCTCCGGGTGCTCCTGGTCTGCCCCAGCTTCGTCCAGACCAATCTCCAGACCAGGGCCTTGGGAGGTGACGGTGAAGTGACCGCCCATCCCCAGTCCACCTTCGGGAAGCAGGCCCTGCCCGAGGCCACGGCCCGGGCCGTGGTCAGGGCCGCGGACCGGAACCAAAAACTGCTGGTCCTCAGCCCGGCCGGCAAGGCGGCCCGGTCCATGGATCGCCTCTGCCCCTCCTTCTACGAGTGGTTCGTGGGCCGCCGCTTCAAGTCGGAGATCATCCGTTAGACCGCTGATTCCGGGAGAACGAGTGTTCCACACCTCCTCTTCTCAGACGCACCTGCAAAAAGTCGTAAGTAAACGATTCGAGCGACTCAATGTTCTTGTAGTTATCTGGATTTACTGACCACTGACCACTGATTACTGACCCCTAGCGGCTGCAAAAGGATTTTTTGCAGCCGCATCTTCTCGGCTGCGATCTCCGAAAGGAAAAACAGTCGAATCTTCAGGGCATTGACATTTTATTTTCCCGTCTTGTACTGTTTCGATATTCAAAGACTTGCTGCGATCCCAGCAAAACCCCAAAGCAGATGGCTGGCAAAAGACGGACAGCTGATCCTCCCCAGCCCACGCTTTTTAACGATCGCAGCCATTTCGAAACTGGTGCTCCCATGCTGCAGCCCAAAATGCCCGCCCTGCATGATCTGGAAGGCTCCCGGGTCCCGGCCGGCCTGCCGCCGGTGATCGACGCCCATGTCCATATTTTCCCTGACAGCCTGTTTGCTGCGATCCAGCGATGGTTTGCCGAACACGCCTGGCCGATCCGCTATCAGATGCGCTCCTCTGAGATCTTTGAGTTTTTGTTCTCCCGCGGGGTCGAACAGGTCATCGCTCTCCAATACGCCCATAAACCCGGGATTGCCAGGGATCTCAACGCGTATATGGCTGAGCAGTGCCGAAACCATGCCCCCAGGGTGACCGGCCTGGCCACTGTCTTTCCCGGAGAGGCGGATGCCGAAGTCATCCTGCAGGAAGCCTTTGACGCCGGACTGGACGGACTGAAGCTTCACGCCCATGTCCAGTGCTTTGACCTGAATGCGGACGCCATGCAGGGCCTGTATGCATGCTGCCGGCAGAACGGAAAACCCATTGTCATGCATGTCGGCCGAGAGCCCAGGAGCACGGCCTACAACTGTGATCCCTATGAGCTCTGCAGCGCCGAAAAACTGGAACGTGTCCTCAAGGACCACCCGGGTCTGAAGGTCTGCGTTCCTCATCTCGGCTTCGACGAACTCGCCGCCTACAGAACATTGATCGAACAATACGACACGCTCTGGCTGGACACCACGATGCTCATCACAGACTACTTTCCCCTTGATGAGCCCATCCATCTCGAACGCTACAGATCAGACAGGATCATGTATGGCTCCGATTTTCCGAACATCCCCTATGCCTGGGACCGGGAACTCAAGGCCCTGGAGGCGGCCGGCCTCTCCCGCGAACCTCTGGAGCAGATAACCTACACAAACGCTGTTGCATTCTTTGGCCTTTGAAATTGAGTTCAGTAATGAACAAGGGGAAACGTACGCCCTGTTGGCCTTGAAAGAAGATCAACTGATGCCGTTGCATTATCGTCCAGTTCTTGCTGTTTGAGGCTTTTGGACAGAACACGTTGAGCATAGCTTCAAGCTGAAACTGGGCAAGTATGCTGAAGCTGCGTGATTTCTGAGCGCGATAGCTCTAACCCCTTGCTTTTGAGCAATAATCATTCTTGATATCCATATGCCTGAGTGATACGCTAGGAGTAAAGTGCACTTGGTGTTGGGCGTAAAAATGCTGAGGAACTGCGTTCTCTCATTCTCAGTGCTGTGGGTGAGCTGGATTGCATTCCCGGTGAATCCGATGAATACGGATCACGGTACTTTGTAGATATTGAATGGCAAAGACTGGAAAAAAGCGCTACAATACGAACAATGTGGATGGTCAAGCGGAACGAAGATATACCACGGATGACATCGTGTTACGTGCTATAAGGATAGAACTATGAAAGAAAAAATTAAAGAATTCGATGTGGTTGCATTGCTATACGACCTGCCGGAACGGCAATTAGTTGCGGGTCAAGTGGGGACCGTGGTCGAAATCCTGGACGATGGAGTCTTTGAAATTGAGTTCAGTAATGAACAGGGGGAAACGTACGCCCTGCTGGCCTTGAAAGAAGATCAACTGATGCCGTTGCATTATCGTCCAGTTCTTGCTGCTTGAGGCTTTTGGACAGAACACGTTGAGCATAGCTTCAAGCTGAAACTGGGCAAGTATCCGAATCAGCGTCTGTTTGTGGTTCGGATTGATGATTGCGCCTGGCGGGTACCGTACGTTGAGAATGACAAGGAATTCTTTTTCAAGACAGGAGAGAAGCATGGACAAGGATATGCTGCTGGAGATGGCCAGGAATCCAGAGTTGATTCCCGGCATTTACAACTACTGCAACCGCTGGTGCGAGCGCTGCATTTTTACCCGGCGATGCCTGCAGTTCCAGATGGAGGAAGAAGAGAAGCGGCACCAGGAATCGTCCAGATCACTTGACGAGAACGCCGCCTTTTTGGAGCAGACAGCAAACGCCCTGGATGACCCTGCTTGAACATTTTCCGGAAAAACAAAGGGAAACCCTTGAATTGCTCGCGCAGTTGCGACAAATGCAAGGTGCGGTGGAAAAGATGTTCCCAAAGGCCAGATCCTTTGTCAGGCCGGGTTTTGATGAAATTAATGGAGATGGCGAGAGGATCGGCCAATTGCACTGAAAAACAACTCCATTTTTTGCGTCGCATTTTCACTCCGGATGCCTGCTGCTCCTAAAGTGCCCATTGTTCAAGAATGCCATGGAGGATCGAATATGCTTGGAGCCATAGCTGGAGACGTCATTGGATCGATCTATGAATGGCGGCCCATCAAGTCCAAGGACTTTCCCCTTTTTGATCCGCGATGCCGGTTCACCGACGACACCGTCCTCAGTGTGGCGATTGCCGAGGCCATTCTCAGAGGATGCCGTTCGCAACGCGATTTCCCTGGGAGGCGACAGCGATACCCTGGCCTGTATTACAGGCGGAATAGCCGAAGCCTTCTACCAGGGGGTTCCCGAAGTGATAGAGCAGGAGGTGCTCAAGCGGTTGACACCGGACCTTTTTCAGATTGTTGAGGATTTCCGCAGAACCTTCCCAAAGCCGCGCAAGTCGGCCTGACCAAAACGATTGCAAAGACACGCACTCTGTGCAGCCCTGGAGCAGTCATGAAAAAATTCATTCTTTTTGATAATGACGGTGTTCTGGTGGAGACCGAATACTGGTACTACCTGGCCAATAAACAAGCCCTTGCATCACTGGGCGTCGATCTGCCCCGCGACAGATACCTTGCGAACATGGCTGAAGGCATCTCGCCCTGGGAGCTGGCTCAAGCAGCGGGCATACACCAGGCTGCCATCCAATCGAGCAGAAAATTGCGAAACCGGTATTACCAGGAGTCCCTCAGGAAGGAGGACATTGAGATTGACGGCGTTCTCGATACCCTTGCCGAGCTCTCTGAACACTACAGAATGGCGATCATTACGACAGCGAAGCGGCCGGATTTTGAACTCATCCATCTGGATCGACGAATACTGGAGTATATGGAGTTTTGCCTGACAGTTGAAGACTACTCGCAGGCCAAACCGCACCCCGAGCCATACCTTGCCGGCCTCAGCCGCTTCGGGGCCATACCGGCAGAAACGGTGGTTGTCGAAGATTCTGCAAGGGGTCTCAAATCGGCTGTAGCGGCAGGCATCGAGTGTATTGTCGTTGACAATGCGTTTACCGCGGGACAGGACTTTTCCGTCGCCACCAAGAAGATTCCCTCTTTCAGGGAGCTGCCCTCAGCAATCAGAGCCTTGGCCCATCAGGATTCAGCTGCCCCCCCCATGAATCGGCTGAATCCTGATCCGCCCCTTATCCAACCAGGAATCGTCAAGCAGTCTGGAGTCGCACCGCTGAACCGCTGGAAAGCAGTCCTGTGGAGGCGCTGGTATCCAACAGGACATTATTCCTTTCCAGTCCTCAGGGTTCACCTGGCGGCATTCTCTGGTTTACCCTTCAATATCCAGCCCATCTTCCTCCAACCTCATCCCGCAAGATTCTTTAAACTCGTCATAGCGCTTCCCACGATTGCGTTGGATTGACATTGATTGGGCTAGCAGATATTCTTTCAGTTCAATGTTCAAGTCATTCCGCACCCAACCTTGAACCATAAGGAGACGACCATGCGCCACAAAACATCCATGATTCTTCTGGCCTTGGCAAGCCTGATCCTGCTGGCGGCAGCCGGTCCGGTCCAGGCCGAATGGCCGGAAAAACCCATCAAGATCATGATCCCCTGGCCTGCGGCCAACGATCCCTCCACCATGGTGGCCACGGCCATGGCCCCGGAGATGTCCGAACGACTCGGGGTCCCGGTCAAAGTGGTCAACAAGCCGGGCGGCGGGGCTGTTCTGGCCACAAACGAGCTGGCCAGAAGCCGGCCTGACGGCTACACCCTGGGCCTGATCTCCATCGGCCCTATGATCACCCAGGTCCTGCGCGGCAAAACCCCCTATCAAAACGAAGACCTCCGCCCTCTGGGCCTGATCTGGTCCTCCCCCTTCACCCTGGCCTGCCGGGCCGAGGCCCCTTACGACAATCTGGATGAACTGGTGGCCTACGGCAAAGATCACGAACTGCAGCTGGCCCACTGGGGTCTGGGGGCCGTGCCGACCCTCATCGCCATGAATGTCGCCAAAAAAGGCGGATTCGAATGGCAGGAGACCGCGTACAAGAAACTCAATCCCTTGCTGGTGGTCAAGGGCGATGCCGATGTGATCACCTTTTCCACCCCCGGCCTGCGGGACTACGTTGAAGCCGACCAGCTCAAGCTCCTGGCCTGCATGCTGCCCAACCGCCTGCCCCAGTATCCCGAGGTGCCCACTGTCAAGGAACAGGGCTACGGGCAGGGATACTCCATCTGGTTCGGAGCCTTTGTGCCGGCCGCCACTCCGGACAAGGTCACCTCCAGACTGAGTGAAACCTTTTTCGAGGTCATGGCCCTTCCCAAAATCCAGAAAGTCATTGAAAATGTCGGGGTCATCCCCCATCCCACCGGACCGGAAGCGGCCAGAAAGCAGATGGACAATGAATTGAAAGACTTCGGGTCCATCATGAAGGATTTGGGCATCATCGAATAAGAGGGCGCCGTGAGCGAGGAGCACAACCCCCAAAGCCGAATCCACGACCTCCTGGGAGCGGGCCTGGGCCTTGTGGCCCTGGGCCTGCTCCTGTCCTCCCCCTGGCAGGTGGACACCTCCGGCCCGGACCCCTTTTACAAAGGCCCCCTGATTTTCCCTCTGCTGGTGCTCTCCCTGCTTCTGGTAGCCTCTCTGCCGTCCATGTACCGCCTTTTGCGGCCGCCTGCCGGCGCTTCCTGGCGCCTGGACGGCCAGGGATTCCCGGCGAAGGGCCTGCTGGTCCTGGGTCTGCTGGCTTTATTTCTGGCCGGCCTCCTGGCTGTCGGCCTGGAGATCACGACCTGGCTGTTCCTGTTTTTCTGCATGTGCCTCCTGCGTCAGCGCTCTCCGGGCAAGCTGATCGGGCTTCCCACCGCGGTCACCGTCATTCTCTCCCTGGTCTTTAAAGTGTTCCTGGATGTCTGGTTTCCCACGCCGCTGCTCTGGGAGGTTTTCGCCTTGTAATTTGAAACTGGAAATTTGAAATTCGTTAAAGAGCAGCGCGGGACTCTTCAAGTAAGCTCTTGAAAAGAGGCTTTTATTGGCTTTTTACCCTCGTATGAAACTTCAAATTCCTCTCATCGGGATTTCTTCCTGAGGTTTCTTCACTGATCAAACTGGCCGGTCCGCAAGGCCAGAGGCCGGCGCTGAAAAGAACGGCGACCCAAATGTTGTGTTTTTCTAATTTCCAATTTCCAATTTCCAATTTCCAACCAATGCTTGAGCATCTCGTTTTAGGCTTCAGCGCCGCTTTTTCCCCGGCCAACCTGGCCGCCCTGTTCTGCGGGACCGTGGTCGGCCTGGTGGTGGGCATCCTGCCCGGACTGGGCCCCATGGTGGGGATGGTGATCCTGCTGCCCTTCACCTTCACCTTTTCACCGGACGTGGCCCTGTCCCTGCTCCTGGGGGTGTTCTGCGGGGGCTATTTCGGCGGGGCGGTCCCGGCCATTCTCATGCGCACCCCCGGGGTGCCGTCTTCCCTGATCACCAGTTTCGACGGCTATCCCCTGACCCGGAGGGGTGAGGCCCAGACCGCCCTTTCCGCCGCCCTGCTCGGCTCCTTCGGCGGCGGCATCATCAGTGTGGTCATCCTGGTCTTTCTGGCCCCGATCCTGGCCCATGTGGCCGCGAGCTTCGGCCCTCCGGAATACCTGGCCGTGGCTCTGTTCGGGGTGGTTCTGGTGATCATGGCCTTCAGGGACCGTCTCGGGCAGGGACTCATGCTCCTGGGACTGGGGTTCTGGTTTTCCACGGTGGGCATTGACGGCACCACTCTGAGTGAGCGCTTTTGCTTCGGGACCTGGATCATGCAGAACGGCCTGCACATCGTCCCGGTCTGCCTCGGTCTCTTCGGCATCGGACAGACCCTGCTCATGCTCGAACGGGAAATCCTTCAGACCCGGGACATCCGCCTGAGCCGAAGCAGCCTGGATTTTTCCAGGTTGCGGGCCGCCTTTAGGTACTGGAAAACCTTGATCCGGTCCGGGGTCATCGGAACCTTTGTGGGCTTGATTCCAGGCACGGGTTCGATCCTGGCCTCCTTCATGTCCTATGATGCGGCCAAACGATTCTCCAAAGAAAAGCACCGCTTCGGTCAGGGCACCCCGGAAGGCTGCCTGGCCGCCGAAGCCGGGAACAACGCCGTTCCGGCCGGGGCCATGATTCCCCTCTTGACCCTGGGCATCCCCGGCGATGCCCTGAGCGCCGTCCTTCTGGGCGTTTTCACCATCAACGGCATCTATCCCGGCCCCCTGCTCCTGATCAAGGAACCGGTGCTCATGACCACCCTCTACTGGTCCATGCTGCTCATCAACTGCCTGGCCTTCCTTCTGCTGGCCATCTGGCTCAAGCCCTTTGCCATGTTCGTGAAAATCCCCAGCAAACTTCTGGCGGTGGTCATCATGGTCATCTCCCTGGTGGGCATTTACGCCGTGAACACCCGCCTGTTCGACGCGGGCGTGGCCCTGGCCATGGGCGTGCTCGGTTATATCCTGCTGCGCTTGAAATGGCCCATTGTCTCCCTGATCATGGGCCTGGTCCTGGGCGATATCATGGAGAACCGGCTGCGGCAGACCTTGAGCCTGGGGGACGGCAGCCTGGCCATTTTCCTGGAGCGGCCCATCAGCCTGATCATCCTGGCCCTGACCCTTTTGACCATTGTGCTGCCCCTGCTCCTGGACCGGCGCAAAGCCGCGAAACAGGCATAGAGTCTTTTCAATTTCTCGAATTGCGATTTTTGATTGTTCAGACAAAGAAGAACCGGTCATCTGATAGAAAACCAAAAAATTTTTTCTTAAGGGCTAGAGCACCATGACCTATCCATCTGTCTATCCCACAGGCACCACGATCTACACCCCCGAGAAGTGCTTCAACGGCTACACCGTGTACCAGGCCAAGGAACTCGGCGCCCTGGTCGTGGACATGAACGGCCGGGAAGTCAAACTCTGGCGGGGTCTGCACGGTTTCCCCAACAAACTCCTTCCAGGCGGCTCCATCTTCGGCCACAGCGGGGAACGCTCCACCCGTTTCGGCTCCCAGGACTACCTGGATCTCCTCCAGGTGGACTGGGAGGGTAACATTGTCTGGAGATTCGATGAGTACGAATACGTCGAGGACCCCGGGGAAGAACCGGCCTGGATGGCTCGCCTTCATCACGACTACCAGCGCGAAGGCAATCCTGTGGGCTATTATGTGCCGGACATGGAGCCCAGGCTCGAGGGCGGCAGCACCCTGATCCTGGGACACAAGAACCTGGTCTGCCCGGAGATATCGGACAAGACCCTTCTGGACGACACCATCTATGAAGTCTCCTGGGAGGGGGATATCCTCTGGGAATGGGTCTGCAGCGAACACTTCGCGGAATTCGGCTTTCGGGAAAACGCCAGGAACATCCTCAGCCGCAACCCCAATCTGCGGCCTGTGGGCGGGGGCGTCGGAGACTGGATGCACCTGAACTCCCTGTCGCTGCTCGGGCCGAACCCCTGGTTCGAGGCCGGGGATGCCCGTTTTCACCCGGAGAACCTCATCGTCTCCGGCCGGGAGACCAACTGTGTGTTCATCATCAGCAAGCAGAGCGGCGAGGTGGTCTGGAAGGTCGGTCCCTATTACGACGAAACCCCGGAAAAGAACCTGGGCTGGATCATCGGTCAGCATCACGCCCACATGATCCCCAGGGGCCTGCCCGGGGAAGGCAACATCCTGGTCTACGACAACGGCGGCTGGGCCGGCTACGGAAGCCCCAACCCCGGCAGCCCCACCGGGGCCAAGAACGCCCTGCGGGATTATTCCCGGGTTCTGGAATTCGATCCCATCAGCCTGAGCATCGTCTGGCAGCACACCCCCACAGAGGCCGGACTGGTCCATCCCACGGACAGCAACCGCTTCTACAGTCCCTTTATCAGCAGCGCCCAGCGCCTGCCCAACGGCAACACCATGATCACCGAGGGCAGCGGCGGCCGGATCATCGAAGTGACCCGGGACCATGAACTGGTCTGGGAGTACATCAGCCCCTATTGGGGGCGGTTGTTCAAGATGAACATGGTCTACCGGGCCTACCGGGCTCCCTATGACTGGATTCCCCAACTGGCCCGCCCCGAGGAACGGCCGGTGGTTCCTCCGGACATCACCAGCTTCCGGGTGCCCGGCGCCAGTCCCCCCGGAGCCGATTCCGAGGTCAAGGTGGCCGGCACCCGGCCCTACCAGGCCTCCTCCACCCTGTGCGTGGTCTCGGATGTGGAGGAATGAGCCTGGAATTGGAAATGAGACATTATAAACAGGAAATGAGACGAACATGACCTCTACGCTGTATACCGTCCCGGGCTGTGTGCGCTGCCGGGTGGCCAGATCGTTTCTGGAGAAGCAGAAGACGCCCTATGAAGAATTAGACATACAGGGGGAAGGCAAAGCGGCCTTTCAACAGCTGTATCGCCTGCACAGGGCCGACATCCATCGGGGTCCGGAAGGCATCGAGTTTCCGATTCTCTCCGCCGGCGATGCGGTCATCCAGGGTGTCGGGCCGATCTGCGCCTGGCTCCAGGCAGGAGATCTACTCCAGGATGCCGTCGACCGCAGCGAACTGAGTCACGGCTGGGTGGACGGCCTGCATCTCTCCAAAGTGGACCTGGAGCAGGAAGAGGCCTTCATTGCCGTGTTGACCCATCTCAAAGAGCAAGGGCTCTTCCTGCAGCCGGATACGGACGGGCGAAACCCACACCTTTTGTCTGCGGTCATTGAGAACAGGCTCGCGGATCGCCTCGTCTTTCATCTGCTCGGTCCGGCTGCCCTGTATCCTGCCCTGACAGGAAGCCGGCTGGACGAAGGGGCCCTCAGCCAGAGCCTGCAGCTGGTGGTACAGGCTCCTGCCTATGAATTCGTCCTGAGGCTCCTCCCCTTCCCAGGGGAAGACGGCGGCCTCGACTATCTCCCGCCCGAGTCGGCGGCCCAAACCGCGGCCCTGGTGGAAAAGGCCACCGGCAGCAAGAAACTGCCCTTTGTCATTGAGGCGGTTCCGCCTGGCCCGGAACAGGACCTGGCCCCTCTGGACCAACCCGCCCTGTTCAAGTACCGGCGCGCCTGCCGGCGCTACCAGGTTCTGGCCGACATCCGGAAATAATCGCCCGGAGATCTCAGCCTTCCAAGCTCGCGCTCCCTCCGAGCAGCCGTTTCAGATCCTCCACCACAAGGTAGAGGCAGGGCACGAGCAGGAGGATGATAAAAGTGGCGAAGACCAGGCCGAACCCCAGGGAAATGGCCATGGGGATCAAGAACCTGGCCTGGCGCGAGGTCTCCAGAATCATGGGCGAGAGTCCGCCAAAGGTGGTCAGGGTGGTCAGGAGAATAGGCCTGAAGCGTTGTTTTCCGGCCTGCAGCACGGCCTCAAAGCGATCAAATCCCTGAAGGCGCAGCCGGTTGGCGAAATGGATCAGGATCAGGGAATCATTGATGACCACGCCTGAAAGGGCCACCAGGCCGAAAAGGCTCATCACGCTCAAGGTATAGCCCATGAGCAAATGCCCGATGATCGCTCCCACCATGCCGAAGGGGATGCAGACCATGATGATCATGGGCTGCACATAACTCTTGAAGGGAATGGCCAGGAGGCCGTAAAGACCGATCAGGGCCAGGAGCAGCCCTTTGACCAGGCTGTTCACGCTGTCCCTGATCTCGGCCTGGTGCCCTTCAAAGCTGAAGCTCAAGCCGGGATAGCGGCGCTTCAGATCCGGGAGCACACTGTTCTTCAAGTCCCTGATAATCTGCTCTGTTCGGGATCTGGGCTGAACATTGGCCGTGACACTCACCACCCGGCGGCCGTTGTGACGCTGAATGGTGGTGAACGCCCGGCCTGGTTCGAGGCTGGCCGCCTGCTGCAGGGGGACCTCGCCTTCGGGCGCTTGCAGGACAAGCTGGTCCAGGGTTCTCAGATCGCTGCGTTCCGATTCCGGGAGCCAGACCCGGACCGTGACTTCATTCCGGCCTCTGAGCTGCTTCACGGCCTCGGCCCCATAGAAAAAATGACGGATCTGATTGGCCACATCCCTGGAGGTGAGTCCCAGCCGTTCCCCTAAAGGCCTCAGCCGAATATCATACTGGGTCTTTCCCCGGGCCGACCCGTCGTCGATATCAAAAACCCCGGAAAACCCTTCCAGGGCAGCGGCCAATTCCCGTCCGGCCCGTTCCAGCAGGTCTTTGTTCCTGTAGCTGAGCTGCACCGTCAGGGCCTTGCCAGATCCCGGACCGCCACGGCTTGATTCAAAGTTCAGGGACTCCAGTCCGGATATGCTGCCGGTCTGACGGCGCCAGAGATCCGTGACCCGGGCCGTGCCCATGGGCCGGATCTCCGGGTCGGTCAGAAAGATCCTGACCTGAACGGTTTCGCTGCTGACCCGACTGAGCATGGACGTGGCCAGTTTTTTGCCCCCGTGCCGGTTGACCACCTCTTCTGCGCTCGTGAGCAAGCGTTCTTCCACCCGCTGGATGGCCTGGGTTGACGACCCGGCCGGGAGCACAGCCTGGGCAAAGGCATAATCGGATTCCACCGAAGGGAAGAGGACCATGCCCATACGGCCGGAGCGGACAAAGCCAAAGGCGGCCAGCAGCACGGCCAGACCAAGGCAGAGGGCCAGATAGCGGTTGTTCAGGACCAGTCGCAGAAAGGGGACAAACCCCCTGCTGATGGCGCCTGTCAAGCCCTGGCTGATACGTTGCTGCATCCGGCCCAGAACGCCCAGCAGGCCGGAGGTCCGTCTGGAGCCGACATGGGCGAGATGGGCCGGCAGCACAAACAGGCTTTCCACCAGAGAGATAAAAAAGACGCAGACCACCACCAGGGGGATGAAGTGAAAGATCTTGCCCATGATCCCGGGAATGAAAAACAGGGGCAGAAAGGCCACCATGTTCGTCAACACACTGAAGACCACGGGCAGGGCCACCTCCCTGGTCCCGAGCACGGCCGCCTCGATGCCGGACAACCCCCGGCTGCGGTGATGGTAGACATTCTCACCCACCACGATGGCATCGTCCACCACGATGCCCAAAGTGACAATGAATGCGAACATGGTGATCATGTTCAGGCTGAAATGCGTACCGGCCAGGAGAAGAAAAGACCCCATGAAGGAAATGGGGATCCCCAGGCTGACCCAGAAAGCCAACCGGGCTTCCAGGAACAGGGCCAGGAGGAGAAAGACCAGCCCCAGACCGATATAGGCGTTTCGCAGGAGGAGTTCGGCCCGTTGATTGTAAATCTTGGAGCGGTCCCTGAGGATTTCCAGCTGGAGATTGCCGGGCAGCTTCTGATTGAGCTCCCGGACCACCTGCCTGGCTGCCGAGGCCACCTGGACCGGGGTCTGGCTGCCCACCCGGGAAACGTCGACGCTCACGGCCGGCCAGCCATTGACCCGTGACCAGGCGTCGGCCTCCTCCAGACCCTGCCGGACCGTACCCAGATCCCCCAGCAGGACCTGACTCCCGTTTTCGCGGGTCACAATCGGAATGCGGGCGTATTCCTCGGCGGTCCGGCGCTTGTCCCGAACCCTGACCAGAATCTCACCGCTTTGGGTCTTGAGGGAACCCCCTCCCAGGTCCACAGAGGCCCGGGCCACAAGTGAGGCCACCGCTTCCAGGCTCAAATCGTAGCGCCGCAGCATGGCCTGGCTGATCTCGATCTGAATCTCCAGATCCCGAGCCCCCTGAAGGCTGACCTGGGTGATGTCCGGATGCTGGAGGAGTTCCTCCCGAACCAGTTCGGCCGCCTCTCTGAGCAGGACATCGTCGTTGACCCCGAAAACAGCCAGGGTCATGACGCTTCGCTGGTGACCTGTGAAGGCGATCCGGGGATCCTCGGCCTCATCCGGAAAAGTCTCGATGCGATTGACCTCGCTTTCAATATCCTGCCAGAGCCGATTGACATCCGTGCCCTCTTCCGCCTCAATGCTGACCCTCCCCAGGTTCTCCGAAGCCGTGGAGGTCGTTTCCTTGATGCCTTCCAGGTCCTGGACCGCCTCCTCCACCGGCAGGACCACCCCCTCCTCCACTTCTTCCGGACTGGCGCCGGGATAGGCCACACTCACCCGGACCACATCCGACGTAAAGTCCGGGAAGACCTCCTGCTTGATGTTGCTGACCATGATCAGGCCCCCCACCAGGCAGACCAGCATGATCACATTGGCCGCCACGGAATTGCCGGCCATCCAGGCAAGAGGACCCTGTCCAGGGTTCATTCCTGTACTCCCTTGGCCTGAGTCTGAGATGCAGGGACTGGACGAATGGACGACCTGAATGCCTCCTGGGCTTTATCCCGGCTGTCTTCCGCAGCAAATGCGTTTTCCTGAACAATCTTCAGCTCCATGCCTGGAACCGGCATGCTCAGGGGACTGGTGATCACCAGATCACCCGGCTGCAGACCCTGATCCACATACACGGAATTCTGGTCTTTCCAGACCGGATGCACCTTGACAACAGCCAGCTGACCCTGGTCATAAAGCCAGACAGCATCCTTTTGATGCAGGGCGCTGCGAGGAACGTCATAGACCTGGTCCAGGGTCCGGCCCTGAATGATCACCTGCACATAGTCCCCGAGAAGGAGTTCGGGCCGCCTGTCCAAAGGATCAGGCACAACGACAATCACGGTGGCCATGCGGGTGGTTTCGTCCACCTCTCCGGTCAACTGCTGCACAGAGCCCTGCCAGGTTCCCCTGCCGCTCTGGGAATGGACAACTGCCGGGTCGGCAGTCCCGTTTGCCTCCAAACTGAGAAAATGGAGCTCATCAAGGGATATCTGGGTTTCAACCCAGTAGTTACGGGTATCAACCAGGGTGGCCAGGGGCTCCTGCGGGCTGACCAGGGAGCCGATATCCACGTTTCGCTTTCTGATGAGGGCCGGGAAAGGCGCCTTGATCCGGGTCCTGGCCCAATCGAGCCTTGCCTTGTCCACATCGGCCAGAGCCTGCTTCACCTCGGCTTCGACCTGTTCCAGCTGCGGCTTCCGCAGAGCAAGCTCGCTCTTTTCAAGACCGGCGGCTACTGATCCTTCCTTCAAAAGACGGTATTCCTGGAGAGCAACTTCCTGGCGCCCCTTTTCCAGTTCCAGATCAGCCCTGGCCATGGCCAGGGCGCTTTCCTTCTTTCTGACCGCAATGGAATACTCCCGGTGATCGATGCGCAGAAGCTCGGTCTGCTCATCAACCCGTCCGCCGGGCAGGAAGGCTTTGGACATGGCCAGGACTTTCCCGCTGACCTGGGCTTTGAGCACGATTTCCCGGGCTGGAACCACCGTGCCCATGGCCCTGAGAGACACCCGGGCCGATGTCGGTCGCACTTGAAAAACCCTGACAAGAGTAGGCTGGATCTGGGGTTGAACGCGTTTCACTGGGGGCGTGCTTTTGAGAAAATAAACCGCGGTCATGACCCCGGCAGCGAGGACGAGCAGTCCCAATACTATTTTCAACAAAAATCTGAGCAGGCTAGGAATTGCCATGATCTTGGTCCCTACTCTGTTTTTCAGGAGAGGTCTCTGCCCAGTCGGTCCCCAGAGTCCGATACAGAGCAATCCGATCCTTGAGCAGCTGGGACCGGGTCTTCACAAGCTGTCTTTCCAGGGCCTGCACATTCTTGAGCTGAATAAGAAAATCAAGATAGCTGCTCTGACCCTGAAAATAGCTGATTTTTGCTTGCTTCTGGGCCTTTTGCGCTGCCTGAAGCTGTTCCTGCAGCCGGCTCAAGGTTCTGGTGCGATGGAATTCTCTGAACAGGGCGTCCTGGACCTCCTGGACGGCCTGGGCCACGGTCCGGCCGTAGATCAAGGCCTGTTCCTCGGCAGCCGCCTGAGCCCGTTCCACTTCTGCGGTCAGCCGGCCGCCCTCAAAAACCGGTGCGCTGAGCCCGGCCGCCAGATTGCTCATCCAGTTGGACAGGACCTGATCCAGGGAACTGCCGCTCAGACTGCCCTGGGCCGTGAGACGCAGACTTGGCAAGCGTGCGGCTTGGGCGACGCTCACCTCCCCATC
>CAZUMF010000062.1:18279-18498 GCA_964621385.1 uncultured Desulfohalobiaceae bacterium
TGGACATCCGGCCGCAAATCAATGAGCTGGACAGGCAGGCCAGCTTGCGGGAGGGGGACAGGTTCGGGCAGCTCGCGCCGGCTCAGGTCCAGTTCCTGCCGATCTGCCAATCCCAGGAGCAGGGCCAGGCTGTTCAGCTGGAGCTCCGTTTCTGCCTCCAGGCCAGGCAGCTCGGATTTGGCGGCAGCCAGGGCCTCTTCCTGCTGGGTGACCGCCAAG
>CAZUMF010000063.1:0-18442 GCA_964621385.1 uncultured Desulfohalobiaceae bacterium
GGCCTTGTCTCTTGACAAGGCTGATTGCCACAATCCCGGCCGACCACGAAAGCCTGCCTTGCGCGGGCGGGCGATCGCTCGGCAGCTTTTCTGTCAAAAAAGACAGAGAGAACCGGAGCCGTTCCATGAACATTCTTTCCCTGACAGACCCCTACCATCCCGACGCCCAGGCCCTGGCCGTCAACCAAAGCCTGTCCGACAATGCCGCAGTCCATCGGATCAATGAACCGTTTCTTATCGAACGTTTCGAGTCCTTGCTCGCCTATCCTCCGGCCAACGGAGAGCTCTTCTGGCTGACTCTGGCCCGAATCACTGAAATGACCCTGTTCTGCGCTGGAAATTATGCGGACAGCGGTGAGATCCAGGCGGCAGGCAGCCTGCTGGTCAACCCGAGACAGGTGCTGGTGCATTTCCGGGGCCGTTCCGAACCGATCCTGAAAAAGCGGGATCAGTCCATGAGCGAGCAGTTTCAGGCATTGGCCCGCGGCAGGGATGTCAGAGAGTGGCTCAAGCACAACGCCCGCCTGGAAGTGGTCCAGCCGCCCCTTCTGCCGCAGTTGACGGGATTCATGATCGATGGAGGCCGTTTCCGGAGCGATTATCTGGAATCGGTGAAAGGCAGGGCCTGTCGTGTCTCAGACACCATGAACCTGATTGCAAGCTCCCTGGCTGGTCAGGACATGGACTTTGCCTGGTACCTGGCTGTATGCCGCCCCGAGAATCGTGACTTTCTGGAAGCGGGCCTGTGCCGCTTCGACCTGGATCTGTTTTGGGAACTGGAGCAGGAAGTCCAGACGGTTGTATCCTGCAACCTGAGTCACGGCCGATTTCTCGACACGGCTCCGGCATTCCATGCCGGCCCTTATGCGGCAGCAGACATGGCCTCCACCGCGGCGATGCCCCGTTCGATATCCTGATCCGTGGTGTTCCAGCCCAGACTGAAGCGGATGGTCCCGGCCGGGGCGGTGCCCAGATCAGCATGGATGAGCGGGGCGCAATGCAGACCGGTCCGAACCGCAATGGTGTGGTCGCCGTCCAGGATCATCCCGGCGTCGCTGGGGTGCAGTCCCCTGAGATTGCAGCTCAGGACCGGGACATGGCTGTCCAGAGTGGTCGAACCATACAGCGTGACGCGCTCCATTCCCTCCAGAGCCTCGCGCAGCCAGGTCACAAGGCCCATCTTCCGGCAGTGGTTCTCCTGCATGCCCTGCGATTCCAGATAGTCCAGCCCGGCATTGAGCCCCATCACCCCGAGCAGATTCAGGGTCCCGGCTTCCAGACGCTGGGGAAAGGACCGGGGTTGGGACGGATTGTGAGATTCGATGCCGGTGCCGCCGAAGCGGGTGGGAGCGATATCCAGATCCGGGCTCGTGATCAGGCCGCCGATTCCAGTGGGACCCAGCAGGGCCTTGTGTCCGGTAAAGGCCAGGGCGCTGACCTTCCAGGCGCTCATGTCAATTGGGATGTACCCGGCGCTCTGGGCTGCATCGATGAGCAGGGGGATGTCCCGGTTTGCACAGATCCGGCCGATCTCGGCCACGGGCTGCACCGAACCCAGGACGTTGGAAGCGTGGTTGACCGCCACCAGCGCGGTGTTCGGCTGCAAGGCCGCCTCGATCTCCGCTGGATCCACAAAGCCTTGGGCAGTGCAGCCAACCAGGGTCGTCTCGATCCGGCCTGTCTGCTCCAGGTGATGCAGCGGTCGGAGCACGGCATTGTGTTCCAGCCTCGTGCTCACCACATGGTCGCCGGGTCGGGTCAGGCCGAAAACGGCCTGATTCAGGCCGTCAGTGGCATTGGCTGTGAACACGACCCGGTCGGGATCCGGAGCGCCGAAAAATTCGGATAGGCGCTCCCGGACAGCGGCCACAAAGGCTTCGGCCTCCTGAGCCAGGTCGTAGCCGCCCCGGCCCGGCGAACAGCCCATGTCCTGGAACTGCTTGAGCATCCGCTGCATGACCTCGGGCTGGCGGGGAAAGGTTGTCGCGGCGTGATCCAGATAGATCAGGGACTCATCCATAGACGGCTCCTTGACCGAAATTGAGCGATGTTCGCCCAGTTTCGGTTTACATGCAGGATTTGGGGTTGGGAAGCCCGGCCAGACGCCTGGCCCCGTATTTGACGCCTCCGGGAAAAAGGGCTTCGATTTCGGCCACACTCATGTCCAGGCCGGCTCTGAGCTGTTTGTTCAACGGGGACCGACCGTTTTGATAATAATAGTCCCGCAGGAACCGCAAGACCTGCCAATGGACCGGGGTCAGCGCATGCAGACCGGACTCCTGAGCCAGACAGCGGGCCACCTCCTCGCTCCAGTCATCCGGATCTTCGAAAAAGCCTTCAGCATCGAATACGATCCGCTGCCCCGCAATCTCACGGAACTCGCGCCGGGCGGTCCCGTCTGCCTCCTGCTGAATCATCCGGCTGCGCCAAGGGCCTTTTTGACTTTTGACGGAAGGGCCGGCAGATCCGTCACCCAGACGCCGCAGGCGTTGTAGATCCCGTTGATCACCGCCGGGGCCGTGGGCACCATGGTCATTTCGCCCACGCCCACAGACCCGTTGGTCCCCCGGGTGCGGGGCGTCTCCAAGAGGACGGTCTCCATGTCAAAAGCGGTTTTCATGCTTGGAAACCTGAAACTCAGCCAATCCTTGGTCTGCCCGGCCACATATTCCTCCCGCAGGGCATAGCCGGCGCCCATGTCCATGCCGCCCTCGAGCTGGCCCTCGACATTGTGCGGATTGATCAGCACCCCGGCATCGCAGGCCGTGGTCATCTTGAGCACCCGGACCTCACCGGACTCGGTATTGACCTCGACTTCGGTCAGCTGCAGGGCGTGGACCTGGGAATCAAAGGACGGCCCCTGCCCGGTTTCCGGGTTCAGGGGACCTGCTTCCAGGGCTTTTTTCCGGCCGACATACCGCACCGGTTTGCCGGCCTGCTTCAGGTCAACCGCGGTTGCGGCCCGGGTCTCGGCCATGGCCTGCTTGAGCTGATTGATCGCCTCCAGCAGGGCCCCGCCGATCATGAAGGTCAGGCGGCTTCCGGCAGCCGGGCCGCTGGCTGTGGTCTCATCGGTGTTTCTGGTATGCAGGCGAATCATGTCCAGAGGCAGGGCCATCTGCCGAGCCGCCAGCTGGGCCAGCATGGAATCCGTGCCTTCTCCGGGATCGGCTGCAGCGGCATAAATACTCAGCCCCCCGTCCGCATCGAGTTCGACTGCGGCAATGGCCTGATCTCCGGGACCGCCGATCCCGAAAGCGCCGGCGGCCAGGCCCACGCCCCGGCAAAGCGGTCCGTCTCCATGCCCGGCGGCTTCCTTGCGGGCCCGTTCATAATGGGGGCGCAGGGCCTCACACAATTCCGGAAAAGGCCACTGGTCCACGATCTGACCGGTGGATTTGCTCTGCCCCGGCTGCAGCGAGTTCATGCGTCTGAATTCCAGGGGATCGACCCCGAGTTTCTCCGCCAGCATGTCCATGGCGCACTCCAGGGCGAAATGCGCCTGGGGCGGTCCGGCCCCACGCGCGGCACTGCCCCAGGGATTGTTGGTATAGACCAGCCGGGTCCGGCACTGGACATTGGGCATCGCATAGGACCCGGAGAGCATGAGCAGGGCCCGGTTGATGACCACATTGCCTATGGAATGATAGGCCCCATTGTCCACCGTGATATCCATATCCATGGCCGTGAGTCGGTTTTCGGCGTCAGCCCCCAGAGTGAGACGCATGTCAAAGGGATGCCGCTTGGAGGTCATCTGCATGGATTCCGACAAGCTGGGGATATAGCGGATCGCCCGCCGGAAGTGAATGGCTGCGGCTGCGGCCAGGCCCTCGGAGCTGATTTCCAGTTTGATCCCGAACTGGCCCCCGGAAAAGGCCTCTTCATAGCGCATGTTGTCCCAGCCCAGCGCTTCCTGAAGCATGCCCAAATGATTGTGGATGTTGATGCTCCGTCCGACGACCACCAGTTGTGCGTCATCGTCGTCGTTGTCCCAAAAAACCACACAGGCCTCGGGTTCCAGCGCAGCCTGATGATTGATCTGGGTTTTGAAATGTCCGGTGATCACGGTCCCGGATTTTGCCAGGGCCGCAGTTGCATCCCCTTTTATCTGGGGCTGGCTGAAGCACAAATTCGGCCACTCCGTGTGGATCTGCACCGCGTCCTCAGCCATGGCCTGCTCTGGACTGGACAGAACCGGCAAGGGTCTGTAGTCCACCACAACCTTCTCCAGGGCGGCCAGGGCCTGCTCCCGCGTCTCAGCGGCGATCGCAGCCACGGGATCGCCAATGTAGCGCACCCGGTCTTCACAAAGCACCGGTCGGTCGGCGACAACAAACTTGAGACGGTTCGTGCCCTGGATGTCTTGAGCGGTCATGGCCCCGGCCACACCGGGCATCTGAAGCGCCGCCGTGGTGTCGATGGACCGAATTTCGGCGTGGGCGTGCGGACTGCGAAGCACAGCCAGTTCCAAGGCATCTGGAAAACGAATGTCAGCCGTAAATTGAGCCGTGCCGCAGGCCTTGGCCAGGGCCGTGGGCCGGGGATGGCTGGCCCCGACCATATCGCCCTCTGCCGGCGGCCGGACCGCGTCCGGGCTCGTTTCCCCCCGAAGAAAACGGCCGGCCAGGATGACGGCATCAATGATTTTGGCGTATCCCGTGCAGCGGCACAAATTGCGGCGCAGGGCCTGCTTCACCTCTTCGCGGCTGGGGTCGGGATTGGCATCCAGGAGGGTTTTGGCGGCCATGATCATCCCCGGGGTGCAAAAACCGCACTGCACCGCTCCGGACAGGACAAAAGCCTCCTGGATGAGATGGGGGTTGTCCGGAGTCCCCAGACCCTCGACCGTCACAACCTCGGCATTGTCCAGTTTGGCGACCTTGGTCAGGCAGCTCAGGACCGCCTTGTTGTTGACAATCACCGTGCAGGCCCCGCATTGCCCCTTCCGGTCGCAGGACTGCTTGGTGCCGGTCAAGCCCAGGGTCTCCCGGAGGAGATCCAGAAGGACCAGTTGATCATCGGCGACCACCTCAAGCGGGCGGCCATTGACGCGCAGACAAATTTTTTTCATATCCCCAACTCCTTGGTCATTGTTTCTTGAGAGCCACACGCGATCATGCCAGGTGATACAGTAGCGGTTTGTTCTGTTTCTGTCAAATTTGACACACTCAGCCGATCAGGATAGTCTCGTGTTTTGAACGTGTTTCAATACCCGCCCCAAACCGGCCTGGAAGAACTTACCAGCAGCAAATTCATTGCTTGACGCGAGCCCTTTCTTTGCCTAAATATGTCTTTTTTGACATAAAAAAATCAGGCATACCAACCGCAATGGAACATAAGGAGACATCCTATGAATCAACGAGCCTCTGTCCCCAAAGCCGTTAATGAACCGGCATTAGAGTATCAACCCGGCTCAGCGGAACGGGCCGAACTCAAAGAGCAACTGCGCGAGCTGAGTGGCCGGGAAATTGAGATTCCGCTGGTCATCGGCGGGCAGGAGGTCAGAACCGGCAAGACCGCCCAGTCCGTCATGCCGCACAATCACGGCCACGTCCTGGCCACCTACCACCTGGCCGGGGTGCACTTCACCGGATCGAGCCCCACCTTTCAGAACATGTGGGGCACGGTCGGCAAAAATATCGAGCGCTACCGGAGCTATCCCCGAATCGTGGGCGAGACCGGGGGCAAGGACTTCATCGTGGTCCACGAGTCTGCGGATGTCGAGGCCGTGGTCACGGCCATTGTCCGGGGGGCCTTTGAATATCAGGGCCAGAAATGTTCGGCCGCCTCCCGCATCTATCTCCCCCGGAACTTGGCGGACACGATCAAGGACAAGACCCTGGCAGAGGTCAAAACCCTCAAGATGGGCGATGTACAGGATTTTTCCAACTTTGTGAATGCCGTCATCGACAAGGCCGCCTTTGACAAGATCAAAGCATTCATTGAATTCGCCGGAAGCGCTCCGGATGCCGAGATTCTGACCGGCGGGGGCTGCGACGATTCTGTGGGCTACTTTATTGAACCCACGGTCATTGTCACGGACAACCCTCATTTCAAAACCATGGAAGAAGAAATTTTCGGCCCGGTGGTCACCCTGTATGTCTATGAGGGGGACTTTGCGGAGGTCCTCCGCCTCTGCGACCGGACCAGCCCCTTCGGGCTGACCGGCTCTGTCTTCGCCCGCGACCGCCAGGCGATCAGACTGGCATCGAATGTCCTGACCCACGCCGCCGGGAATTTCTACATCAACGACAAGCCAACCGGCTCTGTTGTCGGACAGCAGCCCTTTGGCGGGGCCAGGGCCTCGGGGACCAACGACAAGGCCGGATCTATCTTCAACCTCATGCGCTGGTCCTCGCCGCGGGCCGTCAAGGAGACCTTTGCACCGCCGCGGGATTATCGCTATCCCTTCTTGCAGGAGGCCTGAGGACCGGTCCGGGATTCATACCGGCAGTTCCCGGCTCTGCTCAGAACCCTGGATCCAGAGCCGGGATTTTTTGCTGCACTGATATGTCATTTTTGATATATAGTTTGAGCCTACAAGTTCTCATGCCATTCATGCACAAGGAGAAACGCATGCAACAGTCAACGATACACGAAGCGTTTACAGACAAGGGAATACCGACTATCAGCAAGGTCAAATTCGAAGTCTATGGACTGGAAATGAAAGAAAAGCAGGTCAAATCCAACGGCAAAACAGAACGGGTGAGCGGTCGCGTCTATCTGCCTTTGTCTTGGATTGGGCGTACAGTCAAGATTATCAAAGTCTGAAAGACAGAAGAATAGGAATCCGTTGCTTGCGCACAAATCTGAACCGGTCCTGTGCTGACTCGGAATCCGACAATCAGGATTCCGAGTGAATCAGATTATTCTTGAGCAGCAGGACGACCATGCGCACCAAGGATTCTGGTTTTTGCAGAAGAGCGCTGCAGATGAACGGGTGTCTCTGCCCGTGTGCAAAGGTGTACAGCATTTTGCCGGCGGCCAGGTAAATCTCTTGCTCCTGGTCCGCCCAGGAGGGATACAAAGCATCAAAGGCCGCAAAAAAACGTCTCCCCCAAGCTTCGGTTTCTTGGCCACACAAGCCTTGGCGGCTCAGATAGGCCTGATCCAGGGAATGCATCAAACCGAAAAAAACAGCGTACTCATCCGGGCCTTCCGCCTGATACCTCATGATACCTCCTGTGTTATCCAGAATTGATTGATGGCCCTGTCCCTATTCAGAGCGATTATGTCGTGTTTGACATAATAAATATTTTATTATACTGTCAAGCCCTGCATATTCGGGCGATAATGAAGTATATCAATCGACAAAAGTGGCGATAGGATATCAAATCTGACATTTCACAAGGAGGAAAACATGAAGCGGATCAATCTCACAGTGAATGGACACGAGCACCAATTCGTGGTGGATCGGGACCGTATACTGCTGGATATCTTGCGGGACGATTTGAAGCTCACCGGCGCCAAACAGTCCTGCGACCGGAAGGGGCAATGCGGGGCCTGTACGGTGATCGTTGACGGCAAGACTGTACGTTCCTGTCTGATCCGGGCGGAAAACCTGGACGGCGCCAACGTCTTGACCATTGAAGGGCTGGGCACCCCGGACAATCCGCATCTCATTCAAGAGGCGTTTGTTCTGGCCGGGGCGATTCAATGCGGTTTCTGCACCCCGGGCATGATTTTGGCCGCGAAAAACCTCCTGGACGCCAATCCCAAGCCGACACGGGATGAAATCAGGCATGCCCTGCGCCACAATCTCTGCCGCTGCACCGGCTATGCCAAAATATTCGAGGCGGTCGAGCTGGCCGGCCGCTTCCTGCGCGGCGAAGTCACCCCGGCTGCGCTCACCCCTGATCCGAATGCCAAGCAGATCGGGGTGTCGCACCCACGGCCCTGGGCCATACTCAAGGCCTGCGGACTGGCCGCGTTCAGTGCCGACGTGGTCATTCCCGGCGCTTTGGAAATTGCCGTAGTGCGCAGCCCGCATCACCGGGCAAACTTCCTGGGTATTGATACAGGTAAAGCGGAAAACATGCCTGGTGTGGCCGGCATCATGACCGCAGCGGATATCAAGGGATCGAATTCCATGGGTCTTGGTCAGGATCAGCCCATGCTTTGCACCGATACCTTGCCTGTTCTTGGAGCGCCCATTGCCATTGTGGCCGCAGATACCCGGGAACAGGCCCTGGCGGCAGCCGCTGCCGTGGAGGTGGAGTATGAGGTGCTGAGTCCGATGCGTAATGCCAAACAAGCCCTGGCCGAAGACGCCCAGGAAGTGCACCCTGGTACGCCGAATCTATGCCACACAGCGGGGCAAATCAAAGGTGATGCCGAATCAGCCATGGAATCGGCAGCGGCTGTTGTCTCAGGCGAATTTTACTCACCATTGATTCATCAATCCCCCCTGGAGCCGGAAGCAGCTGTAGCCTATATGGACGGCCAAGGCGAAGATGCCCAGCTCGTGGTGATTGGCCGGTCCATTCAGATTCATGCCCACGCCCAGATGATCCAGGATGCGGTTGGCTGGGCCAATGTCCGGTACCTGGAAGCGTTTACCGGCGGACAATTCGGCATCAAATGCGATTTGACATCTGAACCCTATGTTGCAGCAGCTGCCTTGCATTTTCAAAGACCTGTGCGCTATGTCCCCAGTTTGACGGAATCCATGTGGATGACCCCGAAACGGCATCCATTCCGCATGAAAACCTCCCTGGGGGCTGATGCAGACGGCAGGCTCAGTGCTTTGGAAATCGACATGATCGTGGAAAACGGTGCCTATATGTCCCTCGGCCCCGGCATTATCGAACGGGCCCTGGGTATGCTCAGTAGCGGCTACAATATCCCCAATGTCAAGGCAGACGCCAAACTCGTGTACACCAATGATGGCTGGGGAGGCGCTGCGCGTGGGGCCGGGCCGCCGCAGGCCAATTTTGCCCTGGAATCCTGCATGGATCTCCTGGCCAAAAAACTGGGCATGGACCCCCATGATTTCCGGACGCTCAATGGACTGCAGCCCGGGCAGACCACCTCGAACGGGCAGGAAGCCGAGGACTGGGCCTTTAATGCCTGTCTGCAACGCATCAAACCGGAATATGAACGTGCCCAAAAAGAGGCCCGCGCCTTTCAAAGCGACAGCCGGCGCCGGGGTGTTGGTTTGGCCGGTTCCAGCTTCGGTATCGGCGAACCCGCAGATATTTCCCATGTCGCGGTGGAGCTCGATCCTGACGGCGGCGTTTCCCTGTATGCCTCGGTGGCCGACCCAGGGGAGGGCAATGACGCCCTGTTGACCCAGGTCTGTTCCCATCTTATGAATATTCCGCGGGAAAAAGTACGTATTATCACCCGTGATACGGAAGAGACCCCGGATTCAGGCGTTTCAGCCGGCTCCCGCCAGACCTATATGTCCGGACAGGCCTTGGTGAAAGCCATTGAGGCCCTCCAGGAAGCCATGCAGGAAAGCGGGGCAAAAACCCATGATGAATTGGTCCAGGCCGGTAAACCTACCCGGTATATGGGAGTGAATACCCTGTCCCATACTGGAATGGACCAGCACACCGGCCAGGGAAAGCTTTGGGATTCTTACTGCCATGGGGTGCAGTTGGCTGAAGTCGAGGTTGATATCAACAGCGGAGAGGTCAGGGTAGTAAAAATGACCGCGGCCATTGATCCGGGAGTCATCATCAATCCCCTGGCCGTGACCTGCCAGATCGAAGGCGGTATGGACATGGGCGCGGGCATGGCCCTGCGGGAAGAATATGTCCATGGGGAGACCATAGATTGGAAGACGTATCAATTTCCGAGCGTCAAGACCGCCTTTGAGATGGAGACCATCCTGCTGGAAACGCCTCGGAAAAACGGACCGTTAGGCGCGACAGGCATCGGGGAATTCACTCTGGTGCCCACGCATCCGGCCATCGTTAATGCCATACATGATGCTGTCGGAGCTCGAATCTATGATATGCCCGCGACCCCGGACAAGGTCCTTAAGGCGATAAAGGCAGCTGGATAAAAAGTTTTGGACCTGTGCCAGATAACCAGCTCTTATTCTTTGTCTTAACAATCCAAAATCCAAAATTCAATATATGTTCCCTGAGACACCACCAGAAAGCGGCGGCGAACAGCGCCGAAACATCAGGCAGGTCAAGGGCCGGGAAATCGTGACCGACATGGACGGGTTTCTCCAGAACCCGTCCATGTGGTCGGAAGAGGTGGCTGTTGTCCTTGCCCGGGAAGTCGGCATTGAATGCTTGAGTGAAGAGCAGTGGCGGGTGCTGCGCTTTATTCGCACTTACTACTTGGAGCAGGGCAAAGCGCCGCTGAATCACAAAATCAAGCAAGGCACGGGTTTGAGCTTGAAGGAAATCGAATCGCTCTTTCCGGGCGGCTTCACCAAAGGGGCCCGGCGACTGGCCGGACTCCCGAAAGCAAAAGGCTGTGCCGCCGGCCATTGATCCCTAGTTGCCGCCACACCTGCAGCCGTGAAGCAACACAATCTCGAGAGTTTTTGTCACTTTGTGTCTGTATTGGTACGTTTTTTATTTTTTAGCAAAATATTGACAAAATAAGACCTACTGCTATGGTGTGATTTCTCTCAACGGAGCAAATACCCTATTTGTCACTGCAACTCACATCTCAAAGGAGGATTTTCATGAAGAAAGGCCTGAAACTGTTGCTATGCGCATCCCTGCTGCTGCTTGTTGCCGGCATCGGACCGGCCTCGGCCAAGTCCTTGATGATGGCCACCACCACCAGTACGGACAACACCGGGCTGCTGGACTCCCTGGCCCCCAAGTTTGAAGAAGCCACCGGCATCGAGCTGAAATGGACCGCGGTGGGCACGGGCAAGGCCCTGGAGATGGGCAGAAACTGCGATGTGGATGTCCTGCTGGTGCACGCTCCTCCGGCCGAGAAGGCCTATGTCGAAAACGGCTACGGCGTGGATCGCACCCAAATCATGTACAACGACTTCGTGCTCATCGGTCCGGCGGACGATCCAGCCGGGATCAAGGGACAAAGTGTCACAGAGGCCCTGCAGGCCATTGCCGAGGCCAAGGCCCGGTTTTTCAGCCGCGGCGACAATTCCGGAACCAATAAAAAAGAGCTGCTGCTCTGGGATCAGGCCGGCGTGGACCTCCCGGAAAAGGCCGAGTGGTATCTGGAAACCGGCCGGGGCATGATCAGCACCTTGACCATGGCCGACGAACGCGGCGGCTATACCCTGACCGACCGGGGCACCTATATCAAATATGCCGACAACAACGACGGCAACCCCAAACTGAAGATCCTGGTGGAAGGGGATGCCTCCCTGTTCAACCAGTACAGTGCCCTGGTGGTCAATCCTGAACGCTGCTCCGGGGTCAAAGCAGACCTGGCCAGGGACTTCATCGACTGGATGGTCTCGGACAGCGCCCAGGCATTGATCGGCGATTTTCGCCTGCTGGGCAAAAAGCTGTTCAATCCCAACGCCCAATAAATGGACTATCTCTGGCAGGGCCTGTACAAGGCCCTTCAATTCCTCATCTCGGGACACCCGGAAACCTATTCGGCAGTATGGTGCACGGTCCGGGTCTCGTCGCTGTCCATTGGCGCGGCCCTTCTTCTGGGTGTCCCCCTCGGCTACCTCCTCGGCCATTACACCTTCCCCGGCAAGAAAATCGCCAGACTCCTGGTGGATACCCTGCTCTCTTTTCCCACGGTGGTCATCGGACTGCTGGTCTACAGCTTTTTCTCACAACGCGGACCCTTAGGCCACTTCGATCTTTTGTTTACCCTGCCGGGCATTGCCGTGGGCCAGACCATTCTCGGCCTGCCGATCATCATCGCCCTGACCGCGTCCGCCGTGGAAAGTCTGGACTCCAGACTCAGGCCGACCCTGCTGACCCTGGGCGCACGGCCCAGAGATCTGTTGCTGACCACGGTCTGGGAAGCCCGCTTCAGCCTTCTGGCCGCCGCGGTCACCGCCTACGGCCGGATCGTGTCCGAAGTGGGCATTTCCATGATGGTCGGGGGGAATATCAAATGGTATACCCGGACCATCACCACGGCCATCGCCCTGGAGACGAACAAGGGACAATTCGCCCTGGGCATCGCCCTGGGGATTGTGCTCTTGACCATCGCCTTCGGGGTCAATCTGGCCCTGTTTTTTCTTAAAAGCCGGATCGGGCAGTAGGTATGCAGTGTTATCAACTGGAGGCCATCCGCCAGGCATACGACGGCCGGGTCGTCCTGGAGATCGATTCCCTGGGCATTCAAAACGGGAGCATTCTCGGGCTCTTCGGGCCCAACGGCAGCGGAAAGAGTACACTATTGCGCATCCTGGCCCTGCTCGAAGATCCTATCCAGGGGACGCTCTGCTTTCAAGGATCTCAGGTCTCCTCCAGGGACGCCGCCGCCCGGCGCCGCATCGCGCTTTTGGATCAAAGCCCCTACCTCCTGAAACGAACGGTCCAGGCCAATGTGGCCTACGGACTCAAAGTGCGCGGGGCAAACGATGTCCAGGCCCGGGTGCAGACCGCCCTGGAGCAGGTCGGCCTGCCCCCGGAGCGCTTTGCCAGGCGGTGCCGGCATGAACTCTCCGGCGGGGAAGCCCAGCGGGTGGCCCTGGCGGCCAGGTTGGCCCTGAAGCCGGACGTTCTGCTCCTGGATGAGCCTACGGCCAATCTCGACCAGGAAAGTACAGAGCGGATCCGACAGGCCTCCCTGGCCGCCAGGGAACACTGGGGCGCGACCATTGTCCTCGTGAGCCATGATCGCACCTGGCTGGAGAGTGTCAGCGACCGTTTTCTGTTCGTGAACCAGGGCCGCCTGTCCTGCGGCTGAGAAAGGTTTCCAGGCAGTGCACTCCCTTTTCTTCCAGGCTGCTCTTCACGAGGAGCGGCGTCTTTTTCCCTCGTATGAAACTTCAGACTTTTTTGAACCAAAGGGCGTGACAGAATGAACATCGAACATCGAACGTCGAACGTCCAATGGTGAATCAAAGAAAAGACATGCTCATATCCCCGAATCAGCTTTTTCTTCAAGTAATTGGTATTTCATTCATTTTTCTTTGTTTCTTCATTGATCAAACAGGCAGTCGTTGTTTTAATTGAACAGCATAACAGCTCAGTGGTATATTACAATAAATATCAGATAATTAGGTGTCAGCCCTGCCAGCGGCAGGGCTGACACCTAAATTGGCACCGGATCAATGCTCAAACTGCTGGGCGTAAAAGGCATCTTCGTACAAAGGGGTGTTGAAACGTTCGAGCCCGAATGTTCGGTAGACTTTTTGTCCAGGGCCGAAACCTGCATGCCGCAGAAATTTTCTGGCCAGACTGTCATTGGCCTTTGGATTGTGGGCCGGGTGGACCATCAAGCCATGATAGACGTTGATCAGGATGGGATCGTCCTTGAACAGGATGGCCAGATTCTTGAGTCGCGATTCTTTGACCAGGAATGTACTCGAGTCGGTCATGAAATACCCAGGCGTTTTATCGGCCCTCATCAGAGTGGGTCCCATGAAGTCATGCGTTTTGATGTACCACTCTCCTTTCGGGGTCACGCCGGCCAGATCCCAGATATGCATCTCCTTTTTATGTGTGCCGGAATTATCCGCTCGTGAGAGAAAAGGGGCTTCAGCCTTGGCGATCCATTGAAAGGCCTCAGAGGCCGATCCAGCGCCTCGAATATTGGCCGGATCCGAAGGCGGGCCCACAAGGTAGAACTGGTTGCTGCCCAGCAAGGTCCGTCCTGTGGCCCAGCCCTCTTCGACAGCTTGTTTTTCGGCCTGGGGTGCATGGACCAGAGCGACATCAACCAGCCCCTGCTGCAACGCCTTAAGAGAGGCCCCGCTTCCCCGCTTGAGCCATTTGATCTGACAGTTGTTTGCCGCGCAAAACGGCATGGCCATTTCGCGCAGGAGCCCCAGAGCACCGGGACTGCCTGTGGCGATGCGAAGGACTTGGTCGCCCTGGCCGTAAACTTCGTTAAACTGAGGTTGATCTGCAGCGAAAGATGCAGAACTGAACCCCGCCAGGAGCAAAACGGCTCCGATCATGGACAATAAAAGCAATTTCAAACGCATACTGTACTCCTTTGTGTTTATGGTTATAACTTATGTCAAGAATGACATAGCATAGATCATGTTCTGCTGTCAAGAGAGTCGGTCCACTTGAAGTGTCTCTGTTTCCCTGCATTTTCCAATCTTGTTAAAATTTTTCCAGTGGTTTGACAGGACCTGCAGGTCTCAAATAAACTGTATTCACAATCGCTCAGTAGCGATTGTGAATATGACGAAACAACACAGAAGCTCGAAAATCCTGTCTAGGTGATTTTGGATGAGGAGGGACGCCATGAAACGAACGCCAGTGGTGGCCGGACGATTTTATCCCGGCTCGCAACAGCAGTGGGAAGCCGAAGTCAGACAGTATCTTGCCGCCTCCGGACCGGCGGACAAACAGCCTCTTTTGAGCATGCTGCCCCATGCCGGCTATATGTTTTCCGGGCACGTGGCCGGACGGACCCTGGCCGACGTCCAGTTGGCGGACACCGTCCTGCTCCTGGGTCCGAACCATTCCGGCCGGGGGGAACCGCTCGCGGTCTGGTCCAAAGGCAGTTGGGAAATTCCCGGAGTGGAACTGCCCGTTGATCAGGATCTGGCCGAGCGTCTGCTGGAGACCCACTCCGCCTTGAAATCCGATTTTGCGGCGCACGACCAGGAGCACTCCCTGGAAGTCCTGCTGCCCTTTCTCTGGGTGAAAAATCCAGGGGTGCGCATCGTCCCCATCTGCGTCTCGGCCATGAATTCCGAGATCCTCATTGAAGTCGGACAGCACCTGGCCCGGACCTGCGCCCAATGGAGCGAAGCCGTCTCCGTGATCGTCAGTTCGGACATGAGCCATTTCATTTCCGGTCAGGAGGCCAAAATCCAGGACGACAAGGCCATCCAGGCCATCCTCAATCTCGACCCCAAGGGACTGTTTCAAACCGTTCGAAAAAACAACATCTCCATGTGCGGGGTCCTGCCCATGACCCTCGGCCTGGCCCTGGCTGTTGAACGCGGGGCTTCCCGGGCCGAACTGGTTCAATACGCCAACTCCGGCGATGTCACCGGCGACCGGCAGCAGGTCGTGGCTTATGCCGGTATGCGGGTCTTTTAAAACCCGCTTGACAAGAGAACCGGTCTGCTTCTATGCTTGCGTAACATAATATTTGCAAATGTCACTTTTTATGTGACACATGAACATCCATCTTTTAACCCACAAGGAGGCCTTCATGTTCAAATGCCTGAAAACCATCGTATTCACCGTTCTGGTTCTTGCCTTTGCCTTTGGGTCCGTCCAGGCTAAAGAGCTGATCGTCGGAGTTGACGCCAACTTCAGACCCTTTGAATTCAAAAATGATAAGGGTGAATTCACCGGCTTTGACGTCCAGCTTTTTGATGCCATTGCCGAAGATTTAGGTATAGACTATAAATGGCAGACCATGGACTTCAACGGCATCATCCCGGCCCTGCAGTCCAAGAGCATTGATGCGGCCATTGCCGGAATCACCATCAAATCCTCCCGGGAGGAAGTGGTGGATTTTTCCCACCCCTACTACGACTCGGGGCTGGTGATCCTTGTCCGGGCCGACAATGAGGACATCAAAAGCATTGACGATTTGAACGACAAGGTCGTGGTCACCAAAACAGCGACCACCAGCGTTGACTTTTTAAAAGGGGTTCCCACCAAGGACGTCAAACTCCTGCCCAATACCGACAATCTGTTCATGGAACTCATAACCGGCGGAGCAGACGCCGTGTTTTTCGACTCCCCGCCCCTGATGTACTATGCCCAGAATCAGGGCAAGGGCAAAGTCAAGGTGGTCGGCCCCCTGTACCAGGGGCAGCCCTACGGGATCGCCTTTCCCCAGGGCAGCGAGCTGCGCGAAAAGGTGAATATCGCCCTGCTCAAGATGATGGAAGACGGCCGCTATGACGAGCTTTACAGAAAATGGTTCGGCACGGATCCGAAATAGAGCCTGAGCCTCAACAGACACGGGACGCAGGCCAGAAGAATGACCGGCAACCGGCCAGTAAAGCAGGATGGGACCCTCCCATCCTGCTTTATTGTGCCCCATACCAGAAGTTGGCATCTTTTGCGATTTGTATCTGCCTTCGATAAAATTTTTTAAAGATCCTGTAGGACATGGGCTTTATTTTGGGCCAACTTCTGGTATATAACTGATATAAATGAAAATACAAAATTATACGCAAACAAATCTAATCCGTGCTGCTTGCGGGAAAGAGACCTGAACATATGGATATGGGCTTTGATTTCAAGTACAGTGTGATGTGGGAATCGGTTCCCATGTTGTTGACCGGGGTCAAGCTGACGATTCTCATCACCGTTTTCGGCCTGCTCATCGGCTTCGCTCTGGGAGCCCTGTCCGGGCTGATGAAGATCTCCCGAAACATTTTCTTGCGAAAAATCGCCGGGATCTACATTGAAAGCATCCGCGGCACCCCGATCATGGTCCAGGTCATGTTCATCTACTTCGGCCTGCCCCTGGCCCTGGGCATGCGCATCCCCCCCATGATGGCCGGCATTGCCGCCATTGCCGTGAATTCAGGCGCCTATATCGCCGAGATTGTCCGCGGAGCCTTTCAATCCATCGAACGGGGACAGACCGAGGCCGGCCGCTCCATCGGCCTGACCCATTTCCAGACCATGTACTACGTCATCTGGCCTCAGGCCTTCAGACGGATGATTCCGCCGCTCGGGAATCAATTCATCATCAGCCTCAAGGACACCTCGCTCCTGGTCGTGGTCGGGGTCGGCGAGCTGACCCGCACCGGACAGGAGATCATCGCCTCCAATTTCCGGGCCTTTGAAGTCTGGCTGACCGTGGCCATCATGTATCTGATCATGACCCTCTCCCTGTCCAGGATTTTGAACATGATCGAGAAAAAAATGGATATCAACACATGATAGAAATTAAAAACCTTTCCAAAAGCTTCGGACGGCTGGAAGTCCTCAAAGACATCGACCTGGAGATCGCTCAGGGCGAAGTCACCGTGATCATGGGGCCCAGCGGTTCCGGCAAGAGCACCCTGCTCCGCTGCATCAATCTCCTGGAAGACATCACCTCCGGGACGGTGATTGTAGACGGCCATGATCTCCAGGATCCAAAAACAAATATCAATTTCATCCGCACCGAAGCCGGCATGGTCTTTCAACAGTTCAACCTCTTCCCGCACATGACCGCCCTGGGCAATGTCACCCTGGGTCCGCTCAAGGTCAGGAAGATGGCAAAAGCCGAAGCAAACCAACTGGGCCGGGATATCCTGATCAAAGTCGGCCTGGCGGACAAGGCCGACGTCTATCCGGACCATCTGAGCGGCGGGCAGAAACAGCGGGTGGCCATTGCCAGGTCCCTGGCCCTGCGGCCGAAAGTCATGCTCTTTGACGAACCCACCAGCGCTCTGGACCCGGAACTGGTGGGGGAGGTCCTGGAAGTCATGAAGCAGCTCGGCCGGGAAGGCATGACTATGGTCGTGGTCACCCACGAAATGGGCTTTGCCCGGGAAGTGGCCGACCGGGTCATCTTCATGGACGAAGGCGTGATCATTGAAGAGAACACCCCTGAGGAGATCTTCCAGAACCCCCGCAACGAACGGACCCAGAATTTTCTGCGCAAAGTCCTCTAAGGCCTGAACGGAAAGACCGTTCAGGCCTGAATCCGGACAGCACCATTCCGTCAATTTAAGCTATTCTCTTAAAATATCGTGAAAAATTTTTCTTGACAAAGCGATATTTATTTTAAAAAATACATGTAACACTATTTTGGCGGTTGTTACGCATAGCAAGACATATGGCCGAGCATAAGAAATATTACTTCATCAGCTCCCTGAAAAAAGGCATGGACGTCCTGGAGCTTCTGGCGGAGCACAGCGAACTGAGCGTCAGCCAGACGGCCAAGACCCTGGGCTACAACAGGGCCGGGGCGCATCGCTTTCTCGCCACCTTGAAAGAGCTGGGCTATGTGGATCAAAACAAAAAGGGCCATTATGAATTGACCTTCAAGATACTGGAGTTGAGCACCAAGCTGGCCAGCCGCTTTGAAATCCGCAAAACAGCCATGCGCTTCATGCAGGAACTGTCGAAAAAATATACAGAGACCATCAATCTCGGCTTTCTCGAAGGCGTGGACGTGGTGCATCTGGAAAAAATCAACAGCCCTGAAATCTTGAGAATCGATTCGGAAATCGGCAGTCGGGCCCCGGCCCAGCACACAGCTCTGGGCAAAGCCATCCTGGCTTTCCTGCCGGAGTCTGATCTGGATACGTTCTGGAGCCAGGCCAAACGACATTCAAGCACGTCCAAATCAATTGTCTCCCGGGAAATGCTGCAGAGGGAACTGCAGCAGATCAAAGCCCGGGGCTACGCCCTGGACAACGAAGAGCTCTGTCTGGGACTCC